>JAWOKY010000027.1:0-100562 GCA_033853975.1 Thermodesulfovibrionales bacterium
AACGATGCCGTGGAAGATATCTATGATATCAGAAGCATTCCGACGATACTTGTCGTCGACAGGAAAGGAATGATCCGTGATCTTTACATGGGCTACAGGGAAAATTTTCGAAACATCCTGTCCGCAGAGATCGATAAGCTGATTTGAAATGTTCGAGACAATAAGTGAAAAATTAGACGCGGTCTTCAAGAAATTAAAGGGCAAAGGTCTTTTAAAGGAGGAAGACGTTGAAGTCGCCATGAAAGAGGTGCGGCTCGCCCTCCTCGAGGCGGACGTGAACTTCAAAGTCGTCAAGGACCTTGTCCAGAGGATAAAGGAAAAGGCCGTGGGCAAAGAGGTGCTTGACAGCCTCAGCCCGGGCCAGCAGGTGATCAAGATTGTCAATACCGAACTCTGCGAACTCCTCGGTACATCAAACAGCAGAATCTTGCTTTCGCCGAACCCGCCCACGGTTATCATGATGGTGGGTCTGCAGGGATCCGGCAAGACAACCTCCGCCGCAAAACTGGCACGTTTTTTCAAAAAAGAGGGGAGAAGGCCGATGCTTGTCGCAGCCGACCTTCAGAGACCTGCGGCAATAGACCAGCTTGTTACGCTTGGAAAGCAGTTAGAAGTGAGCGTCTTTTTTTCGAAGGAGGCGCGCGACCCCGTTATTCTTGCACGCGATTCGGTCGCCAAGGCCAAGAAGGACGCAAACGATATCGTAATCATCGACACTGCCGGAAGACTGCATATCGACGAGGCGCTAATGAATGAACTGAAGGAAATCAGGAATAGCGTTTCGCCGCGTGAAGTGCTTTTCGTAGCCGACTCAATGACAGGACAGGACGCCGTGAATATCGCAAAGCACTTCAACGAACAAATCGGGATCGACGGCGTCATACTTACCAAAATGGACGGCGATGCAAGGGGCGGCGCAGCTCTGTCAATCAGGGCCATAACCGGAAAGCCGATCAAGTTTATTGGCACCGGCGAGAAAATTGACATGCTTGAGCCCTTCTATCCCGACAGAATCGCCTCGAGGATTCTGGGCATGGGCGACGTCCTGAGCCTCATCGAACAGGCGCAGAAATCCTTCGACCAGAAGGAGGCGGAACTACTCCAGAAGCGGATACTCGGGGACTCATTCACCTTCGATGACCTGAGGGAACAGCTGAAGAAGATACGGTCGATGGGGCCTATTGAAAGCCTTCTTGGGATGATCCCCGGGATGAACAAGATGAAGAACGTCTCGGTGGACGAAAAGGAGTTCGTCAAGATCGAGGCTATCATCGGCTCCATGACGAAGGAGGAGCGCTCCAATCACAATATCCTCAACGGCAGCAGAAGAAAAAGGATCGCCATGGGAAGCGGCACTACGGTAGCCGACGTAAACCGTGTCATAAAGCAATACGTTGAACTGAGAAAAATGCTCAAGATGTTCAAGGGGAAGAAAAACATAAGGCTGCCTAAACTCTTCGGGCTCTGAGCTTTACAACCAGTAGCGTAATATATTACAATTTGAGATAATTATAAGGAGGTGTTTTTTTGGTTAAGATAAGATTGACAAGACTCGGCGCGCACAAGAAACCTTTTTACAGACTCATTGTCGCTGATTCCAGGGCAAGAAGGGACGGTCCCTTCATAGAGATTCTCGGGACCTACGATCCCCTAAAGGAGCCCTCGGAGATCAAAATGGATGTTGAAAAAGCAAGACTCTGGATCGCAAAAGGAGCGCAACCTACCGATACTGCCAGGAGGCTGATGCAAAAGGCTGGCCTGTAGACAGGCAAACTTTCCCATGGAGGTAGAGAGATGAAAGAGTTGGTCGAAAAGATGGCGAAGGCTCTCGTGGATAAACCTGAGGATGTTGTTGTGAATGAGATCGATGGGGAAAAAACTACCGTGTACGAACTCAGAGTCTCATCGAGCGATCTCGGGAAGGTCATAGGCAAGCAGGGGAAGACCGCACGCGCTATGCGGACGATTTTGAGTGCAGCCGGAACAAAAATCGGCAAACGCTGTGTCCTGGAGATATTGGAATAGTGAACGCGGGGTAAAGCCGATACAATCCGATATTGTTGCATTGGCAAAGATCGTGAAGGAATGGGGGGTAAGGGGAGAAGTCAAGGCCCTGCCCCTTTCACAAAAAGCATCCTCCCTCCGCAGTGGCGATGAAGTATCTCTCCTCAGCCCCGACGGAATTCGAAGCACTGCCAGAATTACCTCGCTGAGAAAACAGGGAAAACATTTGAGAGTAGCCATCGCCGGCTATAAGGACGCGACCAGCGCATCCAGACTTAGGGGCTCTTCCCTATGCGTTTACAGGGATTCGGTCGCGGTAGAGAAAAATGAATTTTTCTGCGATCAGCTCATCGGTGTTTCCGTTGTCACCACCGAGGGCGAAACCATCGGTCGTGTGCATGAGATATTTGAAACGGGAAGCAATGATGTCTATGTGGTCAAGTCGGACGATAAGGAATATCTCCTCCCCGCTATCAGGGACGTCATTAAGGAAATAGACCTGTCGCGGCAGTTGATTGTTATTAAGACCATGCCGGGTCTTCTCGACTGATAATCCGCCTGCCCTGAAAGCCGGCGGTGCGGGCAATGACGGAGTCCTGCATTTAGATTCCCCATTTCTTGGGGGCGATAATAATATAATATATTCCAATGAAGTTCAGTATCGTAACGATATTTCCGGATATGGTAAAGGCCTATCTCGGGGCAAGCATCATCCACCGGGCGATGAAGAAAGGTATTATTGCGGTGGATGTTCATAACCTGCGCGATTACACCACGGACAAGCACAGGACTGTTGACGACTATCCTTATGGCGGAGGGGCGGGAATGGTAATGAAGCCCGAGCCTTTTTTCAGGATTGCCGATGCCCTGTGGCCCGAAAAGGAACAAAGGAGGATTATCCTTCTCTCCCCCAAGGGCAGATTATTCGACCAGGACGTTGCATCTGAACTTTGCCGTGAACAGAAAGAGATGGTTTTCTTCTGCGGCCGGTACGAGGCAATCGATGAGAGGGTGAATAAGAATCTCTGCGACGATGAAATTTCGATAGGCGATTATGTTTTGACTGGCGGAGAACTGCCTGCATTGGTTATAATAGACGCTGTCGCTCGGCTGCTTCCGGGGGTGCTCGGTGACAGCCGGTCTTTCGAGGAAGACTCTTTTACGTGCGGGCTACTGGATTATCCGCACTACACCAGACCGGAGCTTTACAGAGGATGTGCGGTGCCGGAAGTTCTGCTTTCCGGAAATCACCGTGAGATAGAGATATGGCGCAAGAGGGAGTCCCTCAGAATTACGGCCGAAAGAAGGCCTGAACTTATAAAGAAGCAGAGTCTTTCACCCGAAGACATAATTTTTCTGGAGCATCTTAAGGAGGAGTCGTAAATGAATATGATCAACGCACTTGAAGAAGGTTTCAAGAGGGATCTCGGCAGTTTTGGCATCGGTGATACTGTGAAGGTATTCGTCAAGGTGGTCGAGGGAGACAAAGAGAGAATACAGCCCTTTCAGGGCGTAGTGATCGGCAGAAAGGGAAGCGGCACCCGCGAGACATTCATGGTAAGAAAGGTTTCTTTCGGTGTCGGGGTCGAAAAGATATTTCCCGTCTGCTCCCCTTCAATTGACCACGTAGAGGTGGTAAAGAGGGGCCACGTCAGAAGGGCCAAACTGTATTACCTGCGGGCCAAAAAGGGTAAGGCGGCCAAGATTAAAGAAAAGGAAATGACCACGGAATAGCGGCTTCTCATGGACCTGTACCGGCATGATCAATCCTGGAGGGACCAGGGGTTCAGGGTCGTTGCCGGGCTGGATGAGGCAGGCAGGGGGCCCGTGGCGGGCCCCGTCGTTGCCGCCGCCGTTGTGCTTCCCGAAGATTGCAGGGTCGAGGGATTGCGCGACTCAAAAAAGGTACCAGAAAAAGAGAGGGCCGAGCTGTTCATGGAGGTCCTCTCGCGGGCAAGTCATGTCGGCGTGGGTATCGTGGGACATGAAGAGATAGATCGTGTCAATATTCTGCAGGCCACAAGGACCGCGATGCGAAAGGCACTGCAGGATCTTGGCGTAACACCCGATATGCTCATCATCGACGCCGTCAGCCTCCCTTCCGTAAAGATAAAGCAGATATCCCCCTTCAAGGCAGAATCGAAGAGCGCCTCTGTCGCAGCTGCTTCCATCATTGCAAAGTATACGAGGGACGCCATTATGATTCATTATCATGACCTTTATCCCCTGTACAACTTCAAGAAACACAAGGGTTACTGCACAGAGGAGCATCTTGATCTCATACGCCGTCATGGCCCGAGCCCGATCCATAGAAAATCATTCAGAAAGGTGATGTCACTCCCCCTGCCCTTTTGAAGCCGCGATTGTTTTCTCCTTATTCGTTGGATTATAATTAATTTCCAATGGGTGCAATCACTGATAAGGAAAGAATCGATGAAGCCCTCGAACTCCTCTGGGTGCTCACCGAGGAGGACCATAACGATGTCGAACGGTTTGGTCTGAGCTCCGATGACGCGGACCCCGCATCGGTGCAGGAAACGTTGACGCAGGACGGCCTTGCCGCTGTCGATGGTGGAAAAATAGCCCTCACCGAAAAGGGGCGACTGATGGCCAGGGGCCTTATCAGGAGGCAGCGTCTGGCCGAAAGACTTTTCATGGACGTCTTCGAGATGAAAGAGGAGGTTGTGGTTGACGACGCCTGTAAGATGGAACATATCCTGAGCGAGGAACTGACTGACAGCGTCTGCACTTTTTTGGGCCACCCGCCCACCTGTCCCCACGGTAAACCTATACCGAGGGGGGAATGCTGCAGAAAGCTCAGGGTTGAGGTTACGCCCGTAGTGACGAGACTGACCGAATTCGAGGTCGGGGCGACAGGAAAGATCACTTTTATTGTTCCCTCCGACCCGTCAAGGATCAGCAAGCTGAACTCGCTGGGAATCACGGCCGGAAGCGTAATTAGGTTCATCCAAAAAATACCTTCGTGCGTTGTGCAAATCGATGAAACGACGGTGGCGATTGATCCTGAAATCGCAAAAGAGATCTACCTCAAGAAAATCATTAAATAATGTCCGGACCGGATATAATATGCGAAGATGAGCGGACGTTGCAGACACTTTGACATATTTTTCAGGAAAGCCGCCTGCTTTTTGCCTGTCTTTTTTCTTCTTGCCGCCCCTGTGGCAGGCGCCGGGAATTTCATTCACCCCAGACTGATCATAGTGCGGGACGAAAAGGCCGCGGGGGAGATCCTCGCCGCTTTGAAGGCCGGAAAATCCTTCTCACTACTTGCCAAGGAAAGATCCGTCGACGAAAAGAGCGCGGAGCGTTACGGTGACCTCGGAGAAGTCCCGATCGAAAGTCTCGATCCTGCTCTCAGGAAGACAGCAGGAGAGCTTAAGGATGGCGAGGTGAGCGGTGTCATCGCATTGCAGGGAGGCCTTTTTGCCCTGCTCCAGATCGTGGACCTCAGTTATTACCGAAAAGGGGCCCATGCATTCAGGGCCGGTGACTTCGGCACGGCCGAGACGGAACTCCTGAAACATATCGAGGCGAACCCCGATGCCGTGAAGGGCCGCATCATGCTGGCCAAAATTTATGAGGCGAAGAAAGACAAAACAGCGGCGGAGCGCTCATATGCAGAAGCGCTCTCCTATGAGCCGCTCAATGAAGAAGCGTATACCCGTCTGGGCGCGCTTTTCGCTGCAGGCGGCGATTACGAGAAGGCGGCGGCGCTCTATAAAGAAGGATTGAAACATCTGCCCGAATCACAGCCGCTGCAGCAAGGACTGAAGAGGCTCACGGCCCGGATCAGGCCTTCTTCCAAGGTGCGCAACGAGGGGAAGGCGTTTCTGAGGATTATTGTTGCCGGCAGCAGGTCGGATGCAGAGGAGATCCTATCGCAGATCAGGCGGGGGAAACCTTTTGCCTCTCTGGCCAAGACCAGGTCAATCGACGAAAAAAGCAGGGATGCCTTCGGGTATCTTGGAGAAGTTGCGGTGCAGACCCTCGACAGGCCGGTGCGGGAGGCGCTCGGCCATCTGAAGCCCGGCGAAACGAGCGGAGTCATCGCTCTCGACGACAAAAGGTACGTACTTGTGCAGAAGACGGACGTCCGCTACTTTACCGAGGGAGAAAAGGCCTTCATTTCGGGGGACATGCAGGAGGCGGAAAAATATTTGCTTAAGCATGTTGAGCTGAACCCTGATTCGGTGAGGGCTCTCGCCATGCTCGGCAAGATATACGAGGGAGAAAAGAAGTTCGACAGGGCGGAGGCGGTGTACCGGCAGGCGATCTCCTACGACCCTCTTGCCGTCGTGGTGTACGAGAGGCTTGGGAGGATGTATCTTCTTGCGGGACAGACTATAAAGGCGAAAGCCCTTTACCAGGAAGGACTGACTCACGTTCCATCATCGGAGGTCCTTGAAGAGGGTCTTGAGATGGCTGACATCATTCTTATAAACCGAGGTGCTGGAGTCCCATGAAAAGGAACATTATGCGACTCCTTCTTTACATTGTCCTTATTGTTGCCTTGCCCGTGGGTTCGGCTTGGGCGCTCTCTCCGGAACCTCCCATGGGAAGAACGGCCATTGTGGTGACACCGAGTGCCGATGTGTTTAGGAAAGACACAAACAGGTCGGAACATATCTCCGAGGTGCTTATGGGCGATGAATTCAGGGTCGTCAGGGAGAGCGGTGAATGGGCCTACGGTTCCATCCCGTCGCAGGACGGATACAGCGGATGGATCCGTAAGAGGGACATATCCTTTGTGTTGAGCGAGTCTCCTTTTAGAGGGATGTCCTTCGTCCTCGTAAAAACGACGACGGCCCGCATCATGTTTCGTGACGGCACAGCGACCGAGGTCTTCGCAGGGACAAGTCTACCGCTTCTGAGGAAAAATGCTGCGCGTTACGAGGTAATCATGCCCGACGGCTCCACGGGTTTTCTTTCTTCCGACTCGGCTACGATTGAGGATGACAATTTTGGGAAGGCCGTGACTCCCGATGACATCCTTAAGGTCTCCAGGTTCTTCAACTCGCACTATAAGTGGGGAGGGATAACGGCCGGAGGAATGGACTGTTCCGGGTTTGTCTATACCGTTTTCAGGATGAACGGAATCTATCTCAGGAGAGACTCGTACATGCAGGCAGAGGAAGGCATCGCCGTTTCCTTACCGGATCTGAAAGAAGGGGATCTCGTTTTCTTCACATCGAAGAGGGGAGGCCGGATCACTCATGTCGGTATCTACATCGGAAAGGGGAATTTCATACATTCCAGCAGAGGCAAAAAAGGTGTGGCAGTGAGCAGCCTGTCAGAGGCGTACTTCAAGAAGATGTTTGCGACGGCACGAAGGATCCTGCATGACGAAAACCCGACACTGGAGGGCAAAGCAGACACTGACAAGCCATCGGCAGATAAGGGAGTCTGAAATTACTGCCTGACGGCAGTTCTGTCGATGTCGTACCGTTTCTTGAGTGCGTCGCCCAATAGATTGAAAGACAGCGCGGTCAGCGCGATCATGAAGCCGGGAGAAAGGACCATCCAGGGCGCCGAGTCGATAAAGGCCCTGTTGCCGCTTATCATGGACCCCCATGTGGCAGTGGGCGGCTGGGCGCCCAGTCCCAGGAAACTCAGGGCTGCTTCGGTCAGTATATAGCCCCCCAGCTTCATGCCGGCCATCACCAGGACAACAGGCATGCACTGCGGCAGTATATGGATGAAAAGAATCCGCGCACTGCCGCATCCTACGGCCCTGGCGGCCTCAACAAAGGGCTCTTCCCTGACCGACAGGACATACCCCCTCACGAGTCTTGCAAAGGATGCCCATCCCACGGCAGAGAGGGCAATCATCACGGTATAGATTCCGGGGGGGAATAGTATCGATATCCCTATCGCAAGAAGAAGGGACGGAAAGGCCAGCAGCAGGTCCACGACTGCCATCAGGATGATATCAATCTTTCCGCCGAAGTACCCCGACAGCAGTCCGACAAGGAGCCCAAGGCCCATGGACAACGTGACCGCGATGAGCGAAACCCCGATCGAAACCTTTCCTCCGTGAAGCACCCTCGCAAGGATGTCTCTGCCCTTATTGTCGGTGCCCAGTGGATGAGAAAAAGAAGGCGGCTGTTTCAGTGCGTCGAGGTTTATCGCATCGGGATCATAGGGCACGACAAGAGGCGCCATGAGCGACATCAGGAATACCACTGCAACGATCGCCGCCGCTATTTTACCTTGCAGAGCCATGTATCCTCACCCTGGGATCAAGGAAGTGATAGGCGATATCGACAAGAAGGTTCGTCACGACAAAGGCGACGGTGCTTATTATTATGCACCCCATTATCACTGGATAGTCCCTTTTTACTATCCCTTCCATGGCAAAACGGCCGATCCCGTCCCAGCCAAAGATTGTTTCTGTCAGCACGGCGCCGCTGAGGTAACTGCCGAAGTCGAGACCGATCACCGTAATAACAGGAATGAGAGCGTTCTTAAGGACGTGTACGCCGGTAACCCGCATCTCGGTGAGTCCCTTGGCCCGCGCGGTCCTGACAAACGGCATGTCCATAACGTCCATGACGCTAACCCGGGCGATCCTCACAAGTGATGCGATAGCCGGCAAAGCGAGTGTGATTGAGGGCAGGATGAGATATCGCATGCCGCCGGTGCCTGATGGCGGAAGCAGTCTCAGTCTGAGGCTGAAAAGGAGCATCAGGAGCAGGCCGCTCCAGAAAACAGGCACGCTCAGCCCGGTAATCGACAGCCACGAAATCGCCCTGTCGGTGACTGAGTCTTTGCGCAGGGCAGCCAATACCCCAAGGAGCAGGCCAACGGGAACCGTGACGACCATCGCCCCTGCAGCCAGCTCGAGGGTGTTGGGAAACTTCACGGCGATATCGTCGATAACCCTCCTGTTTGTATAGTACGACCTGCCCATCTCTCCGCTCAGCAGAAGACGGATGTAGCCGGCGTATTGTCTTATCAGTCCCTTGTCGGCACCTATCTGTTTTCTGATCTTGGCGATGATCTCTGGGCTCGACCGCTCTCCGACCATGCTGTAAACAGGGTCCCCGGGAAGCGCCTTTGTAAGTGCAAATGTGGTGAGCGTGATACCCAGCAGACGCGGGATGAGAAGAGCTATCCTCCTGACTATATATACCTTCAAAAAGAAACCCCCACTCCTTTGTCCATGCTATAGATAGGATATATCTTATATTTCTTTACCCATGGCTGCCTCAATGTAAAATCGGTCCTGTGCCAGAAAAAGACCCAGGGGCTTTCCGCGGTTATGATCTTTTCTGCCGCCCTGTAATAGCGGTCCGCCTCAGAGGTATCCGCCGCCCCTTGTCCTGCTTCGATCAGCCGGTCGACCTCATGGTTTGTGTATCTCGAACGGTTGCCACCGGCCCCATGGTTCGATGAATGAAACAGGGGAAAGAGAAAATTCTCCGGATCCGGATAGTCGGCCCACCAGCCTATCCAGAACATGTCGGCCTCGCCGTTGTTCAATGCTGACTTATAAGCGCTCCACTCAAGCTGTTTAATCCTTACATTCAACCCGACCTTCCTGAGATAATACTGAATCACTTCGGCGATGTCCACCACCTCCTGATCGGCGCTGACATAAAAATTGATCACCCTGTTAGTCAGTCCAGCACCGGCGATGATCCTTTTCGCCCTCTCGGGGTCGTAGGCGTATACCCCCGGGGCAGGCCATTTTCTCAGAAGATCGGGCACAGGACCCGCCGCAAGTCTTCCCCTGCCCTCATAAAAGGTATTAAGGATCTTTTCCCTGTCTATCGCGCAGGAGACCGCCCTTCTCAGCTCGATATCGTCGAAGGGCGCTCTTGCACAGTTGAAGCCGAGGTAGTAGGTGTTGATGCCCTCTGCCGATGAGATCAGACTACTCCACTTTGGAGAGTTTCTGAACTTGGCGTATTCCGCCGCCGGGATTCCGATTACATCAAGATTTCCTACTTCGAATTCGGTGACCGCGGTAAGGTCTTCGGGGATGATCCGGTAAACGATACCGGAAATATCCGCCTTCCTGTCGAAGTATCGGAGATTTACGGCAAAGACGACTGAGCTGTCATGGTTCCACTGCTTTAGGACAAAGGGGCCGGTGCCTGCAGGATGGGTGGAGAAGTCAGCTCCCCACTTAAGCACCTCCTCTCTGGCTACAACATAGGCAACGGGCATGGTCAGCAGCTTCAGAAACGGAGAAAAAGGACTCTTCAGTCTTATGATCAGGGTATACCTGCCGGAAGCCTCGATGCCCGGGATGTCAGACGCCTTCCCCCTCATGTACTCCTTTGCCCCGAGGATTCTTTCGAGGACCCAGGTATTCGGAGATTTAGCTTTCGGGTCGAAGATGCGCTTAAAGGAATACTTAAAGTCATCAGCGGTAACTTCCCGGCCATTCGTGAAAAGAACCCCTTCTCTCAGATGGAAAATATATTTAGTTCCCCTGTCTCTGATTTCCCAGCTCTCTGCGATGTCGGGGGCCACATCGAGGTTTCCGTCGAGTCTTACGAGCCCGTTGAAAAGCTTTGCTGCAAGTGATCCGCCCGTCACATCGACAATAAGGGCAGGATCGAGGGTGGTGGGGTCGGCATTCAGTCTGAGGTAGAGAAAGCCCGGCATTCTCTGCCGTGACGAACAGCCGGCCAATAAAAGCAGAGCGAGAACGAGAAAGCAAAAAAAAGCTGTCTTTTTGCGATCAGCGGGTATCAAGATCCAGCAAGGGCAGCGGCAGGTTCGGCCTTTTCAAATTTCGCATTGCAGTATATTACTTCAAATGCAACAGCCTGCGCAACACTCATGCACAGTTCCGAACGCCTGAAAACCGGAGGTCACGACGCGGCGTCTGCTCCGCCTTCGAGATGAAAGACAATCTCGAAAACGGAAAGGAACACGGCCGTAACAAGAGGTCCAGTGATAAGTCCTATCACACCGAAGAGCTTGATACCTCCCAGGACGCTGAAAAGGATGATTATGGTCGGCATCTTCGTTCTGCTTCCGATAATGATCGGTTTGAGTATATTATCTACCATACTTATGACGAGAACGCCGAAGAGAAAGAGCACAAGGCCGTGAACGATCTCCCCCTGCATCGCGAGATAGGCCGAAGTCGGTCCCCATATGATGAACGTGCCAAGAAGCGGGACGAACGACATTACCGACATCGCCACTCCCCACATGACCGGCGAGTCGATGCCGAGGAAATAATAGGCGACTCCTCCCAATGTACCCTGAATGATCGCGATCAGCACTCCGCCGTAAACGGTTGACACGATCATGTCCTTTATCTGAGTGCCGAGACGCTCTTTCTGGGCCTCGCTGAAAGGCATGTACTTTCTGACCTTTGACACAAAACCGGAACCGTCCTTAAGAAGAAAATAGGTCGTAAAAATCATGAAGACAAAGTTGGCGATGACGGACAGTATGTCGGGTATATGAAGCGAGAAGGCCTGGATAATGGTCTTCCCGATCCTCTTTACATTTTCGCTGATCGCCTGCTGAGAGGCGAGTTCCCCCATGCCGGTATAGGAAATAATTTTTTGCACGACGGGGTAGGACTCGAGTCTTGCCATTACACTCTGCAATTCGTCGAATTTATTGGCATTGATCTTCGAAGCGATAAGCTGGACTTCCCCGACCAGTACTGAAGTTACGTAAGCAAAGGGGCCGAGGATAACGACCAGGACGACGGCAACCGTGAGCAGGGAGGCAAAAGGCTGAGGTCTGACATACCTCGAAATGAAGGCGTAAACAGGGTAGAAGATGATCGTCACCACAACCGCCCAGGCGATGGCACTGAAAAACGGACTCATTATGCGATAGGTGAAATAGCCGAGCACCGCCAGCAAGAATATAAGCAGGATAAAATAAAATCTATTTGTCTGCACGGCATGCCCCGACAAACTTGCTGAAGATCAGACAGGAAAGTGGCGTGACCATCCGTTCCGGATGCCACTGAACGCCCAGGAGAAAGGGATGATCTTCCAGATAAAAGGCCTCAATGATGTCATCTGATGCATATGCAAAAGGCTTTATCCCGCGTCCAGCGCCCTTTACGGCCTGGTGGTGGCTCGAATTCGTTACCACCTGCCCTTCCCCAATGAAGGGATTCTCGCATATGCGTATGAGGTGCACGCCTTCCCTATGGTCCAGCGCACCGCTTTTTTGAGAGGCGATGTCCTGATAAAGACTTCCCCCGAAGAAGACATTTATTAGTTGCATCCCATAGCATATACCCAGCACCGGCTTCCGTAGATCAATTATCTCATGGAGAAGAGAAATTTCAAAATCCGTTCTACGGTCGCCCTCCGGAACACACGGAAACGTCCGGTCTTCGCCGTATAACGCCGGGTCTATGTCTTTTCCTCCTGGGATGAGAAATCCGTCATATCCAGCGGCAAGGTCTCTGACGTCCGCACCTGAAAAAACAAAGACTGCCTCCCCTCCAGCCTCTTCAACTGCCTTCACGTAGAGTTCGAAGCGCCCAGGCATAAGCTCAGGGCTCTCGCAGGTCACAGCGATCGTTGCGCGGGGTTTCACGGAATCAAAAAGAGAAGAAACCGGAAAATATTGAACGGAAGAGGAGAAATTCGGGCGGGGTCATGCGCCTAAGAGGTCCGCTGTCATCACCACAATGTCGTCTCCCCCGGACCCCATCTCGATCTTTTCGCATACCTTTCCCATGTGCGGGAGGAGGTCCTTTTTCTCTACGGGCAGTTTCCTGTTTGCCACAACGCAAACGAGCTTCATCAATCCTATATCCACCTTACCGCCGTTTCGGCTGAAGGACATCACGGTCTTGCTCTTCAAATCCTTCTGTGAATAATATTGTTCGGCCTTCTTCCTGAAGGTCCTCGCCGCCTCCTTCAGGTGTTTCTCCATATGCTCCGCGTCGCACATCACGATGAAATCATGGGTGCTCAGCGTGCCTACAAAACAGTTCTCACATCTTTCGCAGCTTGTTTTAAGAATCGCAGCAGCCCACTGGATGACTTCGGCGTGCCTGTCGGGTCCGTATTTTATAAGGTAGGGATGCACATTGGCGAGTCGCACATAGGCCACGGAGAGTTTCCCAAGCCGCGGAAAAACCTCTTCGAGTTTCTTAAGGATCGCGGCCTTGTCCGGAAGGCCCGTGAGATAGTCAGGCCAGAGATACGGATTCGCCTGTTTCCTGTGCAGCTCTTCTATATATTTCCTGGCCTCCGCCACTCCCATATAGCACCTTCCTTGTAAACAAATTTCGTACGTCCTGCGTATAGATTAAATACAGCATTTGGTCGGGCCTTGTCAACTTTAAGTTTTAATTATAAGATCGCCTGATTGGCCAGCCAGAGATCAACAAAAAAGGGCACTTTGAAATGCCCTTTTTTGTTGTAATCACTCTTACGAGAGGTTTACTTCTTCTTTGTCTTCCCCTTGATCGCTGCCTGTGCTGCGGCAAACCGCGCTATCGGCACCCTGTAGGGAGAACAGCTGACGTAGTTAAGACCGATTGCATGGCAGAATTCGACAGACCTCGGCTCACCTCCGTGCTCGCCACAGATGCCCATCTTCATGCCCTTTCTTACCTTTCTGCCCTTTTCCACCGCCAGGCGCATAAACGCCCCGACACCATCCGTGTCGATCGATATGAAGGGATCCTCCTTCAAGATTCCGCTTTCGACATAGAATGGCAGGAACCTCCCGGCGTCGTCTCTCGAAAGACCGTAGACTGTCTGGGTGAGGTCGTTTGTACCGAATGAATAGAAGTCTGCCTGCGTGGCGATTTCGTCCGAGGTGACGCAGGCGCGCGGCAGCTCTATCATCGTGCCAACGGTGTATGGCACCTTCACTTTGTACTGCTTCTGCACGTTCTCGGCAGTCGATACCGTGAGTGCCCTCATCGTCTCGAGCTCCTTCACATGGCCGACCAGCGGGATCATGATCTCAGGGATCACCTTCACCCTCTGTTTTGCAAGTTCGCATGCCGCCTCCATGATGGCCTGGACCTGCATCTCATAGATCTCGGGATAGGTGACGCCGAGACGGCAGCCACGGTGGCCCAGCATCGGGTTGAACTCATGGAGCGACTTGTTCTTCGCGTTGAGCTGCTCGAAGGAGACGCCCATGTCACGGGCGAGTTCCTCCAGCTCCCTGTCGGTGTGGGGAAGGAATTCATGAAGCGGCGGATCGAGAAGTCTGACCGTGACCGGAAAGCCGGCCATTGCCTTGAATATCCCGATGAAATCACCCTTCTGAAAGGGAAGGAGCTTCGCAAGCGCTTTTTTCCGTCCTTCTATGTCGTCAGAAAGAATCATCTCCCTGACCGCCTTGATCCTGTCAGGACCGAAGAACATATGCTCTGTCCTGCAGAGGCCGATTCCCTGTGCACCATAGCTTCTTGCGACGCTTGCGTCATTCGGGGTATCGGCGTTAGTCCTTACGCCGAGGGTCCTGAACTGGTCAGCCCATTTCATCAACTCCTTATACCATTTGTTATGCTCGGGGTCGGCGGGCAGGAGGTTGAGTTGTCCCTCATATACCCTCCCCTTCGTTCCGTTGAGGGTGATCCAGTCGCCTTCCTTCAGACTGTGGCCGTTTACACGGATCACCCTGTTTTTGAGGTCGATATCAAGGGCAGAGCAGCCGACGATGCAGCATTTGCCCCATCCCCTTGCAACCAGCGCGGCATGGCTGGTCATTCCGCCCTTTGCAGTAAGAATCGCCTCGGCCGCATGCATGCCGTGCACGTCTTCAGGGGAAGTTTCATTTCTGACGAGGACGACCTTCTCGCCCTTCCTTGCCCATGCCTCTGCGTCGTCCGCCGTGAATACGACCTTGCCGACCGCGCCTCCAGGTCCCGCAGGAAGGCCCTTGGCAAGTTCGACAGCCTTCTTCTCGGCAGCCGGATCGACACTCGGATGAAGGAGCTCGTCGATCTGTTCGGGTTTCACGCGTATCACCGCGGTCTCCTTGCTGATCAGCTTCGACTTGCCCATCTCGACCGCCATGCGGATTGCCGCCTGGCCGTTACGTTTTCCGACACGTGTCTGAAGCATCCAGAGTCTGCCCTCTTCGATCGTAAACTCGATGTCCTGCATGTCACTGTAATGCTTTTCGAGTTTCCTCTGTATCCCGAAGAGCTGTTTGTAGACCTTCGGCATCATCTCTTCGAGAGAGCGAAGATGTTTTGTGTCCTCCGTCTTTCCCGCCTTGTTCACGGGATTCGGCGTGCGTATGCCCGCAACAACGTCTTCCCCCTGTGCGTTGGGCAGCCATTCGCCGAAGAACATGTTCTCCCCTGTTGCAGGGTTTCTGGTAAAGGCAACGCCTGTTGCAGAGTTATCGCCCGTATTGCCAAATACCATCGACTGGACGTTAACTGCAGTGCCCCAATCCTCGGGAATCTTCTCAATCTTTCTGTATGCGACCGCGCGCCTGCCCATCCACGACTGGAAGACCGCGCCTATGCCGCCCCAGAGCTGTTCCATGGGATCATCCGGGAATTCCTTCCCGAGCGTCTGTTTGATGATGACCTTGAAATCATCGCAGAGTTTCTTCAGATCATCAATGGTGAGGTCCGTGTCGCTCGAATACCCCTTCCGTTTCTTGACGGCTTCCATCGCATGCTCAAGCTGCTGCCGAATCGCATGCCCTTCTTCAGGTTCGATGCCGGCGGCCTTTTCCATCACGACATCCGAATACATCATCATCAGTCTGCGATAGGCGTCGTAGACGAAGCGCTCGTTGTTTGTGCGTTTTATCATCCCGGGGATGGTCTTTGTAGTGAGACCAACGTTCAGTACCGTCTCCATCATTCCGGGCATGGAACTGCGGGCCCCCGAACGGACAGATACCAAAAGAGGATTGACAGGGTCTCCGAACTTCCTCCCAATGATCTTCTCCACCTTGGCCAGGGCGGTGTCAACCTGTTTCTTTAATTCCGGCGGATACTTGCGGTTGTTCTTATAGTAAAGCGTGCAAACCTCGGTTGTTATGGTAAACCCCGGAGGAACGGGGATACCGAGATTCGTCATCTCCGCGATGTTTGCGCCTTTGCCGCCCAACAGATTTTTCATTTCGGCTTTTCCGTCAGCCTTGCCGGCGCCAAAAAAATAAACGTATTTCGTTGCAGATACCTTTGCCATTCAAAGACCTCCCAACATATTAGAATTTCAGGAATTATAGCCTAACGTACATCTCCAAAAAATTCAACAATAACATCGATGATTTATGGGTCTATTAATAAATAAAATAGACTTCCGCCGGCCGATTCTGCGCCCGGTTTCAAAAGAAATCTCTTGAAGAGGCGGGGAAAACCTGCTAAATAATTAATCAGGAGAAGACGTATGATAAAAAGGATCCTGGCCCTTTTCGCAACCGCACTTCTTCTTTCCTCATGCGCTCACGCAATTTCAGAACAATACAGGGAAACAGCGGTAAAGGGAGTCAGCTTCACTCAGATACTCAACAATCCTGATGCTTACATCAACGGCATATTCATATTCGGCGGTACCATAGCAGAAACTACAAATACGAAAAAGGGTTCGGAAATCGAGGTCATACAAAACCCCATCGACAGATATGGAGAGGTCACCGATATCGACAAATCAGAGGGACGACTCATAGTAGAGACATCCCGACATCTCGACCCGATGATTTACAAGGCTGGGAGAACTATAACTTTTGCCGGGAAATTGATGGGTGCAAGGGAAAAGCCACTTGCGGGGGTTGAATACCACTATCCCGTTTTTGAGGCAGAGGAACTCTATCTCTGGAAGCCTCCAAGTTCCTATTATGCGCCCTATCCGTGGTGGTATGATCCCTTCTACTCCCCTTTTTATCCTTATCCCTACTGGTATGGCCCTGTCTACAGGCCCTATTTCTATCCTTACTGGTAAATACCTGAATGGCAGATATCCTGCCCTTACGTTCCCCTGTACCGTCAATCCCTTACCCGCCTGCTGTTTTCAGGCGCCTTGATCCTATTCTTTAGCGCAGGGATCTTCTCCGTAACTGACTCCATGGCGGCCCTTTTCAATCATGCCGATGGGATAGGCGTCGTATCCGTTCTTCTTCAGAATATCTATCGCCCTCCGCTGGTGCCTTTCTTCGACCACCAGTATCAGGCCGACTCCCATATTGAAGGTCCGCCTCATGTCGTCGTGCGGAACTCCCCCCAACCGTTCGACCAGAGAAAAGATCGGCTGCCTGGGCCAGGACCCCTCATAAACGACCGCGCGCAGGCCCTTCGGAATTATCCTCGGCAGGTTTCCG
This sequence comes from Thermodesulfovibrionales bacterium, assembly GCA_033853975.1. Classification (GTDB taxonomy): domain Bacteria; phylum Nitrospirota; class Thermodesulfovibrionia; order Thermodesulfovibrionales; family UBA6898; genus JAWOKY01. Next base: position 17,275 of record JAWOKY010000027.1, read on the forward strand.
GGGATTCCGCCTCCGGTGATATGAGCCATTCCCTTTATATCCACCCTTTTTCGCAGTGCGTTGAATGCCTTCACGTAGATTCTCGTGGGTCTCAATAACTCCTCGCCGAGAGATTTGCCCAATTCAGGTACATATTTCCCGACCTTCATCTTCCCGAGATCAAAGAAGACCTTTCTGACGAGAGAGTAACCGTTACTGTGAAGACCGTTCGATACGATCCCCACGAGCGCATCGCCGGCCCTTATACTGCTGCCGTCGATTATCCTCTCCTTTTCAACCACTCCAACTGCGAACCCCGAAAGATCGTATTCTCCTTTGGCGTAGAAGCCGGGCATCTCGGCAGTTTCCCCGCCGACAAGCGCACATCCCGACTCGATGCAGCCGGCAGTTATCCCCTTTACGACATCGGCGGCCTTTTCGGGTTTCAGCCTGCCCGTTGCAAAATAATCCAGGAAGAAGAGGGGATCCGCCCCGCTTGTAAGGATATCGTTGACGCACATCGCAACGAGGTCTATCCCCACGGTGTCATGCCTGTCTGCAAGGAAGGCAATCTTGAGCTTTGTCCCGACGCCGTCGGTTCCGCTTACGAGAACGGGGTGTCTGTACCTTTTTGTGTCGAGCCTGAAGAGGGCGCCAAAAGACCCGATATCGGTCATCACTCCGGGCCGGAATGTTTTACGCACAAGGGGGGTGATCATATCGACGAACCTCTCCCCTTCATCGATATCAACGCCGGCCTTTTTGTAGGTTAGACTTTTTGCCTTCATGTTTTTTCCAGAGGAAGCGGTCAAGTGTCTATATTTTGCACAAAGGTAATCCAAAGGGCAAGCCAATTTCGATTTACGTATCCGTGGTGCTACAATATGCGGTGATGGCACTGATCCTTGTGACAAATGACGACGGAGTCCACTCGCCGGGAATCATAGCCCTTTATCGCGCCATGAAGGAACTCGGAGATGCTTACATCGTCGCCCCGGACCGAGAAAGAAGCGCAGCAGGCCACTCCCTCACCATGCACCGGCCGCTCAGGCCAGAGGAGATACGAGAGCGCGTATTCAGCCTCAACGGCACGCCGACAGACTGCGTCACAATCGGCATAAACAAGCTTCTCCCAAAGAGACCGGACCTCATCGTCTCGGGGGTCAACAAGGGGGCCAACCTCGGCGACGATATCACGTATTCGGGTACTGTATCTGCCGCCGTGGAGGGGACGATCTTCGGAATCCCGTCAATGGCCTTTTCGCTTGTCGCAGACAGGCACTATCATTTCGAGACGGCCTCTTCCTTTGCCCTGAAGATCGCCTCCTACGCGCTCGAACATTCGCTGCCCTATGATACGCTTCTTAACGTAAATGTACCGAACGTTCCAAGACAGGAAATACTCGGCGTGAAGTTCACGAGACAGGGGAAGCGTGTCTATGACGGATCGATCCAGGAAACATTTGATCCCTGGGGACAGAAACATTTCTGGATAGGCGGAGGGCAGCCATTTTGGGAACGCGGCGAAGACATGGATATCGAGGCAGTACAGTCTAACTACATCTCTGTCACGCCGATCCACCTCGACCTCACGAATTATGACGCGCTCGCCTTTTTCAGGAAAAAATGGGCCTTGAATGATATATGGATGGAACGCGATGAAAAAGTATGACGTCATAATTGTCGGAGCCGGTCCTGCCGGGATCTTCGCCGCCCTTGAATTACTGAAATCCTCCTCGAAGATCAAGATCCTCATCATCGAAAAGGGAAAGGACATCGATAGCAGGTCCTGCCCGACAAACGTCAGGAACGTCTCCTGCACCGCCTGTCCCGAATGCAGCCTGCTCAGCGGTTGGGGCGGCGCAGGAGCATTCAGCGACGGCAAGCTCAGTCTCTCGCCGGACGTCGGCGGCTTTCTTTCACGCTACATGGATAACGACGATGTCCGGACCCTTATCGAATATGTGGACGCTATTTACGTTCATTACGGCGCACCTGTGGAGGTATTCGGCGAGGGGGCCGAGGAGATCCGGGAGCTCGAAAGAACCGCCTCGAAGAACGGCCTTGTCCTTGTACCGTCGAGGGTACGCCATATCGGGACCGACCGCTGCAGGCCTCTCCTTAAGAAGATGAAGGAGGAAGTTAACGGCAGGGTCAGCACCATTTTTCAGGCAGAGGCACAGACAGTACTCGTGGAAAAGGGACAGTTTAAGGGCGTTATCCTGAAAGACGGGCAGAAGATCCACGGTGACTTCCTTATACTCGCCCCCGGCCGGGAGGGGTCGCGATGGCTCGAAGAGGAATCCCGGAGACTGAACCTTACTCTCCTCAACAACCCTGTCGATATTGGCGTGCGTGTCGAGCTGCCCGCGGCCGTACTTGAGCCGATCACGAATATTACCTATGAGCCCAAGCTCCTTTTTTACACAAAGAGGTTCGACGACAAGGTGCGCACCTTTTGCGTAAACCCTTACGGAGAGGTGGTAAAGGAATACCTCAAGGGAATATGGACTGTCAATGGGCATAGCTATGCCGACAGGAGGACGCGCAACACGAACTTTGCGCTCCTGGTGAGTACCTATTTTACCGAGCCCTTTGATGAGCCGATATCCTATGGGAGATACATAGCACAACTGGCCAATTTTCTGGGAAAGGGTGTAATAGTCCAGAGGCTGGGTGACCTCATTGCCGGGCGGCGGTCAACTCATGAACGCATCTCCAGGGGGATAGTCCGGCCCACGCTGAAGGATGCGACACCCGGCGACCTCAGCTTCGTCATCCCCTACCGGTACCTCTGCGACATCATGGAGATGCTCGAGGCCCTCGACAAAATAGCCCCGGGCGTAAATTCGCGTTACACCCTCCTTTACGGCGTGGAAGTGAAATTCTATTCGATGCAGCTTAAGCTCACCAACAGTCTCGAGACCGAGATCGAAAATGTCTTCGCAGTGGGCGACGGCGCGGGGGTCAGCAGGGGGCTGATACAGGCGTCGGCTTCGGGCGTCGTAGCTGCCAGAGAAATCCTCTCCCGCGTGTGATACACTCAAGTCATGGGATATGAAGAAATCAGAAAGATGATGGTAGAGTCGCAATTGGTCCCGCGGGGGATAAGCGATGAGAGGGTGCTCGATGCGATGAGGCGTGTTCCCCGCCATCTCTTTGTCGAGGCCTTGATCCGTCATAGCGCATACGATGACATGGCCCTTCCGATAGGGGAAGGTCAGACGATCTCACAGCCCTATATGGTGGCGATAATGACGGAACTGCTTGAACTGAGGGGCTCCGAGAAGGTCCTTGAAGTGGGCACGGGGTCAGGCTACCAGGCAGCGATACTTGCGGAACTCGCAAGGGAGGTCTATTCGATCGAAAGGATAGTGGCGCTCACAGAAAGGGCAAAAGAGGCACTGACGTCTCTGGAGTATGAAAATGTCCACCTCAAGAGCGGCGACGGTACCCTGGGATGGCCCGAGGAGGCGCCTTTTGACAGAATCATTATTACCGCAGCCTCTCCGGAGATACCGGAGCCGTTATTGGAACAGCTTGCATTAAACGGTATCCTTCTGGCGCCGGTAGGAAGCAGGTTCTCCCAGCAGCTTCTTAAGATAATAAAGACAGAAGAGGGCATAAAGGAAGAATATCACACCCCCTGTGTCTTCGTGCCTCTCATCGGAGAACACGGCTGGAAGGAAGAGTAATCGGCAAAATCCCTTCATTGCGCACCTAAGGCCTCAATATCTACGCAGGGAACTTTTAACTGGCGCGACTTACCCCGTTTGTACCCTGCCGCTGTTATTTCTCCTTCCTCACTTCCCTCAACAGCCTTCTATAAATCACCTTCTGCTCGGTGCCCATCTCTTTTTTTCCGAATCGGGCTTCTTCGTAACGCCTCAGGAATTCCTCCGCGTTTTTCCACGCCCTTTTTTTCGCCTCATCACGCAGATCGCCGGCAGTTGTTGCATCGGTAATGAGTATCCCTTTTCTCCTCAGGGACCTTCTCAAAACCATATACCCTCCGGTAATAAGATCGTAGCGCCGGAAGCGCATGGTCCGGGCAGCAAACAAAACGGCGATGCAGAGAAGAAACAGGAAGACAAGCAGGCGGGCGGCCCATCCCGGGGAAGCGTATCGAACCCATGGTGCAGGCACCCGCGGAAGCCTGAAGGGAAGCAGGAAGCTCCGAAGGATGCTCTTCTGGTCTTGAGAGTTGAACCCAACCACATACCTCGACCAGTCCATCTTCAGAGAGTCCAGAAAAAGAGAAAAAGAGGAGGGGCTTGCAACGGCGACAGCGGGCGTGGGATCGAACCTCGTCCATCTGCCGTCGATAAACCCCTCCACCCATGAATGGGCATCACTTTCCCTCACCAGTATGTAACCGCCGTAAGAGTTCTTCTCCCCGCCATGAAAGCCGCTGACTATCCTTGCGGGTATTCCGAGGAAACGGAGCATGAGCACCATAGAGGTAGCATAATGTTCACAGTAGCCCTTCTTCGAATTCAGGAGAAAATCCTCGATTGCGCTCATCCCCTTTGGTGGGCGGGAAGTAGAAAGAGAATACGTGTAATTCCTCTGGAGATAGTGTTCCAGGGCCGCGGCCTTTCCTGCTGACGTTCTTTCACCTGCCGTCACCCGCCTTGCAAGGGCCCCTATCCTTCCCATGCCGGCAGGAAGCTGAAGATACCTGCCGTCAGCCTCGCCCGGGTAACTGTCCCCGGGAGTGCTGTAGGCGACGTATTGAATACTCCGGGATATCTTTCCCGGGAAGTAGACACACGAAGCGCTGTCCGTAAGCAGCGCGAAGGAATCAGTTTTTACGCCCCGGATTTGGGAGAGTCCGAAGATGACGTTCGAGTCTATAGGCTCAATGTAAACCTTCTGCTCCACTGCATCCCTCCGGTCATAGGGAGAAAGCACGTATTCACCATCCCTCCTTTCAGAGCGGAATCTCCGGTGGAATGCGCTGACGAGAGAATTCTTCCAGGCAAGGCCGTCGAAGTAATCGAAGGTCGTGCCCCTCCAGTAATAAGGGGGCCGCAGGGCGTCATTCACCTCTATCCTCATCACTACAGAAGGGTCGAGCTTAATATTTCCGAACGAGCCGAAATCCATGCTGTTTGAAAATCCGCTTGCCTTGATTGCCCTTACACGGTTCTGGCCGAACATCCTTCCTGATGTCCTTGGGAGAGCGATGAATAAGAAGAAGGTGACAACAAGTGTGAGGGACGATACGAAAAAGAGGATTTTCCAGATCTCCCGGAGGCCGGAATAACCCTCTTTCATAAAATGGGAAAGAACCATTGCTGTCACGAGCAGCACAAGGAACACCATAAAGACTGCGCCGAAGGCCACAGAATTGGTAAGCTCCGATGCGACGATGAGCTGAAGCAGAGACACGAAAAATACCTGGAGGTTGTCCCAGGGCTCCTTCAGATCGAAACTCTTGATCGCCTGAAAGGCTACGGTAAGATGAGCGACGGCAACAACGACGTCTCCTGAGACGACCACGGCATCAAAGAAGAAGACACCCAGGGCAAGCAACGAAAGTGTGCCAATGGTCCACTTTCCGGCCACAGGCTTGTCGCTCAGAAAACGATAGTATCCCGGAAACAGCGCGAGCCCGCTGACCGACATGACAGGGTTCATCTCGCCGGTCATGACTAAGCCGGCGCATCCAATAAATGCGAGGGCAGCGGTAAGGTATTTATAAAATCTCTGCATGCACCACCAGATCGCTGATTACAATGAGATCGGGCAACGAAGGCCGCGAAGACCTGAAAACCGACACGACAAGCCCCTCCCCTTCGCCCGGCAAGGGACTTTCCCATCTGTCTTCTTCTGCGATCACTGCGAGGATGTCGAGGATCTTGAAGAGCTGTTCATCGCCGCCTCCGTAGGGGATTACCTTCTTCGCTGAAACTATCCTCACCAGGTTACCTCTTTCGATGAAATGTCTTGCAAGCGATGCAGCGACGGATACGGCCTTTTCGAAGACGTCGATGTCTTCCCTTGAGACGGGCCCGCCCTGTTTGAGGTTGTCCAGTATGATCGTCGTCCGCCGTAGTTCGTGGTCGCCGTATTCCTTGACCATGAGCGCCGAGACCTTTGCGGACGCCTTCCAGTGTATCAGCCTCAGATCATCGCCATGTCTGTACTCCCGCAAGGAATAGACATCATCCCCCGCCCCTCCCGGGCGCATGCCCGCTCCCTCTTCGCTTTCACGGCCTCTGCAAACGATGTCTTCCACATCCCGGAGTGCTGGGTATACCAGGACCTCTCCCTCCACTTCCATGGCAACCCCGCCCTCAAGAAGGATAAAGGGAAATCCGCTTTGCGCCGTAAAGCTTCGGCATCCGTAGAGCCCTCTTTTTCTGAAGAGGATCTTAACGTCCCTGGTCGCTTCGTCATGCGCCGGGACAACGGGGAAGTAAGCGCGCGATGTCATTCCCTCCGAAAGGACACTCACCGAATAGGAGGGAGTGTAGCGCTTCCTGTTTCTCACTGTAATTGAAATGGAAGCCTCCTTCCCTGCAAAGACGGGCGAAACCGAAACAGTCTGGGCTGAGAGCTTAGAGAGGTTCAATTTCAGAATCACGACAGAAAGAACGATCAGGGAAAGCATGAGCGCAAGAATAAGGTAGATGAGGTTATTGCCGGTGTTAAGCGCAGCCGCTGCAATCAAAACCGAGGCGAGAACGAACCTCTTGCCTTCGCGGGTAGACTTCATGATCACATCAGACCGGCACAGGTATCTTCCCGACGATCTCTCTGACGATCGTTTCGGCGTCCGAGATGAATTTTCCGGTCTTCAGGATGAGCCTGTGTCCAAGGACGAGAGGCGCAAGCTCTCTGACGTCGTCGGGCAATGCAAACCCCCTTCCCTCATAATAGGCGTGGGCCCTTACCGACTGCACAAAAAACTGCGCACCCCTTGTGCTCACCCCAAGGCGCACTCTTTCGTGCCTCCGCGTCTCCGAAACAACATTCATGAGATAGTCGATGAGGCTGTCCTCGATCATAACAGAGTCGACCTCCTCCTGCATGCCGAGTATCTCCTGCCTGGTAATCACCGGCCCCATACTATCGAGCGTCCGAAAGCTCGGCGGTTCGATCAGCGCTATCTTCTCGAATTCGCGGGATGGATACCCGATCCTGATATGCATCATGAAGCGGTCGAGCTGACTTTCCGGCAAAGGGAAGGTGCCGTGATATTCTATGGGGTTCTGCGTGGCGATGACCATGAAGGGCTCAGGCAACCTGAAGGTATTTCCGTCGACCGTCACCTTCTTTTCGTTCATCGCCTCAAGGAGAGCGGATTGGGTCTTTGGGCCCGTCCTGTTGATCTCGTCGGCAAGCACGATATTCGAAAAGAGAGGGCCGGGCCTGAATTCGAACTCCTTCGTCTCCTGGCTGAAGAGGCTTATCCCGATAATGTCCGACGGCATGAGGTCGCTTGTAAACTGCACACGGTGAAAGGAACAGTCTGTTGCCTTCGCAAGGGCATAGGCAAGCGTAGTTTTGCCTACCCCCGGCACGTCCTCAATCAGGAGGTTCCCGCGGCCCAGGAGTGTCACGATCGCCATCTTAATGGCCTCGGACTTCCCCCTGATTACCGAATCCATGCGGTCATGAAGACGCTGCAGCGATTGATTGGCCATATGGCTATTATACATTGGCGCAGAAGGTCGGAGGGCCAAAATTTCGGCCTGCCACGCGCCCTTTTAGCTGATCGCCCCGCGAAATATGGAGAAAAAATAGCATATTCCCTATATAATAATAAAACTTTTTCAGGACAACAAAACGGAGGTGTTTCAGCGTGAAAAAACCCTGGGGAGGCAGGTTCAAGGAGAAGACCTCTTCCGCCGTCGAGGACTTTACCGAATCAATTTCCTTTGACAGACGGCTTTGGAGGCACGACATTCAGGGCAGCATCGCCCATGCGAAGATGCTCGGGAAACAGGGCATCATACCTGCCAGGGACGCCGCGGCCATCGTGAAGGGGCTCACGGAAATAGCGGAAGAGATTGTTTCGGGAAGGTTCAGGTTCAGGCCTGAACTCGAAGACATCCACATGAATATCGAGGCTTCTCTCGTCAAAAAGATTGGAGAGGCGGGAAAGAGGCTTCATACCGCGCGTTCGAGAAACGACCAGGTGGCACTCGATCTGAGGCTTTACCTTAGGGAAGTGACGAGGGAGATCCTTTCCCTCATGCTGAAGTTCCAGAGGACGCTTCTCAGCATCGCTGAACGCCATATATCCACGATCATGCCGGGCTATACACATCTGCAGAGGGCCCAGCCCGTTTCTCTCGCACATCACCTTCTTGCGTACGTGGAGATGCTGCAGAGAGACAGGGGCCGTTTCGGGGATTCACTTAAACGGACCGATGTTCTGCCGCTGGGTTCCTGCGCCCTCGCAGGCACCACTCTTCCCATAGACAGAACGTTCGTTGCAAGTCAGCTCGGCTTCAGCGAGATTTCGGCAAACAGCATCGATGCGGTCTCTGACAGGGACTTCGCCGCCGAGTTTCTGTGCTGTGCTTCACTATCAATGATGCACCTGTCAAGGATGGCCGAAGAACTCGTGCTCTGGTCAACGGAAGAATTCAAGTTCGCAGAGATCTCGGACACCTTTACAACCGGCTCGAGCATCATGCCGCAGAAGAAGAACCCGGATGTCGCAGAACTCGTCAGAGGCAAGACAGGCCGGGTCTACGGTGACCTCATGTGTCTCCTTACGCTTATGAAGGGCCTGCCTCTCTCCTATAACAGGGACATGCAGGAGGATAAGCTTCCCGTCTTCGATGCAGCGGACACACTCAGGTCCTGTCTTACCGTGATGGACGAGATGTTTCCCCGGATCGCCTTTGATGTGGCCAGAATGCGGCGGACGGCCGGCGAGGGTTTTTCGACCGCCACCGATGTCGCCGAGTATCTTGTGAAAAAAGGAATGCCTTTCAGGGAGGCCCATGAGATCACGGGGAAGATCGTTCTCCACTGCATCCAGAACAACAAGGACATCGTCTCTCTCGGGCTTCATGAACTCAAGGCATTCTCCCCGATCATCGGAAAAGACATTTTCCCCGCCCTCAAGCCCACGGAATCAGTGAAGGCGCGCAACTCAAGCGGCGGGACGGCGCCGGCCGAGATCAGAAGACAGATCGGCCGTTACAAAAAGATACTTCGCTAACATGCGTACTGCGGGCAGCGGTATCAGAGATGGTCGTTCCGCCAGGGTAATCGGGGGTCATTTTAAGGTCCTTTCCTTCATTATCCTGGTGTATCTTGTTGTTGTCCTCACCGCATGCGGCAAAAAAGGACCGCCGACCCTGAAATCCTATGAAAGACCCCCTGCCCCGGTACTCATCAGCGCCTATCACAACGAAGGAGGGATAACGCTTTCCTGGTCGTTTCCCGGGGACAAAGAGGAAATGACAGAGGACTTTGTCATTCTGAAGGCAGCTGAGGGCGACTTCAGCCGTATCGCCTTTCCTGCAAGCACTGCCCGCTCTTTTATCGACAGAGATTTCAGGCCTGGCGTTCATTACCGTTATAAGGTCGTGGCCAGAAACCATCGGGGCATGTTGAGCAATGCCTCAAACATACTGAGTGTCACGCCGGTACAACTTCCTCGGCCGCCCGAAGAGCTATCGTTTGTCGTAAAGGGGAACACGATCATACTGTCGTGGAAACAGGAAAAAGACCTGCGCTATAACATCTACAAAGGAATGGGCAAAGGGCAATTCAGCCCCTCCCCGATCAACGCGTCGCCCCTGTCCGGCAATTCCTATACAGATGCATTTGATGTAAACAGAATCGTTTCCTACTCGGTCAGAAGCTTGGCCGTGACCGACATTGTCAATGAAGGCCCTCCCTCTTCAGGGATCGAAATAGACCCCTTTGCATTCGTTCCGTCCGCCCCTAAAGGGCTGAGGGCATTTGCGGCGCCGGACAGGGTAATCCTTTCCTGGGATGAGGCGCCGGAGCCCTGGGTCACGGGGTTCAGGGTATACAGAAGAACCGGTGATCGGCCCTACGAACCCGTAGGGCGCACACAGATCCCCACCTTCGTCGATATGGAGCCGCCCCTGGTAGAAACAGATTACATGGTGACGGCCACAGGACCGGGAAAAGAAGGACCCGGTGCCGAGACAAAGGGCGTGATCTATCAGCCTCAGGAATGACCTGCGCCGGGATTAATTCCCGGGGCATAGGTTATAATTAATGTACCTGGCCATGCAGCAGAACCAGAAGGAGGAAATACCATGAACGAAGATCTCCGGATACTTGTCGTGGAAGACTCGGAGGACGATCTCCTTCTGCTTCAATACGAGTTCAAGAAGGCAGGGTACGCCCCTTGCATTGAAAGGGTCGAAACCGCGGACGACATGAAACAGGCACTCCTTAATGGCCAATGGAAGGTCATCATCTCCGATTACATCATGCCCCGCTTCAGCGGCCTGCAGGCGCTCGAAATCGTCAAGGAGAGCGGGCTGGATGTCCCCTTCATCATCGTCTCGGGAAAGATCGGGGAAGAAATAGCGGTCGAGGCGATGCGGGCCGGCGCTCAGGATTATATCGTCAAAGGCAATCTGGGCAGACTCGTTCCGGCCGTGGAAAGAGAATTGCGCGATGCCGAGACCCGCAGGCAGCGGAGAGAAACCGAGGCGATGCTCAGTGCGCTTGCGAAAACCGCCGCGGATGCGATCATAATGCTGGACGACGCGGGGAAGATAACCTATTGGAACCCTTCTGCCGAAAGGATATTCGGATACAGCGAAGAGGAGGTGCTCGGAAGGGAGCTGCACTCGCTTCTCATGCCGCAACAATTCCGCGAGGTCTTTGCGAAGGGTTTGTCGAGGTTCGTGGCGACCGGACGGGGGCCGGCAGTCGGCAGTACACTTGAATTCCGCGCCCTGAGAAAAAACGGCGCCGAGTTCCCCGTGGAGGTCTCCCTCTCCGCCCTGATGCTCAGGGACCGGTGGCACTCCGTAGGGATAATCCGCGATATAACCGAGCGCAAGCGCGCCGAGGCAGAGCTGCTCAGGCACCGCGACCATCTCGGTGAACTCGTGGAAGAGCGAACTGCCGCCCTGAAGCAGACCAACGAGCATCTGCAGCAGGAGATCTCGGAGCGCCTCATCGTGGAAGAGGCCCTCTGGAAGGCGGTTTCGAGGGCGGAGGAAGAGAAGGCAAAATCAGAGGCGATCATCGCCGCCATGGGAGACGGGGTTGTCATTCAGGACACCAATTTCAGGATCCTCTACCAAAACCGCATACACAAGGAGATGATCGGGGACCACATCGGAAGTTTCTGCTACAAGGCTTACTATAACAACGATGACATCTGTGAGGACTGCCCGGTGCAGAGGGCCTTCGGAGATTTCCAGATCCACAAGGCGGAAAAGGTCGTTGCCAATGCAAAGGGTATCTTCCATATCGCGATCACCGCGTCACCCCTGAAGGACGCCGAAGGGAAAATCATCGCCGGCATAGAGATCGTCAGGGACATCACCGAGCGCAAGAACATGGAGGATGAACTGAGGGAACACCGTGACCACCTCGACCTTCTCGTTCGCGAGCGCACTGTCGAACTCAGAAAAGTGAACAAGGAACTCAGGGCAGAGATCATGCGGCGCATACAGATGGAAAAGGACCTCATCGAGAGCCGCCGTTTCGTCCAGCGAATAGCCGATGCCACGCCGAACCTCCTCTATCTGTATGACGTCGTAGAAAACACAAACGTATACATCAACCCTCGCGTGCAGGAAATTCTCGGCTATACGCCTGAGGTAATAAAGAAGGCAGGAAACTCCTTTTTCCAGTCATTTGCTCATCCCGACGATCTGAATGTCATCTCGTCTCTTAGAGAAGGTTTTACCGAGGCCGACGACGGAGACATCGTGGAATCCCATTACAGGATGAGAAACGCCCGGGGCGAATGGCGCTGGTTCCACAGCAGGAACGTCGTTTTCAAGAGGACATCGGACGGCCTCCTGAAGCTCGTCCTCGGCATCGCACAGGATGTGACAGAACAGAGGGAAGCGGAGGAGGAGCTGAAGAACTCGCGTCAGCAGCTGCGCCAGCTTCTCGCACATCTTCAGTCGGTACGAGAAGATGAGAGGACCCGCATATCCCGCGAGATCCACGATGAGCTGGGTCAGGCCCTGACAGCGCTCAAGATGGACATATCCTGGCTGACCAAGAGGCTCGGCAGCGACCGCAAGGAACTCCTCGACAAGGCGCTGATGATGTCGAGGATTATTGACATGAACATCCAGACGGTGAAGCGCATCTCGGCGGAACTGAGGCCTGGCCTCCTCGATGAACTCGGGCTGACCGCGGCCCTCGAGTGGCAGGCGGAAGAATTTCAGGAAAGGACAGGGATCAGGTGTGAAATCGCCGTTTCCCCGGACGATATCACGCTCGACAGGGATATCTCGACCACCATATTCAGGGTGTTTCAGGAGACACTCACGAACATCGTTCGCCACGCAAGGGCAAAGAAGGTCAGGGTCAGTCTGAAGGGAAGGAAATCACACATCGTCCTCCAGGTAAAAGACGACGGCAAAGGCATAACCAAGAGTCAGATTTCCAGTCCCAAGTCGATCGGCCTTATGGGAATCAAGGAAAGAGTCACCTTCCTTGGAGGCGAGGCAAAATTCGCCGGCGAGAAGGACAGAGGGACGACAGTTACGGTAACGATACCTGTCAGCCCGCGGCAGGACGGCCTGAAACATTTGGTGGCAAAATGATATACTTCAGGAATATTCATGGTACCACCTGAAATAGAAAAAACGATAAGAGTACTCGTTGCGGACGATCATACGATCGTACGGGAGGGCCTCAAGCAGATTCTGGCCGAAACCGAAGACATGGTGGTCGTCGACGAGGCAAGCAATGGTCAGGAGGTGCTCGACAAGTCCGTAAAGGCCGACCCTGATGTAGTCTTGCTGGACATATCGATGCCGGGACGCAGCGGCCTCGACATACTCAAACAGCTCAAGACCGACAGGCCCAAGGTCGCGGTGCTTGTGCTCAGCATGTATTCCGAGGAGCAGTACGCACTCAGAGCGCTGAAGGCCGGGGCGTCGGGATATCTCACAAAAGAAAGCGCCCCGGACAGACTGATCGAGGCGATAAGAAAAGTATCCGGCGGAAGAAAATATATCAGCGCGTCAGTGGCAGAAAAGCTGGCCTTCAACCTCGAACTCGGCGAGGAAAAACCTCCCCATGAAAACCTTTCCGACCGCGAATATCAGGTGATGTGCATGATCGCATCCGGCAAGACCGTCAAGGAGATCGCAGCTGAACTGGCACTCAGCGTAAAGACGATCAGTACCTACCGAACGCGCATTCTCGAAAAGATGGGACTCAGAAACAACGCTGCACTGACCCATTATGCCCTCCAAAACCGGCTTGTGGAGTGAAGGCTGCTTTCTTCCAGGATTGACATAAAAAAAGGAATTGTATTACTCTACCTTCCATAATCATGAGAGAAAAAATTATCGCAGAATTCAGGGAAAGCATTGCTGTAAAGGAAAAGTTCCTCGAGTCAAATCTAGACACAATCATTGAAGTCTCCAGGTCGATAGCGCATGCATTCAGCGAAGGAAACAAACTGCTCCTCTTTGGCAACGGCGGCAGCGCCTCCGACGCCTCGCACATCGCTGCGGAGTTCGTAAACCGCTTCAAGAGAGAGAGGCCGGGCCTTCCCGCCATGGCGCTTAACACCGACATGGCGATCCTGACGTCGATCGCAAACGACTACGACTACTCCGATGTCTTTGCGAGGCAGCTGAAGTCCCTCGCCCTCGACGGCGACATGGTTATCGCCATAAGCACCAGCGGACAGTCTCCAAACGTGCTGAAGGCACTGGAAGTCGCAAAGAAAAAGAAGCTCAAAACAGTGGTCTTTACGGGGACAAGGGGCGAAAAGATTGCATCGAAGGCAACCTATGCCTTTGTCGTGCCTTCGGAAAATACGCCGCGGATCCAGGAGACACACATTACGCTGGGGCATGTCCTCTGCCTGATGGTCGAGGAAATATTATTTGAGCAGCCCCGCAAGAAATAACCCTTCCCTGAAAATACTCGGCATCGACCCCGGAAGCATCGCATGCGGCTACGGCCTTGTCAGAACCGACGGAAAAAACGCGGAGTATCTGACTTCCGGGAGGATCTGTCCAGCCCCGTCGAAACCCCTTCACCTTCGTCTCAGGTTGATTTACGAATCCCTCACTGACATCATCCGCTCACACGGGCCCGACCACATCGTTGTTGAAAAGATTTTCTTCGCAAAAGGCGTGAAGGCAGCGCTGAGCCTCGGTCATGCGCGCGGCGTCGTGCTGCTTGCCGCTGCGTCCGAGGAGATAGAACTGCACGAGTGCAGCGCACTTGAGGTGAAGCAGGCGGTTGTCGGGTATGGGCGGGCAGAGAAGAGCCAAGTTCAGGAGATGGTCAGACTGATACTTAATATAAAGGAGCCCCTCTCGCCCGACAGCTCCGATGCCCTGGCCCTTGCCCTCTGTCACGTCAATGCGATAAAATTCAAGGAAGCGATAAGAAGAGGATAAGAACGAACCATGGATGACCAGAAAATAGACGTCGCTTTTCCACTTTCCTCCGCCTTGTACTTCGGGGGTTAAATTCCGGATGATTGGATCATTACAAGGAAGACTCATCGACAAAAGGCCGGACCATGTGCTCGTTGACGTCGGGGGGGTCGGCTATCTTGTCCATGTTCCGGTAAATACTCTTTCGAACCTTCCCGACGAGGGCAATGAGGTGCTTCTTCGGATCCATACCCATGTACGCGACGACGCCATACAGCTCTTCGGCTTCCTGACGGAGGAGGAGAAGAAGGTCTTCGTCACACTTCTTGGCATTTCCGGTGTGGGCCCGAAGATGGCACTGAATGTGCTTTCGGGAATCCCCTACGACGACTTTCTGGCGGCAATCCGTCAGGAAGACGTTGCCATGCTCTGCCGTATCCCGGGGCTCGGCAAGAAGACGGCGCACAGGCTTATCCTCGAACTCAGGGAAAAGCTTCCCTCCCCCTCCGGCATGAAGGACCGTTTGTTTGAGGACGCGCTGTCAGCACTCGTCAATCTCGGATACAGGAGGAATACCGCCCAGGAATATCTCGATCAGACTTACAAACAGGGATATAGGGACATCGAGCAGCTCCTGAAGGAAACACTGAAACTCCTCAACGCGAAGGCAGGATGAAGGACGGCAGGGAAATGGACGACGCGGGCAGACTGACGAGCCCTGATGCCGGGGGAGACGACACATCCCTGGACATCAACCTCAGGCCGAGCTCTCTGGATGAGTTCATCGGCCAGGACAAGATCCGGCAGAACCTCAGGATATTCATCCAGGCGGCGAAACAGAGAAAAGAGCCGCTTGACCACACACTCTTTTGCGGTCCCCCCGGCCTCGGCAAGACGACGCTCGCGCACATCATAGCAAACGAGCTCAAGGTTAACATACGGACCACTTCCGGGCCGGTGCTCGAAAGGCCGGGCGATCTCGCGGCGATTCTTACAAACCTTTCGGACATGGATATCCTCTTCATCGACGAGATCCACAGATTGCCCCGGATCGTGGAAGAGGTCCTGTATCCGGCGATGGAAGATTTCCAGCTCGATATAATAATAGGTCAGGGGCCGAACGCCCGGACACTGAAACTGAACCTCCCCAAATTTACGCTCATCGGCGCGACGACCCGCACCGGATTGCTCACATCTCCCCTCAGAGACAGATTCGGCATTATCGACAGACTGAACTATTACGCCGCAGTCGAACTGAAGAAGATCGTGCTCCGCTCGTCTGACATCATGAAGACCGCTATTGAAGACGACGCCGCACTTGAGGTTGCAGGGCGCTCGAGGGGTACGCCGAGGATCGCAAACAGGCTTCTCAAACGGATAAGGGATTTTGCCCAGGTGCTCGGAAGCGGCAACATCGATCTCGAAATAGCGAGACAGTCCCTGCACTCACTCGACGTAGATGAAAGGGGCCTCGACGAAATGGACAGGAGGCTCCTCCTGACGATCATGGACAAGTTCAGTGGCGGTCCGGTGGGGGTAGAGACGCTGGCGGCCTCATTGAGGGAAGACAAGGACACGATCGAAGACGTCTACGAACCTTATTTAATGCAGGAGGGTTTTCTTGAGAGGACGCCCCGGGGCCGGCTTGCCACACGCCAGGCTTACGGCCACCTCGGCAGGAACGTCCCCGGCGGTCTTTTTCAGTAGCGAGGGCCTCGGTTGAAGCTTCTCATGCACATATGCTGTTCCAACTGCTCCCTCTACCCGCTCCAGGACTTTCTCTCCAGGGGCGTGGACATCAAGGGGTTCTGGTTCAACCCCAACATTCACCCCTATACGGAATACACGAGCCGGCTCGCTTCGGTCGAAAAGCTCCAGCGTCTATGGAACCTTGATATCGAATATGCCGACGAGTACCTGCTCGATGATTTCCTGGCAAAGGTAGCAGGCAAAGGAAAGGAAAGATGTTATTATTGCTACTCGATGAGACTCGAAAAAACTGCCCTTGCCGCGCGCAAGATGCGGCTCGATGGTTTCACGACTTCTCTCCTTGCCAGTCCCTATCAGAAATTTGATATGATAATAAGTATCGGAGAAGAGACCGGCAGAAGGCACGGTGTCCCGTTTCATGTCAGGGACGTGAGACAGGGATGGGGCGTTTCGAAAGGGCTCGCACTGGAACTCGGTCTCTATCGACAGAAATATTGCGGCTGCATCTACTCCGAGATGGAACGATATCTCAAGAAAGCGAAAATATAGACTGCCGTCATGTCCGACAGTGCACAGCAGATAGGAAGGCTGATTCTCGTTGCCGGGATCGTCTTTGTCATAGTCGGGGCGCTTTTCATGTTCTCGGGGAAGATCCCCTGGCTCGGCAGGCTCCCGGGTGACATCACGATACAGAGGAAGAACTTCACTTTCTATTTTCCCCTGGCAACGAGCATCCTGATAAGCATTTTTCTTACGTTCCTCTTTTGGATCTTCGGGAGGCGCTGAGATGCCCAGAAAACTGCTCTTACCGCTTTTTTTCCTGCTGATAGCCGGACAGGTCGAGGCCTCCACGATAAAGATGCTCATCCTCGACGACCTGTTCCAGAATATCCCTCCTAAGAACGAGAAGATCGAGAGGATGGGAAAGATGAACGGGGATCTGCTCGTCAACGGCAACCATTACAACGGGGACATAGAGGTCTGGCGAGGCAAATCGGGCATGTACCTTATTGACGAACTGCCTCTCGAGGAATATGTCAAAAACGTTGTCGGTGCAGAGGTATCGCCGGACTGGGACACGGAGGCACTGAAGGCCCAGGCGGTAATCAGCAGGACCTACGCACTCTATCAGAAGGCAGCAAACAACGGGGACTCAAGTTATGACCTGACCTCCTCCGTACTCCACCAGGCTTACAAGGCCGACACTCCAGATACAAGAGTTGCTAATGCGGTCATGCAGACCGAAGGGGAGGTCCTGACGTACAAAGGGAAGCTTATCGAGGCACTTTATCACTCAACCAGCAGCGGAACCACGGAAGATCCTGCCGAGGTCTTCGGCAAGAGTTTTCCCTACCTGAAGGCTGTTCCGGTAGACTGCGGTGCGTCGCCATATTGTGCCTGGGAGAGAAGGATCCCCGTTGCCGATCTCGAACAAGCCCTCGGCATATCCGGATTCAAGGGAATCAAGATCGCTTCTTACACCTCAACGAAGAGGGTGAGGACCCTGGACATCGTTTACGCCGGGGGAGTGCTCAGCGTCAAGGCTACTGACCTGAGAAAACTCCTGGGATGGAAGAACCTGCCGAGCACGAGCTTTACCTGTACAAGGGACGACGATGCACTCGTATTCCAGGGGCAGGGGTACGGTCATGGGGTCGGCCTCTGTCAGTGGTCTGCCCTTCAGATGGCCCGCGAGGGCAAGACCTATCGCGAGATCCTCTCGTATTTCTACCCGGGGACCACGCTGCAGATTTATGAAGGCCGCTGAATACGACTTTGTTCTCCCTGAAGCGCTCATAGCCGCACGACCACTTCAGAAAAGAGACGATTCAAGGCTCTTTGTCCTCCATAAGGACGGAACGTTCGAGCACCGACGATTCTTTGAACTTCCCTCCTATCTCAATGCCGGCGATTTGCTCGTCGTTAACAAGACAAAGGTCTTCCCAGCCAGGCTGACGGGGGTTAAGCCTTCAGGCGGAAGACTCGACATTCTCCTTGTCAGGGAGGTCTCGCCCGGGGTGTGGGATATAATGAGCAAGGGCAGATATACAGGCGCCCTTGACATATCCGGTGCGATAAATGCCTATATCTCCGACGGCAACAGGGCTGTTTTCGAGGACAATGCCGGGATCAGGGATCTGTTGTGGGAAAGGGGGAAGATGCCCCTTCCCCCATACATAAGACGCAGTCCCGACGAAAAGGACAGGGAGACATACCAGACTGTCTACGCTGAGGTCGAAGGCTCAATAGCCGCGCCGACAGCGGGCCTTCACTTCACCGGGGAACTTTTCCGGGCACTGGAAGCACGATCGGTAGACATCAGGGCGATTACTCTTCATGTCGGAACCGGTACATTCAGGACCGTCAAGACCAATGACATACGGGACCACACAATGGACAGTGAGTTTTTCGAATTCGAAACCAACCTTATCTCGGAGATCCGGGAGGTAAGGCGTCGGGGCAACAGAGTCGTTGCCGTTGGCACCACGACGACACGGGCGATCGAGGGGTTCCTCAGCGGCAGGTGCGAGGCGGTGTCATCAGACGGGACGATAAGAGGAACGACCGATATCTTCGTATACGAGGGGTACCAGCCGAGAGCGGTCGATGCGCTCATAACAAATTTTCATCTTCCGCGCTCGACGCCCCTGATGCTCGCTTCTGTCTTTGCAGGGCGTAAAAGACTCCTCAGCGCATATGAGGAGGCGATATCGGCGGGATATAGATTTTTCTCATACGGGGATGCTATGCTTGTTTTATGAAGGACGCTGATTTTAAAGACAAATCTTCTCCCCGCGGGTTTGGCAAGGGCCTGATAATCGTTATTGTGGTGGTCTTTTCTTCGCTGAGTTTCGTCCTCGGTTATTTTGTGGGAAAGCTCGGAAGGGACGAGCGAAGCGGCCCCTCCGGCAATGTGGCTGAAAGCGCGGTTCCGCTTGCCCCTGGCATCGCACCGCCACAGCCCGCCAAAACGGAAATCACAACAAGCGTAGCTTTGCCTGCAGATCAGACTCTTCCGACCGTTCCTCCGGACCCGGCGAAACAAGCCCCCGCCGGCATCAATCCTCCTTCGCCAGAGCATGAGACGGAAAAGGCCGGCCCGAAAGAGCCTCCCCCGGCGGTCACAAAGGAACAGCAGGTTGCCAAAAAGAAAGCGGCAACAGTAGAAGACAAGGCTGCTCAACGCCCCTCAGGCGGAGAGGTCTATACGGTGCAGCTTGGCGCCCTGAGGAAGGCGCCGGAGGCTAAAAAACTCCGTTCAAAACTCGAAAAAAAGGGATATAAGACTTTTTTGTTTACTGCAAAAAACAAAAGACATGAGAAAATATATAAGGTGAGGGTCGGCGAGTTCAAACGGAAGAAGGACGCCGACGTCCTTGCGCTGAAGCTAAAAAAGACCGAGGGGCTGAACGCTTTTGTCACAGTCAAAGACTAACAGGGACCACGAAGCCAGGACAGTGGTCATCGAATTCGACAGCGAGGAATACCCCGCACTTTTCGACAACCTCGAAAAAAACCTCAAACTCCTCGAGGAAACCATCGGGATAAGGGCGAGCTTCCGGGGCAACAGGATTTTCCTTAAGGGCGAGGACGCGAAGGTAAAGACCGCCGAAAAGATGATAAAGGACCTGCGTCATGTCAGCTCTGAATTCAAGGGGCTCAGTCCTGAGGACATCAGGTATGCCGTTCGCTCCGTCTCCGAAGGCGGACAGGCGTCTCTGAAAGAGCTCATCCACGACCATATTCCCGTATCGTCAAAGAGGCGCTTCATCATCCCCAAGACTGAAACGCAGAAGAAATATATAGAGGCGATCAGACATCATGATATAGTCGTCGGCATCGGCCCGGCAGGCACAGGGAAGACCTACCTCGCAATGGCTATGGCGATCAGCGCACTAATGACAAAACAGATAAGCAGGATAGTCCTGGCGAGGCCGGCGATCGAGGCCGGCGAGAAACTCGGCTTTCTGCCAGGGGACATGGTTGAAAAAGTAAACCCCTATCTAAGACCCCTGTACGACGCGCTCTTCGATATGATGGAGATGGAGAAGGCATCGAGACTCATCGAGCGCGGAACGATAGAGATCGCCCCCCTTGCCTTCATGAGGGGCAGGACCCTTAACGATTCTTTCATCATCCTCGATGAGGCTCAGAATACGACCTCCGAACAGATGAAGATGTACCTTACAAGACTCGGCTTCAATTCAAAGACGGTCATTACGGGCGACGTCACTCAGATCGATCTTCCGCAGGGAAAGGCATCCGGACTGATCGAGATCACCAAGATTCTCCGCGGTGTTGAGGGCATCAGTTTTGTGTACTTCTCAGAGAAGGATGTCGTAAGACACAAACTCGTTCAGGAAATCGTAAAGGCGTACGAGAAATATGAAAAACGGGAAACCGAAGGATAAAAGGATCGACAAGATAAAATTCGATTTGAAGTCGAACCGTCTGAGGATTGTCATCCTGGCGGTCGTGTCGCTGCTGGTCTCTCTGTCGCTGATGACCGAACTAAACGCGGAGGCTTTTTTTGGGGGCGCCCTCATTGCCGCTGTGCTCCTGTTCATACTCTACCGGGACATCATGCGCTACAAGCCGGCCTATATCGATAATTACAGTACGCTCACCCTTCTCGTCCTGATGTTCATCGGCACGCTCCTCATCGGCAGGTCCTTTGAATACCTCCTTCAGAACCTGTCCAAGGGTCTCGGCTTTCTTGCGATAGATACGACGATTTTCGGCATGCCGATAGCGGCCGGCGCAATGCTCGTCACCCTCCTTTTCGACTTTCATACCGCAATCACCTTCTCCTTTACCATCAGCCTTCTCAGCGGCTACTGGCTCCATGACTCTTTCTTCCCTCTCTATGCGTTTGTCGGCAGCCTCACCGCCGCTTTCAGCGTGATCAGGTGCAAGAAGAGGTCAGCCCTGCTGCGCGGGGGACTTTATGTGGTTATGGTTAATGTGATGATGGTCCTGATCCTTCTCATCTCCGAAAAGGCCTTTTTCTTCAACGAAATTATTTCTGCCGTTTCCTTCGCCGTATTTTCGGGAATAACCGTCGCCTCCATCGTCTCGATGCTTCTTCCGGTCCTTGAGTATGCCTTCAAGATCACCACTGATATCAGTCTGCTGGAGCTGTTAGACCTCAACCAGCCCCTTATGAAGGCCCTGATGATAAACGCCCCCGGCACCTACCACCACAGCGTAATTGTGGGCAATCTCGTAGAGGCTGCGGCCGAGGCTGTGGGCGTCAATCCGCTCCTGGCCCGGGTGAGCTCCTATTATCACGACATCGGAAAGATAAAGATGCCGGAGTATTTCGTCGAAAACCAGAGTGTTTCCCCGAGCAAGCACGAAAAATTGACCCCTCACATGAGCACAATGATCATCACAAACCATGTCAAAGAAGGTGTCGAGCTTGCAACCCAGTACAAACTGCCGCAGACAATAATCGACATCATCAAGCAGCACCACGGGTCGGCGCTTATCACCTATTTTTACCAGAAGGCGCGGGAACAGGGACAGGAGAACCTCACGGAGAACGACTACAAGTATCCGGGACCGAAACCGCAGACTCGCGTTGCGGCCCTGGTGATGATGGCCGACGCCGTCGAAGCGGCATCGAGGGTCCTGAACGACCCCACACCTGCGCGTATCTCCGCGCTTGTTGACAAGATCATCAATCACATATTTCTCGACGGGCAACTCGATGAGTGCGAGCTTACCCTCAAGGACATCTCCGAGATTAAACGGAGGTTCACTTACATTCTCACCGGTATCTTCCACAAGAGGATCGATTATCCGGGATTCGACTTCACCAATGAAAATATATCTAAGGAACAGTCAAAGATCGACAGGATTAAATCTTCCGAGGATAAAAAGGGAACTCGCCAAGGCGCTCCGCTTGCTCGGGTGTGAGAGCCCCGAACTAAGCGTCCTTTTTGTCAACAGTGCAAAGATGAAGGAACTCAATACCCGATACCGCGGGATAGAGAGGTCCACGGACGTGCTATCATTTCCTCTTTCGGAAGGTGGTCCGGCGTCCTGCAACGGCCCTCTTGGAGACGTCGTGATCTGCGTTCCGAAAGCCAGGAAACAGGCAGTGGAGTACGGGGTCACATTCCATGACGAACTTCTTCGGCTGCTCGTCCACGGGCTCCTCCATCTTCTCGGATTCGACCATGAAAGGAACGCTTATCAGAGAAGAAGAATGGAGAAAAAGGAAAGAGAGATCCTGAATGCCCTTTCGACAGTGGCTTAAAAGCGCCAACTTCGCGATAGAAGGCATCCTCCACGGTGCCAAGACACAGAGGCACCTGCGATATCATTTTTTTTCTGCCGCCGCAGTTTTACTGGCAAGCTATGTTCTCGGCGTCTCCCGGATGGAGTTTATCGTCATATCCCTCGCCGTGATCCTCGTTCTTTCGGCCGAGATGCTCAATAGCGCAATAGAAAGTGTTGTTGACCTGCTTTCCCCACAATATTCCGAGAAGGCGCGTGTCGCCAAAGATCTCGCGGCCGGGGCTGTTTTTATCACCGCCTTTGGCGCAGCGGTCCTTGGATATATCATCCTTTTCCCCTACGTGAAAGCCTTTTTCCATCAGGGATTTTATATCGCACGCCATTCACAGGAGCAGATATCGCTCATAGCCTTCGTACTCGTGCTCATATTCGTTGTGATAGCAAAGTCGTATTTCGGCAAGGGACACCCCCTGAGCGGCGGGATGCCGAGCGGTCATGCCGCCCTCGCCTTCTCGGTCTGGGTTTCCGTCACATTCGTAAGCGGTGACTTTCTGGTGTCTGCGCTCTGTTTCGTTCTCGCCGCGGTGGTTGCGCAGAGCCGTGTCACTTCCAGAGTCCATAGTCCGATGGAGGTCATCGCCGGCGCACTCATGGGGTCGCTTCTCACCTTTTTCCTCTTCAGGATCTTTTCCTGAAACCTGCCACGGTTTCCTTGTTGCATATTTCCTTAATTCTGTTTGCGATGATATAATGATAAAAAATTACCGGAGGTTGCCATGGAAAAAAAGAAATTCGTCTTCATCATCAACCATTCTTTCGACAAACCCGATATGGCTGCGGGGGCGCTGCAGCTGGCTGCCAACATGAAGGCCTTCGACGTCGAACTCGACTTTTTCCTGATCAACGAAGGGGTCATGCTCGCCAAGAAGGGTTTTGCAGAGACGATCACCTGGCAGAAAAAAGACGGCTTCTCGCCGATACATGAACTTCTGAAGACACTCACTGAAGACTTCGGCGCAAACTTCTACATCTGTGCCTCGTGCGTGAAACCATACGGCCTGGAGGGAGCAGAACTGATCAAGAACGCGACGCCCAAACCCGGGTCCTTTCTCGGGCAGCTGCTCATGGAGAGGCAAAGCGTGAGTTTCTGAAGAAATATGGTGGGAATCTGCGGGTACGCCCGCGGGTTCTCAGGGCCGCACTCTCAAGTAATTGACACCCTTTTCGAGACCCTCGATCCTGAAAAGGTCGTCGCCCCTGATCAGTTCCGCCAGCCTTTCCGGGCTGATCTGGTTATAGAAAACCGGTCTTATCATGGCGGGGTCTTCCGTGTCCCCTAACAGGTTTTTCTTCAGGGACTCATCGTTCATGATGATTTTCGTGATCTGAAGCGGTCTGTAAAGCCTGATGCAGGTGTTTATGCCCACGCTGTCGGGCTGGAGCCTCCTGAACATGTCGAGATAGAAAACCAGGGTCTCCTCGGTCTCATAGGGGAACCCCGCGAGGAAATCCACGACTATCTTAAGGCCGCTCGACCTGGCGCTGAAGATTATCTTTTCGATGTCGGAATAATAGAGCGGGCATTTTTTCCAGGAATCCACCGTCAGTGTAACAAGAGAAACTCCGCTTTCCTTCATGAGCCTGAAAAGCCTCTTGTTGAAATTGGCGGGCTTCATATAGACTGACCAGTCGATATCAAGTCTTTCCTTCCCGAGGGCGGCGCAGAAGTCAAGACAATAATCCAGGTCTTCATTGAACTCGGGATCGCAGAGGTGAAAACGGCGACACCCTGCCCCGGCTAATCGCATTATCTCTTCGATCACGTCTTCGATCCGTCGAAATGAGACATTGCTGTTCGCCTCCAGGCAGTAAACACAGGAAGAGCCACAGCCCCTGTGCGTCTCGAACCCGGCCGTCCCTCCCCCCTCATAATATCTTCCGTAATCTATCCCCCCCGTTGTCCGGCGGCATGAAAGGTCGTAGCGGTATTGCCGCCTGCGTATCCTCCCCGGGTCCTCTCCTGCCCCGATCTCATCGATAACATCCCTGATAACTTCCTCCCCCGGGCCGTCGATAGCAAAATCCGCCTGAAGATATTCAAGGATTGCTTCGGCGCCGGCAGAAACGCCCGCTCCGCCGATGATTACCTTAAGCCGATGAATTCTCCTGATATGGGCGATCATCTCCCGTATGGTGTCGAGAAAGAATTCGTTCGTCTGATAGAGCACGGTATCGACGTTTCGCACCGTTATGCCAACGATTTCCGGCCTGAATGACCAGACTGCGGCATCGATCTCTTCCATGGGCGATTCGGAAAAGCACAGGTCGAGAATCTTCACTTCGTGTCCGCCCTCTTCGAGCGACGCGGCAACCTCCTCAAGCCCGATGGGCGGGACCGGGGGGTACTTGTAGTTGTTCGGGTTAATGAGGAGAACCTTCATTTTTTTATAATAAAATATCTGAGCCGCTCCTGTCCCTCCCTCCGCTGCCTTATTGAAAACGACAGCCTTTTCGTTTAAGATACGGCCATGAAAAAATATATTCCTGCTATCCTTTTTTCGACTTTTTTATTGTTAAGTCTCGCCGCCCTGGCGTGTGCGACTCCTGAATATGCCCGACAGACAGGACTCATGTGCAGCCGGTGCCATATAGATGCCACCGGGGGCGGTCCCCTTACCCCCGCAGGCCAGACCTTCCTTGCACAACTGAAGATGAGAGGCCTTTACAGCCCGCCCAGTCTGACAGAAAGGATAATGCGGGTGATCACAGGATATGTCCACCTCCTGACCGCGATAATCTGGTTTGGGACAATACTTTATGTCCACGTCCTCCTTAAGCCCACATATGCTGCAAAAGGCCTTCCCAGGGGAGAACTTCTTCTTGGCTGGGCATCAATAATCATTATGGCGACCTCAGGCACCCTTCTGGCAATCATGACGATGCCCTCATGGAGGGCCTTCTACACAACCCGATTAGGTATACTCCTCAGCATAAAGATATTCCTTTTCCTCATCATGACGGGCACGGCGGCTGTCGTCACTTTTTATGTTGGTCCGAAGATGAAGGCAAAGATGAAGCGGCAAGACGCAGCCAGCGCCGCAGAAGAGACTGATTTCAGCATCGAGGAACTGCGGGCCTTTGACGGCAGGGAAGGGAGGGCCGCTTACATAGCCTTTAAAGGCAATGTCTACGATGTGACCGCTAGCAGGCTCTGGAAGGATGGATCTCATCTGAGAAAGCATTCCGCGGGCGGCGACCTGACCGAGATACTGAAGACCGCCCCCCACGGCGAAGAGAAGATCCTCTCGATGAGGAGAATAGGCAGAGTCAGGTCAGGGTTTGAGGGGGCCAGACCTTTTTATGAAAGAGTTTTTTATTTGTTCGCTTACATGAATCTTGTCATCGTTTTTCTGATCGTCTTCGTGATAGCTCTCATGAGATGGGGTGACTGACGACATCTCCATGAAAGTTCTTTCCAATCCCTGGATATTGTGGTAAAGTAACGCACCGCCTTTACAGGGGTCCTGAACTTCTTCAGAAAAAGGAGGAGCATACATGAGACCTGCAGCATTTATACTCACGCCGTTTCTTCTTTTTTTTGTACTCCAGGGATGCGCATCGACTGGCGGCGTCGTCCACTCCAGGGATAAGGGAAAAAGCATCATCTATCCGGTAACGAAAGACCAGGCATGGGATATTGCAAAGACAGTTTTCCGTTGGGAGGGCGCGGAGGATATCGAAGAACACAGAAACAAGGATTACATCCTCGCAGGCAAGGGCAAACACCCCCTCTTTTACGATTCAGTGGTCTGTGCGTGGCTCGAGCCGGTTGACAGTGAGGACACCAAGGTAACGGTGGTCAGTGATCACAAGCGTTCGCTGGATGAGGCGGCCCATTTCACAAAAACGACATTTCTTTGGCGGTTCAGCCAGGCCGTAGAGATCATCAAGGAGGGAAGGACTCTTCCCGCGGCACCGCCGGATTAACCGTAAGGGTGCATTAAATCCGTCCCTGGCTTTCATAGACGAAACGGAGGAAGGCGTTGAGGCGCGCCCTGTCATCCAGCGTCATCGCCGTGAACTCCACACCCGTCCTGAATAGTCTGATGCCCTCCCGGGCCGCTTCCTGACTTGAGGCTATTCTTCCCCTGAAATTTATCGGCCTGTCGTCGTCCGGCAGGAAAAGTTCCATAGGAAAAAATTCCCCTTCCGACAGGGCTCGTTTTGTCTCTATCAGCATGCCGCTAAGGCTTATCAACCTCACCGAACAGGTCTCCAGACCTTCCACAACCGCCTTCTCGTGTGTGGGGATCTTAAACCTTATGCCCTTGAGCCTCTTGTCCCTGCCGTCTATGATTTCCTTCATGAAATCTATGATTCGGGTCATTTGCGATGTCATGACATCCCGCAGTTCAATCCCGGCCAGGAACAAAAGATCCTTCCCCCCGATCTTCTTCCTTCCGACCTGCGTCTCCCATTTGACCACACCCCTCACTGCGACGGGAGGAACGCCCTCGAATTCAAATCTCAGCGTGTATTCTCCGCCGACTCTGAGCCTTCTCGCACACAATATGGATACGCCGGTCGTACTTATGTCGTGTATTTCCGCCTCTGAGGAAACGACCGCAGAGGTTTGAACATCAAGATCATCCACGGCCAACCTTAAATACTGCCTTCTCTCCTTCATCTACACTCCTAAACAGTCGCCCGGATGGGCTTTTTCTCAAGTCCTCGATATTTAAAGGCTATCAGATTCATGTGCCATGTCAACCTTCCCGCCGCGAAACCAGCAATCTCGGGGCATTACCAGTTTATCTTATAAGAAGAACTTGACATTTGCCCTTTGTTCCGCTATATTGAGACCATTACAGGAGGTCGGGAGTGCCGTTTGACGGCAGTGACAGGCGAAAGCATCCACGACGGCCGTATCTGAATAATATATATTTCTGTCTGAATCCGCATACTGGCAATGAAACCCTGCTCGGTGTAAGCACAAACATCTGCGATTCCGGGATCTGCATCTATACTTTCACCCAACTTGAGGTAGGACAGGACATATTTATAAGAAACGAACTTCCGGTGCCGTACCAAAAGGCCACGGTCCAATGGGTAAAGAAATACCATAATAATTTTTATAAAGTGGGCCTCATGTTCGGGAGCCGCATCCCTGCCGAAGATGAGGTCCCTCTGCGCACAAGCTACGGTGACACCAGGCAGACGGCTGAAGCTGCGATGTCCGTGGCCGAGCCGTCGCCCGAGATAATCCTCATCTCCAACCGGCGGGGCAGGCGTGACTGACCTGTCAGTCTGAGTCGGCGAAGCGCACGAGAGTGCCCCTTTTCTGTGTGCCGTATCTGAAGATCGTGATGCCCTTGCACCCCATTTCATAGGCCAGAAGGTAGGCTCTGGCAACGTCGTCCCTTGTAGCTCCCTTCGGCATGTTGATCGTCTTTGACACTGCGTTGTCGGTATACTCCTGAAACCGCGCCTGCATTTCTATATGGTCCTTATATCTGATCTCATGGGCCGTCCTGAAGATGCTTCTTATCTCCCTGGGAACCTCCTTGATCCCGCGAAGATTGCCCTGTCTTATCACCTTTTCTTTTAGCTCTTCGGAATAAAACCCCATTTCATTTGCAGTATCGAAAAACCGCCTGTTGAGCTCGAAAAGCTCTGTTTCCATAATCAAACGCTTGTATGCCAGGGCAAAGAGGGGCTCTATTCCGCTTGAGCAGCCGGCGATGATCGACAGCGTGCCCGTCGGGGCGATCGTCGTGGTAGTGGCATTTCTGACACGCGGCATCCCCGGGGCGTCATAAATGGAGCCGCTGAAATTCGGAAACACCCCCCTTCCCTTCGCGATCTCAACGGACTGTTCCCTCGCCCTGTCCCGAAAGAACTTCATGAGTTCTCCGGCAAGGTCGAAGGATTTCCTGCTGCCGTAAGGGACCCCGAGAGAAATCAGGAGATCGGCCCATCCCATCAGACCCAGACCGATCTTCCTGTTGCCTTTGTGCATCGCCTCGATTGTGGGGATCGGATACCTGTTGGCGTCTATCGCGTCGTCGAGAAACCGTACCGCTGTCCCGATATCTCCGGCAAGCCTTTCATAATCGACTGAAGGAGCCGCGCCTTCCTTCACATACTTTGAGACGTTAATGGAGCCGAGCACGCAGGCCTCATACGGAAGAAGCGGCTGCTCTCCGCATGGGTTCGTGGATTCCATTTCCCCCAGATTGGGAGTGGGGTTGCCTCGATTTATCACATCGATGTATACGACGCCAGGGTCGCCTGTTTCCCAGGCGCTCCTGACGATCTCGTCGAAGACAGTTTTAGCCTTTATCTTTTTGAAAGCCGCCTTCGTCCTTGGGTTGCGGAGTTCATACTCGCCGTCTTTCTTGAGGGCATCCATGAACTCGTCAGTAACCGCAACGGATATATTGAAATTTTCGAGCTCGCCGGAACGCCTCTTTATCCTTATGAAGTCGAGGATGTCGGGATGGTCCACCCTGAGTATCCCCATGTTCGCCCCGCGCCGCGCCCCGCCCTGTTTTATCACCTCCGTTGCCGTATTGAAAATCCTCATGAAAGAGACAGGACCGCTTGCTATGCCGCCTGTGGACCTCACGACATCCGCCTTCGGTCTTAGCCTTGAAAAGGAAAAGCCGGTGCCGCCGCCGCTTTGGAGGATCATCGCAGCGCTCTTGAGCGAGCTGAAGATGCTGTCCATCGAGTCTTCTACAGGCAAAACGAAGCAGGCCGCGAGCTGGCCAAGCCGCTTGCCCGCATTCATCATCGCAGGGGAATTCGGGAGGAACCTGAGGTCCGTCATGAGATCAAGGAACCTCTCCGCCCAGTAGGCAGGCTCGCCCCCGTAAAGCCTCTCGGTCTCTGCAACGCTTTTTGCAACCCGGGAAAACATCTCCCCGGGAGTCTCGATCACCCTTCCCTGCTCGTCCTTAAGAAGGTATCTGGCCCGCAGGACGATCTTGGCGTTTTCGGTCAGGTCCATGAAAAAAGTATATCAGATAAAGGCGGGGGCTCAAGGAGAAAGAGGCAGAGGGCAAAACCGCGGAGGCTTTGCTCAATCCTGTTCCACTCATCGCCTGTCCCTTGTCCCCGTAAGAAAACCACATTATCATAAAGGCCGCCAGGCCGACTCTTCCTTTTGACAAACCCCCGCTTTTCGATTAAGATTTGAAGAAAAATGAAGGGATTATCAGGCCGGCCATGAAGATCGTCACGGCGGGAGTCGCTGAAAATCGAACCTTTGCATAAAGACTGAACACCCGGAGGAGAGGAAGATATGAAGGCAGGATTCGTAGGTCTTGGAAGGATGGGAGGGAACATGGTGACTCGCCTGGTAAAAGGCGGTCATGAGATCGTCGCCTACGATCCGAGCGAGGCTGCGCGCCGGGAAGCTGAACAACACGGCGCCAAGACCTCCGACACCCTTCAGGGAATTGTCAGACATCTGACTCCTCCCCGCGTCATTTGGCTCATGGTACCCTCCGGACGTGCTACACAGGAGGTTATCGACAGTCTTCATCCTCTTCTTCAGAAGGGAGATACCCTGATAGACGGCGGAAACTCCAATTACAAGGATTCGATTTCGAGGGCAGCATTGCTGAAGGAAAAGGATCTCTCTTTTCTCGATGCCGGCACGAGCGGCGGCATCTGGGGGCTCGAGGTCGGATACTGTCTCATGGTGGGCGGTGAGGCTCAGGCCTTTGCAAAGGCGGAACCGCTATTTAGCTGTCTTGCTCCCGAAAACGGCTATGCGCATGTCGGCCCAAGCGGCGCCGGCCACTTCGTTAAGATGGTCCATAACGGGATCGAGTACGCGATGCTTGAGGCCTACGCCGAAGGCTTCGAGATCATGAATGCAAAGAAGGAATTCGGACTCGACCTCGGAAGGATCTCGGAACTCTGGAACCACGGCAGCGTCGTCCGCTCGTGGCTGCTCGAACTTGCAGTGAGGGCCTTTCGTGAAGATCCGGAGCTCGCCTCGATCGCAGGCTACGTCGAGGATACCGGGGAAGGAAGGTGGACGGTGATAGACGCGATAGAAAGCGGTGTGCCTGTTCCGAACATCGCCCTTTCGCTTCTCCAGAGGTTCCGCTCGCGCCAGGATGAATCCTTCAGCTCCAAAGTGATCGCGGCGCTCCGCAACCAGTTTGGAGGCCACGCAGTAAAGAAGGAAGAGAAGGACTGAGGGAGTCAGGCGATGAAGATAGCTATCGGTTCTGACCACGGCGGCTTTCTCCTTAAACAGATCGTGGCAGTCCATCTGAGAGATCTCGGCCACGAGGTCATCGACGTGGGCGCCCACAGTCTCGATCCTCTGGATGATTACCCTCACTTCTCCGAGGCAGTCTCCCTTGCGGTAAGAAAGGGAGAGGCAAAAAGGGGGATACTCATCTGCGGCAGTGGTGTAGGCGCGTCAATTGCTGCAAACAAGTTTCCCGGCATACGCGCCGCGGTCTGCCATGACACCTTTTCGGCGCACCAGGGCGTTGAGGACGACGATATGAACGTCCTCTGCCTCGGGCAAAGGGTCGTCGGGGACGAGCTTGCAAAGGAGATCGCTGCCCGGTTCGTCTCCGCCCGTTTTTCAGGCGCAGAACGTCATGTGCGCAGGCTCGGGGAAGTGGATGAAATCGAGAGACGATTCATGCGAGCCGATGCACGAAGGGACACCCATGAATAGGGATACAAATGAAATAGATAGCCGTCTTCTTCAGACCTGCAACATCCCGACCGAGGCCTACGAGATAAGACCTTTTACGATGGTGATCTTCGGAGGCGCCGGCGACCTGAGCAGAAGAAAGTTGCTGCCATCTCTCTTCAACCTCTATATGGACAATCAGCTTGACGCCGGCTTTACGATCCTCGGTCTCGACAGGGTCGGCCTCGACGACAGGGGATACAGGTCATTCGTGGAAGAATCGCTCCAGACCTTTGCCCCCGAAATGTTCAACGCCGCCAGATGGGAGGATTTCAGCGGGCATCTCTTTTTCCTATCCGACACCTTTGAAAAAGACGAGGCATACGAAAGACTGCGGCAGAGACTGGAAGAGATGGCGGTGCCGACTCAGGAGGGGGCCAGGGATGCAATCTTCTATATGGCTGTGCCGCCTTCGGTAATGCCGATGATCGTCGGAAAACTCAAGAATGCCAACCTCTGCAAGGGAGCCTTTGAAACCAAGATCATCGTTGAAAAGCCCTTCGGACGAGACCGTGAATCAGCGGTACAGCTAAACAGGGTCCTGACGGACGCCTTCGACGAAAACCAGATCTATCGTATCGATCACTATCTCGCGAAGAACCCTGTCCAGAACATCATATTCTTCCGTTTCTGCAATACGATCTTCGAAGAGGTCTGGAACAGGCACAATGTGGACAACATACAGATCACGGTTAGCGAAGACATCGGCGTCGAGCACAGGGGCGCCTTTTACGAGCAGGCAGGTGTTGTCAGAGATATCCTCCAGAATCATATCATGCAGATCATCGGCCTTGTCGCCATGGAATCCCCCATCTCCTTCAGGGCCGATTATGTCAGGGACGAGAAACTGAAGGTGCTCCGTTCGGTGAGGCCGATGGACGACAAATTCATAGACGAATTTACGGTCCGCGGCCAGTACGGCCCCGGTACTGTCGGCGGCAAGGTTGTCCCGGGTTACAGGCACGAGGACAAAGTCTCCCCCTCCTCCGGTATCCCCACTTTCTTTGCCGGGAAATTCCATGTCGACACCCTTCGCTGGTCGGGTGTGCCTTTTTACGTCCGGACAGGCAAACGCATGCCAAAACGCGTGACAGAGATCTGCATCCAGTTCAAGCAGCTTCCACTGAGGCTCTTCGGCTGCACCTGCGACTACATGGGGCCCAACATTCTCCTTTTGACGATCCAGCCAAATGAAAAGATAGCGCTCCGCTTCGGAGTGAAATATCCATACTCGAATAACCAGATATATTCCGTAAACATGGTCTTCAACTATAACGAGACGTTCAAGACGGCTTTCCCTCCGGCCTATGAAACCCTCCTTGCGGACTGCATGAAGGGCGATCTCACTCTTTTTGTGAGGGAAGACACCGTCGAGGAGATGTGGAGGATCGTTGACCAGATAACGTCCCGCTGGGAAAGTCTCCCTTCATCGGATTTTCCTAATTACGCAGCCGGCACATGGGGTCCGCCCGGGGCTGACCTTCTCCTTGCAAGGGAAGGAAGGACCTGGATCACCCGATAACCCGAAATGCAAAGACGGACCGTCAGGATATTCGCTCAAAGGGGCGACATGCGCGACTTCATGCTGATGAGCTGGGTGGACATGATGAGGCGTGCAATTGAAAAGAAGGAATGTTTCAGCGCTGCGCTCTCGGGCGGAAAGACGCCGCGTGATTTCTTCCTCAGGCTGTCGCTTTTACAGGACAGGGAATACTGGGAGAAAACAAATATCTTCCTTGCAGACGAAAGGTGTGTGCCCCTCGACAGTCCCGACAGCAATTACGGCTTGATTCGTTCAAGCCTCCTCGGCAAGGTACCGATACCCGCAGAGAACATCCATCCCGTTCCTGTCGATCCCGACGACCCCACTGCGTCGGCCGAAAAATATGAAGAGGAGCTGAGGTATTTCTTTCGGATTCAGGCAGGTGCATTCCCGGAGTTCGATTTGATCCATCTTGGCATGGGAGAAGACGGCCACACCGCTTCTCTTTTTCCCGGAAGCAGCTCATTGAGGGAGACAGACCGGCTCTGTGCCCCGGTCATGATGGGCGGAGATAAGCACAACCGCGTCACGCTGACGCTCCCTCTTATAAATAACGCGGCGAATGTCTTCATGCTCGTTACCGGAGGAGCAAAGGCGGCCGTAGTAAAAAGGGTCCTGGAGGACAAAGACGTCTCTCTTCCTGCCGCCCTCGTAAATCCCAAGGGAAACCTTTTTTATATCCTCGACAAAGAGGCGGCCTCGCAACTGAAGGGAGAATGAATTCCCCTGCCCCTGTCAAATCATATCGGCAAAAAGGTCTTGATGGATTGGTCTGGCCGGCTTTGTCAAGGATAGGGTTCAGACAAACCTGTCGGCGGCAAGCAGGATTGTAACGAAGACCATGTAGATATTCATCCTTTTGAAGCCGGCAGATCCTCTTGCGACGCTTTCTCTTTTCCAAAGTGGCTTGGCGCCGCTCCATATGATCCACAGGGAAAGCCCCAGAACGGCAAGATTAGCCGTATTGTTTCGCGTAACGCCGGCAGCAGCCATCAGGATGCAGCTGACACCGGCAGCGCTCATCCATATAAAGTTGAGCCTCGACAGCTGGGACTGCCTGAAAACGCATGTCAAAGACGGCAGACCGGCCTTCTCATACTCTCCTGCGTGTTCCGCGGCCAAGAGCCAGAAGTGAGGAACCTGCCACATGAAGAAGAAAAAGCAGAAGAAAGCCATTTTGGGATCAAGAATGTCTCCTCCCGCAGAGACCCATCCGATCGCAACCGGAAGCGCCCCGATAACCGCTCCGGGGATAGCCGCAAAGGCGGTCCTTCTTTTGAAATAAGTATAGAACCCGTTATACCACAGGACCGCAAGCAGACCAAGCAGAAAGGGGGCAAGACCTCTGCTCAGTAGAAGGATCGATCCGGCAAGAAGCAGTGTCACGGAAAAAGCAAGGGCATCGCGCGGTCTTATCAGCCCGGAAGGAAGAGGCCTGCCGGCCGTACGCGCCATGAGCGCATCGATCCCTCTATCCTGGTACTGGTTGAGGCCGCATGCGCCGCAGGCCAGGAGGAAGACCCCCACGATCATAGTGATGATTTGCGGTCCCTTTCCCCCCGCCAAAAGAGAGGCTGCGCCTGCAGACAGAGTCGTTGAAGATGATATGAGTGGTTTGCAGAGACCTGCAAAAGGACGAATCTTTCCGGCAAGGCCCGTCATTTCAGCCTATCGAGGTATTCGACAATCTCGTCGAGCTCTTTCCCGGTGACCGGCAAAGTCGGCATTATATTCGGATAGCCCTTCACCACATCTGCCCCTGGGTCGAGGACCGACCTCCTGATATACTCCTCGTCTGCACGGATCGTCCGTTCCTTTCCATTGGTGATAACTGTGACCATGCTGTCGTAGAGACCCTTGAACGTCGGTCCGACCTTCTTTGTGCCATCGGTCGTGTGGCAGCCGAGGCATCCCTTCGACTGGAGGAGTTTCAGCCCTTCGGCGCCGGGGGCTGCGGCCTCAGCCTCGTACCAATTCTCGAAGTCCCCGACCTGCATGACATTAAGCGTTGAACGCATATGGGAATGTGCGAGTCCGCAATATTCAGTGCAGAAGATGTCATAAGTGCCAAGTTCGTTTGCCGTGAACCACATGTGGGTCTTCATACCCGGCACACAGTCCTCCTTCACGCGGTATGCAGGGATAAAGAAACTATGGATCACGTCGGCGGAAGTAAGAACAAGCTCAACCGGCCTTCCGACAGGGACGTTCAGCACATCGCTTTGTTTCCCGTTGGCGTATGTGAAGGCCCACGACCACTGTCTTCCGATCACACCGATCTCAATAGCATCCCTCGGCGGATTTCGTATGTACCCGAAATTAACCCATCCAAAATAGAACATGCCCAGGACGAGTATCGTCGGAACAACCGTCCAGAGAATTTCCAGGGGCGTGTTTTCACGAATATCGCTTGGCACGGGGTTTTTCTTCCTGTTGTACCTGAACAGAAAAAAGATCATGGTGATCGTTACCGCAACAAGGAGAACAACGCAGGCAGCGGTGACAAAGATGAATGCCTCGTTGACTTTTGCCGCAATATTTGACGCCGCATGGAACATGTCAGCCTCCTAACGGTACCATACGTCCGAGAAAGTAAGGGCGATGATGCAGGTCAGCGCGACGAGCGTCAGAAGAAGCATGCCCTTCAGAAACCGTCCCTCGTATCGCATGTGCATAAAAAAAGCGAGTACCAGGCCGGCCTTCACCGTAGCGATGAGGAGGTTTATAAGCACGCTGAAACTCGTAAAATTCATCCTTGCGACGTAAATGGTGGCCGCAAGGAGAAGAAGGAGGGCTATCCATACGTAGACATAAGTGAAGTAGCTCTTGATATGAATCTCCGGGACCGCCGACTTTCCTTCCATTCAGCTCTCCTATGTTATAAGGTAAAAAAGCGGGAAAAGATAGATCCATACGATATCGACAAAATGCCAGTAAAGTCCGGTGTTCTCCATCTTCGAGTAATTTTCGCTGGTGATATCTCCCGTTGCCGTGAAATAGACCATGAACGAGATGACGATCATTCCTATGAACACGTGGAGCCCGTGAATGCCTGTCATGACATAGTAAAGCCCGAAGAATATGATCTCGCCGACGTCCATCCTGAGCAAAACAGGGGAGTTCGGGTAGATACCCCGGCTTATCTTTTCTGACCACTCGAGATACTTTATGACGAGGAATATCCCTCCCATAAGCACCGTTGCCGCCTGAAGAAAAATGGAGAATCTGTATCTCCCCTTTCTCACCGCAAGAACCGCTACTGCCAGGGCAAGACTGCTCGTCAGGAGCACGGCGGTATTGATAGAGCCGTAAAGGAGATTTTCCTGAGACGCTCCCAGATGAAAATCATGAGGATATTTCGAGCGATATATTGAATAGAGGATAAACATCCCGCCGAAAAAAAGCATTTCCGTGAAGAGGAAAAACCACATGCCGTACTTCGCCTTCGTGTAATCTCTCTTTTCCTCAACCACTTGCATTCCTCAGTCCTTCTCTCCGGAAATCACCGGTATCTCGCCAAAATTCTCACTGGGAGGGGGCGACGGTATCTGCCATTCCAGGGTCCTGCCTCCCCAGGGGTCCATCGGCGCCTTTTCTCCCCTGAAAACGGCGCGTATGAGGTTCCAGGCTATAATGGCAAGACCGACTGCCAGAATCCATGAACCGATCGTGGACACAAGATGCCAGAAAAAGTATTTCGGCGGATAATCGAAATACCTCCGCGGCATGCCTTCATAGCCGAGGATAAACATCGAAAAATAAAGCAGGTTGAAGCCGATGAAGAGGATCAGCCAGCCGATCCTGGCCGGTCTCTCCTTGTACATCTTTCCGAACATCTTCGGAAACCAGTAGTGGAGTCCCGCCAGTATGGCAAAGCCTGCGCCGCCGAACATCACATAATGGAAATGGGCGACGATGAAGTAGGTCCCGTGGAGCTGGAGATTCGGGGCGAGAGAGCCGATAATCAACCCGGTCAGCCCCCCGATAGAAAAAAGGAATATGAAGGAAAGGGCGAAAATCATCGGCGGTTTCATATCGATGGAGCCCTTATAGAGGGTCGCGACCCAGTTGAAGATCTTTATCCCGCTGGGTACGGCAACGAGAAAGCTGATGAACGAAAAAATCACCCTCGCCGTATCGCTCATGCCGCTTGTGAACATATGGTGCCCCCAGACGAAATATCCCACTCCCGCGATCGCCAGGGCAGAATAGGCGACCGCCTTGTACCCAAAGATTGCCTTTCGGGCAAATACGGGGACGACCTCGCTGATGACGCCCATGGCCGGCAGGACCATGATGTAGACCGCGGGATGTGAATAGGTCCAGAAGAGATGCTCATACAGAATCGGGTCGCCGCCCCGCGAAGGGTCGAAAAACCCCACACCGAAGACCCTGCCCAGTATGATGAAGACAAGGGTGATCGCAAGCACCGGCGTGGCCAGAAGCTGCACCCATCCAGTCGCATAGAGAGTCCATACAAACAAAGGCAGACGGAACCACGTCATGCCCGGGGCCCTGAGGCGGTGGATCGTGGTAACGAAATTGATCCCGGTGAGGATCGACGAAAAGCCGAGAATGAACACGCCGAATACTGCGAGCCCCACGTTTGCGCTGGTGCGTATGCTGTAAGGCGCATAAAAGGTCCAGCCCGTATCCGGCGGCCCGCCAGCGATGAAGAGCGACAGCGCAACGATTGCAGCGCCTGTGAGATAGAGCCACCAGGTAAAGCGGTTCAGTCTAGGAAATGCCACATCTCTTGCACCGATCATGATCGGCAGAAAGAAATTTCCGAAGGCCACCGGGATGCCCGGGATAATGAAGAGAAATATCATGATTATGCCGTGCGTAGAGAAGACCTGGTTATAGGCCTCCTGCCCGATGATCAAGCCAGGAGCTATGAGATTAAGCCGGATCAGAAGACCCAGAAGGACCCCTATCGAGAAAAAAGAAAGAAGCGCTCCGAGATACTGGATACCAATCCTCTTATGGTCAGTCGACATGATCCAGGAACGAAAGCCCTTCTCCCTGTAAAAACTCTCATCGGCCATCGTGTCTTCCAAGCTCGATCCTCCTTTTCCTCAGTTTTTCCTCATCTCTGAGGTAGAAAAAAAACAAAACTACCATAAGAAGGGTCGCAAGACCTGTGATCTTCAGGATCGCGAAAAAGGCCCCCTGCTGCGAAGGTTCATGGGGGAAGCAGTACAGGGGCACTGTAGCGCCAACTCTGCAGACATCGCCCCGCCGGGCCTCTGCAACCGCACGGGAAAGCTCGAAACTGGTGAAGGTTATCGGATAGGAAAGGCCGTAATCATACTTCGAGACCTCCATGTATCTCGTGATCTTCCCGCCGGGTGCGAGAAAGATCAGAACCTCCGGGTGAACGAAGCTATGGCCCGACTTCATCACGCTGATGCCGAGGGCCTCACAAAGCCTTCTCGTATTGTCGACGGTGCCGGTCAGGAACCTCCACGCATCCCCGGGAAAGGGTCTGTTGATTGCGTTGATATAGTTTCTCTTCACATTCGCCGCAATCTGAGGGGTGTCCCTCTCGTCGAAACTCACCGTGAGCACCCTGTAGTCATTTCCCGGAACAAGAGTCGTCATTTCACCAAGGGACATTGCAAGACCTGCAAGAAACTGGGGGCACATGCGGGAGCAGTTATAGTAGACTACCGTAAGAATAGTCGGCCTGTCGATCATGTCACGGAGGTTCACCACTTTACCCTGCTCATCATTGAAGGTAAGGTCCGGGGGAATCACATTCCCCGGTTTTTCCCATAGCCCAGCCTTTTTCATCCAGCTCACTCCAGCGGAGACCTCTCCGGCAGTAACAAGCAAAAACCCTATTACTATCAATACGTTCAGATTCACTGCCAGTATTTGCAGGACGGGTCGTTGAGGTTGCATTTGAGTAAACGTTATCATAAAAAAAGTGGGTTGAGAAGGGGTGAGATATTAGAGCGTACTCACCGTGAATCATATATTTTTTGCAGTTCCATATAAAGTTTATACAGACCTAAAGCCCTGCAGCGGCATCCAGTCCTGGATTTTTCGTTGAAACTTCGGTTTTTCCCCGTTTTGAAGCAATTGGCATTTTCTTTGCTTGTCATACATTATCACTGGGTTGGGGTGGCAGAGCTTTGCTTCACGAGGCTCTGTCAGAACAAGGACTCTGGTCAGGGGTGTAAGTCTTGATGTTGGACATCAGGACAACTCGGGGATAGCACCCTGACCGGAGTTCACATCAAATTGACCCAGTGCCCCGATTGAGCATCGAAAGAGCCTCTTAAGAACGATCCCTGTCCAAAGGAAATGCGCTACCCCCTTTTGTTATAGTAAAAATATGCCGAAGGTTGTCGTGGGAATGAGCGGCGGCGTCGATTCAAGCGTCACCGCCTGCCTGCTCAGAGAGCAGGGCTTCGATGTGGAAGGAGTGAGCTTCGTCCTCTGGGAGGCCAGAAACAGGTCTGATTTCACCGCCTGCTGTTCCCTTGAGGCAACCCGGAGCGCCTCTGCCACTGCAAGGAGTCTGGGAATCACTCATACCTCTGTTGACGTGAGACAGGAGTTTGTGGAAAAGGTGATAGAACCCTTTGTCGACTCTTATTCGCGGGGATTGACGCCTAATCCCTGCATCCTATGTAACAGACATATAAAGTTCCCCTTCCTCCTCAGAGAGGCCGAAAAAAGCGGTGCCGAATACATAGCTACCGGGCACTATGCAAGGACCGCCGCACCGGCGGGCGGAAATAACACGACGGCTCTCAGGAAGGGCATCGATGCTGGCAAGGACCAGTCGTACGTCCTCTATTGCCTGCAGCACAACGAACTTAACAGGCTGGTCCTGCCCCTCGGAGAGCACTGCAAGAGCGCTGTGAGAGCAATTGCCCGGTCGTTGAAGCTCGATGCAGCTGACAGGCCGGAAAGCCAGGAGATCTGTTTCATCGAAAACCGAAGCTATGCATCATTCATCGAAAAGCTAAGCCCCTCGGCCTGCGAACCCGGTGCGATAGTCAACCGCGAAGGGAAGACAATCGGAACGCATAAGGGAATCTGCCGTTACACCGTAGGCCAGCGAAAGGGGCTCGGAATCGCCGCCCCCGATCCATATTATGTAACAAGGGTCGATGCGGCAAATAACACCATCGAGGTCGGTTCGCTGGAAGAGACAAAGGCAACAGAAATTACGGTGAGTGACCTCAACTGGATCTCATCGCCAAAGGCGGGTTCCTTTCGGGCTACGGTAAAGGTGCGCTCCATGATGCGGGACAGGCCCGCTTCAGTCCAGATGCGAGGCGACGTGGCCCGCGTCATATTTGATGAACCTCAATTTGCGCCCGCCCCGGGGCAGAGCGCAGTCTTTTACGACGGAGACGCGGTGATAGGCGGCGGGATAATAGTTCCGTGAGAAATTAAATTCCTCCGGATATCTCAAAACGCTAAAACAATTTGAAGGATGCCCTCCCGGCTGCGTGCAACAAGGGGTTAATAGACCAGTTTCACGATGTCTTTTGCGACCGACAGTATTGCTGGAGAGGCGCCGAGATAATCACCGTCTATCTGGATATGAGCCCTGCCCGTTATGCAGACCTCCGATGACTTTAGATATGCCACGTCCCGGTACCGAAGATGCCTGCCTGTCATTACGCCCAGGGCATAGCGGACCAGATCGCGCCGCTTCCGGCCCCTGAAGACGCAGGTATAGAAAAAAGAGTTTTCAAGACTCGCCTCCGGTGCGACCCTGAAATGTCCGCCGTACTTGCTGGCCTTGCAGATGATCGCCCCGTATCCCCTGATCTCAGTACCGTCCAGCAGAAACGATAGTTCTTCCTGCGAATAGGTGCAGATGTTCTTTATTCCGCTCAGTATGTATGCAGCTTTACCGGAAACCTTCTTTACTGAAGTGCTTACATCCCGTACAGCCTTGCCGTCGAGCCCGACGCCGGCCATAAGGCAAAAGTAGCGCTTTGAAGTCAGCCCGGCTGTTTCGATGCTCCCGAGCGAGACATTCCTGGCCGGCCGGGAAACAGCGGCCTCCAGAGCACCCTCGATATCCTCGGGGATTCGGAGTTCCTTTGCCAGGACATTTGTAGTCCCAAGGGGGAGAAGGGCCACAGGAATATCAGATCCTGCAACGCCGTTTAGTACCTCGTTAATAGTGCCGTCGCCGCCTGCTGCAATGATGAGATCCGGTCTTCTTTCGGCATAACGCCTGGCGAGATTTTCGGCGTCACCCCTCTTTTGGGTCATGCAGGTCTCGGCGTCGAGCCCCTTGTTCCGGAGGACTAAAGCGGCCTTCTCGATCTTTCTGACAGAAGCGTTCTTGGCCGTCGGGTTAGCGATAAGTATTATTGAGGATCTCATCTATGGAACGCACCCCCCTGCATTCGTTGATACTGTTTATGACAACAGGTTTCCTCTCGATAAATTCTTCCACGCGGGCTATATCGGCGGACTCTTCCACGAAAAAGACCCTTCCGCCTTTTCTTGAACCCTTCCGCTTCATGCCGGGGATTCTCACATATCCGCACTTTCCGTACGAAACATATCCGGTGGTATAGTCCGGATCGTCGGAGACACAGAGTTCAGCGATCACCTCTTTGCATGAGGCGACCTTGGACGCAAGTACCAGGGCCTCCCTCACTATGGCCGTGTCGATGCCTTCGCGGGCCAATTCACTTGAGAGCATCCTGGCAGCCGAAGCGCTGATGCCGAGCCTCGATGCGCGCACCCCCCTGGTCCTGTCAGCTTCGACCCTCTCTCCCGATAGGGCACGGATGATCGAAGCGCCGCGCATCGCCTCATCCTGCCTTATAACACGAAACGCCTCTTCCGCGGCATCGTCTGAAACACCCGCGCTCTCAAGAAGACTCCTTATAAGCCCCGCTGATTCAGAGGGGGACTTGCACTTGAGCGTGGTTACGGCGAGGGAAGGGATCATTTTTATCCTTCCTCTCACCTTCTCGATCGTGATCGTTATTTTGTCGGGTTCGCCTCTGGGGTGGTCCAACGCCCTTTCGATATATTCCCTCACTACTTCCATCTTCTCAGACTCGCGGAAAAGCCCCTCTGCCCCTGAGATATGGATCTCGATATCCGGATGTCCATTCCCCCGGCTTCTCTTTTCTTTAGACGCCCTCATCCGTATGCTCAGCATTTGCCGCCCCTCTGAACCTGACCAGTCCTCTCTGTCTTCAAGCCGAGCAGTCGGATGAGTTCCACATCGTCTTCGTAACTTCTTCCCGTCGTGGTGAGGTAATTGCCTGTCAGAAGGCCGTCAGCACCCGCAAGGAAGATAAAGGGATGAAGATCTCTCAGGGTCTGCATCCTGCCGCCGCAGACCCTTATCTCTTTATCCGGCAGGATGAACCTGAAGATTCCGATGACCTTGAGGGCTTCAAGAGGTTCAAGCATCGCCCGGCCGCCCAGTGGCGTGCCTTCTATCGGTGTCAGGAAATTGACAGGCACCGAGTCCGGCCGGATATCCCTGAGTGCGAAGGCCATCTCTACCCTGTCATGCCATTCTTCTCCAAGACCGAAGATCCCTCCTGAACATAGGGAGATGCCCGCTGCCTTTACAGCCTCTATCGTTCTGATCTTGTCCTGGTAGGTATGCGTCGAGCATATGGAGGAAAAGAACCTCTCGGAGGTCTCAAGATTGTGATGAAATCGTTCAAGACCCGCGGACTTCAGAAGCATGATCTCCGTTTCCGAAAGGAGACCGAGTGTGGCGCAGGGAAGAAGCCCAAACGCCCTTATCTCACTCACCGCATCTGCTATTCTTTCGAGTTCCCTTCCGGAAACCTTCCTGCCGCTTGTGACAATGCAGAAACGCTTCGCGCCGCCGAGCTTTGCCTCATGAGCCTTTTCGATGATCCTGCTTTTCTCTGCAAGGGGAAATATAGCGATATCAGCGGAACTCTTCGCCGACTGGGCACAGTAGGCGCAGTCTTCCGGACAGGCGCCGGACTTTGCATTGATGATTGCGCAGAGGTCAACGTAGTCCCCCCGGAAAAGGTC
Organism: Thermodesulfovibrionales bacterium; assembly: GCA_033853975.1. Classification (GTDB taxonomy): domain Bacteria; phylum Nitrospirota; class Thermodesulfovibrionia; order Thermodesulfovibrionales; family UBA6898; genus JAWOKY01. Next base: position 60,053 of record JAWOKY010000027.1, read on the forward strand.
CCTGATCCTGCAGGCCGCACCGAGAAAGTCCGGAATCTGCTGTCCCGACAGGGAGGCAAGGTAAAGGGCCTCATCCTTCGTAAGGACACCGCCGCCAGTCACCTTTTTTTCAAGTTCTGTAAGCATTCCTGTCTCTTGGGGCAGCGGTTCAATACCGGATTTGGAAGCCCCGTTCTGCTCCGGTATAGGGTTCCCAACTCAGATCGACATCGGACACATAGGCGCCTGCCGGTCCTCTCCTGCACTCCCCAATGGCTTGTTCGATAAGGGTTCTGTTGCCCTCGAAAACAGCCTCCACACGGCCGTCGGGCAGATTTCTTACCCATCCGTAAAGCCCCAGCTTCATCGCCGCTCTCTGCGTGAATGCCCTGTAAAACACTCCCTGCACGACTCCCTCGACAATAAGGTGTGCCCGTGCATTTTCTGCTTTTTCCATCGGAATATTATACCAGATGATGGATGCGTGCATCGGCCTGCCCCCCACGGAGGCGGGATGGGCATGGCCACGACTGTGGTATACTTCACAATCATACGAAGGAAAGGATTTCCAATACGATGAGCATCGAGCCGAACAAAGTCATCTACTCCATGATCGGGGTTAGCAAGTATTACGAAAAGAAGCCGGTACTGAAAGATATATATCTCTCCTATTTCTACGGGGCGAAGATAGGGGTGATCGGTCTTAACGGGTCAGGCAAGAGCTCCCTTCTTCGCATCCTTGCGGGCGTGGACAGGGAGTTCAACGGGGAAACGGTCCTCTCACCCGGCCACACAGTTGGGTTCCTGCAGCAGGAGCCGGAGCTGGACGATTCCAAAACAGTGCGCGAGACAGTTGAGGAAGGCGTGCAGGCAATAGTAGATACGATCAGGGAATATAACATCATCAATGAAAAATTTGCCGAGCCCATGTCGGACGACGAGATGACAAAGCTGATCGAACGCCAGGGCAAGGTGCAGGAGAAGCTGGACGCCTTTGATGCGTGGGACCTCGATTCTCGCCTCGAGATGGCGATGGATGCCCTCCGCTGCCCCTCCGGAGAGACCCCGGTGAAAGTCCTCTCAGGGGGCGAGAGACGGCGCGTTGCTCTGTGCAGACTCCTCCTTCAGAAGCCCGACATCCTTCTGCTCGACGAGCCTACGAACCACCTGGATGCGGAGACCGTCGCCTGGCTCGAACACCACCTCCAGGCATATCACGGAACAGTCATCGCTGTTACCCATGACCGCTACTTCCTCGACAATGTGGCCGGATGGATACTCGAACTCGACAGGGGCCAGGGGATTCCATGGAAGGGGAACTACTCATCGTGGCTCGAACAGAAGAAGAATCGTCTCAAACAGGAAGAAAAGGCCGAGAGCGAACGACAAAAAACCCTGCAACACGAGCTGGAATGGATACAAATGTCTCCCAAGGGACGCCACGCAAAGGCGAAGGCGCGCATAAATTCCTATGAGGCCCTCCTTCGTCAGGATGTCGAGAAACAGTCAAGGGAACTGGAGATTTATATCCCGCCGGGACCGCGCCTTGGGAGTGTGGTCATCGAGGCAGACAACGTCTCCAAGGCATACGGAGATAACATTCTCATGGAGGGCATGACCTTCTCTCTTCCGCCGGGCGGAATTGTGGGGGTCATCGGGCCCAACGGGGCCGGAAAGACCACCCTCTTTCGGCTGATAACCGGCCTGGAAGAACCTGATTCCGGCTCATTCAGGACAGGGGAAACTGTCAGACTCGCATACGTAGACCAGAGCCGTGAAGACCTCGATCCGAACAAGACCATATGGGAGGTGATCTCCGGAGGAGAGGAGACGATCCAGCTCGGCAAGAGACAGGTAAACTCCCGCACATACGTGGCCCGATTCAACTTCTCCGGCAGCGATCAGCAGAAGAAGGTTTCAATGCTCTCAGGCGGCGAGAGAAACCGCGTGCATCTGGCACGGATGCTCAAGCAGGAGGCTAACGTACTGCTGCTTGACGAGCCGACCAACGATCTGGATGTAAACACCATGCGCGCCCTTGAAGAGGCGCTCGAGAATTTTGCCGGCTGCGCCGTGGTGATCAGCCATGACAGGTGGTTCCTTGATCGTATTGCAACCCACATACTCGCCTTTGAGGGAGATAGCAGGGTGCTCTGGTTCGAAGGCAACTACTCCGACTATGAGTCCGACCGAAAGGCCCGCCTCGGAGCCGCGGCGGACCAGCCCCACAGAATAAAATACAGACATCTCTCAAGGAGATAAAGAAGAAGGGCCTATCCTAATGCCTCTGGCGCCGTCACCTCTGAAGTGACTAAAGAAAGGCGGCAGCCAGAATGAGGCTGACTGCAAATATCACCACGTCCAGCTCGATCAGGGAAACGATGCCATCCTCTGCGACGGGCGGCGCCGATCTCACGGGGGAAAGGATCTCTTCGGACTTCTTCTGCAACTTCTGCGTGTCTGCATTGCCACTGGTATGTTCGGGCACCTCGGCAGGCATTACGGTCTTCGGGATTTGAGGTGGTTCTGCAACAGCCTCAGTATTTCTCGTCTTTGCCGGCCTGATCGGCATGAAATCCTTGTCATGGAAGTGGTATTCGCCATAGTCGAGCTGCCACTCTGAGCAGTCTCTCAGGCACCTGTGCCCTCCTCTTTTATCGGTCTTACCGGGATGAGACAAAACAATAGACGGACACAAGAGAAGAAGGATGAAGACAAGGATAATCTTCATCGGCGAAGTGCCTGTTATAAGCGGTTCAAAATCGCCTTGGATGACTTGACGAAGCAGACGCCCTCCGGCATTTTACAGTTGCCGGCCTTTTTCTGGCCGACAGAATCTTTTGGCGCGTCAATCGCCTTTATCTTTCCGCGCGCCTCTTCAAGAAGTTGCGCTACCTGGGGGGCAACGGCAGTAATCTCATCATTATGCTCACCCTCCAGTAATGAGAGACCTTCACTCATCGCCAAAACGGTATTTGCATAGGCCTTACACATTCCGCACAACGGATCTTTCTGCTGATTGGACAGCACGAAGGAGATATAGTGATAGAAGCGTATTCGGTTGATAATCTCGGACATTGTTCTCACCTCCGGCAATGGAGTATCTTAAGCGACGTAAAGCCCGTTTTTCAAGAAGCCCCCCTCAAAAATCGCGATCTTTCTCTCCTGCAGGGGAAGAATTTTCAGTAAGGCCTGAACAGAGGCTTGTGGGTTTTATCCCTTTTTCGATCTTTCTTTTTTCCGCCGCAGTCCTTCGGCAGGCACATACTGCACCGCGTCTTGCTGCAATACTGACAGAAGGTGCAATCCGGACAGGGGTTTTTCTTCAGGACCTTCTTTTCCACCGTTAATGAAGTATAACACTCCTGCGCTGGCAATCTCTTCATTGCCACCGAAAAACAACCCCGGAGCAGATCAAGATTAAGAATAATTAACTGGATGTCGCAGCCGAACGCACTTATAATTTACACAAGTGTCAGAAGTTCTTACGTATAATATCCGCCGCATGCGGCGAAAACCGCAGGAGGACAGATGACCCAAGCAACAGTCTCAAACAAAGCCCGCTACCGAAAAATAATAGAGTACACCATCGTGACCTTGAAAGACGGCAAGCTAAGGTTTTTGCACCTGACCGGAAAGGTCATCGACACCTCCGCAAACAGCCTCTGCTTCTTTACGAAGTATCCCCTCAGGGCGGGCTGTGTAGTCGAGTTCAGGAACAAGGTCTTTCAGTCAAGACACGGCGTAGTTATGTGGATCAAACAGATCGGGGGCTTTTATGTTGCCGGTACGCGTTTGATCAGAAGAGGCGAACTGGCCTAGGGAGTGCCTCAGCCGCCACAGTCTTGCCATCCCGGGTCCTTCTGCAACAAAGGCGACGCCCATCCCGCTTTCGGATCCTAACGCCATAAAGAGTATCGCACAGTGTCAATTCCCAGATTTAGGACACCTGTTGAAGAAAATTACCCAGTTGACATGAAAAAACCTTCTGTGCGAAGCTGAAATAGACATCGTCATGATACAGTCAATGAATTCTATTGCAGTGAAAAAGGCGGAAGGACAGATACTGTTGGCATGAGCCAGTCGCGCTTCTTCCAATTATCGCTTTTTTTCCCCTTTGTGCTTTGGTGCCTGGCCCTTCTGTTCTTCTCTTTTCTGTACAGAGCGGGAGCGGACTTTATCCTCGATAATCTTGCGAACGCGTATCGCGTTTTTGTTCCCTACCTTATATTTTCTGCCATCGTATGGAAGATCATTAAAGACAAACCCTATAATCTGTTGATTCTCGCTGCCTTGATAGTTCCGCTCGCCTGGGGGGTCTTTTTTACACTCTTTTACGTTGTGGCCACCCTGATTACACAGCACATGGTCGAAAGATGGTATATCCTTCTCATCATGGGCTTTTGGGCTTGTCTGGTCGCATACGTTTTCGAGATTATCCCCCTGCTCATTCTCACAATCTTCAAGGATGACTTCAAGTCGGCCCCGAGTCAGCTTCGGCGGCACGCCGGAACGGCATCATAAGGTAGCGCTACAATTTCCTATACTGTCCCTCGCAGGACCATGCAGCGTAATTTCGGGTAATTCTTCGTAAAGTGGAGCATTTTCCTCCTATTTCGAATATCCCTGCATATACCTCCTCAAAAACGCCAAAAAGGCCCTTTGAATTTGTCCCGTACGCGGCATATATTAAAGCTAACGATAGGGACTTAAAGAGACAGTAAAGAGGAGCAAAGAAGGATTGAAAGGAGAAACACTATGGAAACCAGAGAATATTGCGATAACGTAGCATTTGAGCTTGCCGGATGGAAAACAAAAGTTGACGAGATACTGAAAAGATTCGACCACGCTTCGACAGGGTACAAGGAAAAGATTGTCGGAGAAGTGAACGGACTGCATATCGTCGCTGAAGAGCTCGACGAAAGATTGAAGGGGCTCTGCACGGCCTGCATGACCACTTGGGAACCCCAGGCGGAAGACCACGATATTGTCTGGCCTGAGCAGTCTATGAGGACCTGGTCGAGCATAGCTGAAAGTGATTTCGGCGGATAATGAACCGTCAACTTGAGTCGTCGAAAAAGACATGAGTCAGCCCCAACGGGGCTGACTCATGTCTTTTTTTTTCACTTCTCTACCTGCAGGAATGGGCCGATCTCTTTGCCTTCGTCCCGTCCTTGTTTCCACATAAGATCAACCTCTTCACCCACTTACATCAGGGACAGCGTACCTTTTACGGCCTTCCGGACATGTCCGGCAAAGTATGTCTGACATAATTGTCATGTCTTACATTCTTGTCATATTTATCATTTTGTAATTTCTTTGTAAATCCAGACGTTACTGCCTGGCACGGTTCTGGCTACCATAACTGCGAGGTGAATAAATGGAGACCCTGAAAGACAAGATAAGAGAACTGGAAAGAGACGAGATAATCAAGGCACTCAAAGACAGCGGCTGGGTCATGGCCAGGGCCGCACGGAAACTCGGCATAACGGAGAGAATGATCGGCTACAAGGTAACAAAGTATGGCATAAGGACCAAGGAGGTGCGGTGGGTTGAACAGGAGGAAAATCGGGAGATTGGCGCGCTGGAACATGATGTGCCGTGACCGGTTTGCTTGCTCATGATACGGGAGACGCCATTACAACGATCAATCACATCTCAAACATGAAAGGTAAAAAAACAATGAGAAAGTTCCTGAGTATTACCGTTTTATTATGGTTACTGCTTCCAACAGCCCTGTCCCTGGCTGCAGACAAGACCGCGGGGCCCATTTCCGCTTCAGTTGCCCCGGCGCAGTTGAAGATCGATACAGGTGACACTGCCTGGATGATTGTTGCCGCGGCACTGGTCATGATGATGACGCTGCCCGGGCTCGCATTATTTTACGGGGGCCTGTCGAAAAGAAAAGACATGCTCAATACCATGGCAATGTCATTTGCGGCCTTCTGCATCGTAAGTGTCCTGTGGGTCCTTTACGGCTACAGCCTCTCTTTCAGCGGCGATGTTGGCGGAGTGATAGGCAACGGCGCAAGACTGTTTCTCGCAGGTATCGGGATAAACGGCATCGCCGACGCGGCAAAGACCATACCTGAATACATCTTTATCGCGTATCAGCTTACCTTTGCGGCAATCACGGTGGCCCTGGCAAGCGGTGCATACATCGAGCGCATGAAGTTCTCGGCGTGGATATTGTTTTCGGTCCTGTGGTTGACCTTCGCCTATCTGCCGGTTGCCCACTGGGTGTGGGGAGGAGGATTTCTGGCAAAGCTCGGGGCACTCGATTTCGCCGGCGGCACCGTAGTCCATGTCAATGCTGGCATTGCGGCACTCGTGGGTGCCCTTATGCTCGGCAAGAGACGCCAGACAGCGCTGGTGCCGAATAACCTTACCCTTGTCATAACCGGGGCGGGCCTTCTGTGGTTCGGATGGTTTGGCTTCAATGCCGGCTCTGCACTGGCGGCTAACGGACTGGCCGGAGCAGCCTTCCTCAATACCAACACAGCGGCAGCAATAGCGGCGGTCTCCTGGATGGTAGTAGAGTGGATGCACTCGAAAAAACCGACGGTGCTGGGCCTCGCCTCCGGTGCGGTGGCCGGTCTCGTCGCGATAACACCCGCTGCAGGCTTCGTCAACGTCTCAGGGGCTCTCTTCATCGGTGCCGCTGCGGGCGTGGTGGCCTTCTTCTCTGTGGCTGTTATGAAGGCCAAGTTCGGTTATGACGACACCCTCGATGCTTTCGGAATACACGGCGTGGCGGGCACACTCGGCGCCATCCTCACAGGCGTCTTTGCAGATCCCTCGATCAATGAGGCAGGCAGGGGTCTGCTCTACGGCAATCCCGGACAGGTCCTTACTCAGTTCATTGCGGTCGGAGTAACGCTGATTTATAGCGGGACAGTCACCTTCATCGTCTTCAAGATCGTTAAGGCCCTGGTTGGACTCAGGGTTGACGATGAAGCCGAATTTGCCGGGCTTGACGAGAGCGAGCACGGGGAGATGGCTTATAATTTTCAACTCTATACCGGTGGATTGACGGTCCACGGGCATGCCGAAGAGGCACTCTCCGGAGCCCCGTTCGTATCCCACAAGAAAAGCGCCTATTCGGAGCAGTAAGAAAATCTCTTCTCCCTCGGCAGAGGGGCCGCAACGCGGCCCCTCTGTTTCTCCAGGGGCCTTTGTTATCTTCCCCTTTTCGCTGCGCCCTGCCCCGGGCAACTGCGAGCACTTATTCGGGCCTTGATCCGGTGCCCCTCTCGTGCGAAAATGATACAGGGCTTAACCCTGAAGATCTCAATTAATTCATTCGGGGATTTTTCTGCTTTTGTCCCCGGCGGCGCCCTGCCCTATCTGCTGGGCCCGAAAGAATAAAGGTGATGGGTGATGACGAAGATTCTGATTGTGGACGACAATGAGGACTTCCGTGTCCTCTGCAGGTATGAACTGGAGGACGCCGGGTATGGGGTCGTAATGGCCGGAACCGCAGCAGGGGCTATGGAATCCTTCCGCAAGGAGAAACCCGATCTCGTCGTCCTCGACATAAAACTCCCCGACATGGACGGTCTGGAACTCCTTGGCAGGATCAAGGACAGCAGAAGCGACGTACCCGTTATTATGCACACGGCCTATGATTACATGTACGACCTTGCTTGCGATATAGCCGATGCGTACGTCGTAAAATCAGCCGACTTCCGGGAACTGACGCGGCGGATTGCCCAACTCTTGGCGGAAAGGGGGCCGAAGCAGCCAGACAGGCCTCAAGACAGCCTTTCCGAGAAGACGTTCATGACCGTTACGATCAGAATCAGGGAATCACACGTTAAAAGGCTGAGAGAACTGGGGGCCCCCGACGATGCGTCGTTCGACAGGATGATAGATGAGGCACTCTGCGCTTACCTCAAAACAAAGAAACATGATTCCTGATAACGAAACAGACGGAAAGATAACGATGCCCGGGGGCGGACCGGATCTGGTGAGCTGTTATGGCGGTTAGCGAGATCTATGAAGTGATCATCATCGGCGGCGGCCCCGCAGGGCTCACCGCCGGCCTCTACTGCGAGAGGGCGGCGCTGAAAACGCTCCTCATCGAGAGGGGATTGCTCGGCGGCCAGCTTGCCATATCGAAAGAGGTCGAAAACTACCCCGGGGTGCAGAGCATCAATGGTTTTGAGCTTGCCGAGAAAATGGCCAGCCATGCCCGATCCTTCGGCCTCCCCATCCTGCAGCACGAGGTAAACGCGATCATACCTGGTGCCGATCTGCACTCTGTTCAACTTGCGGACGGCACTGCGCTGGGGGCAATTACCGTGATTCTCGCAGCCGGCGGGTCAGTGCGAAAACTCGGCATCCCGGGTGAAGCGGAATATCTCGGCGCCGGCGTTTCCTACTGCGCCACCTGCGACGGTTTTTTCTTCAAAGACAAGACAGTTGTTGTTGTAGGCGGAGGGGACACTGCAGCCGAGGAGGCGCTTTTTCTGTCGAGACTGGCCCGGAAGGTCTATCTGGTGCATCGGAAACGCGAGCTTCGGGCGAGCAAAATTCTTCGCAGCCGCGTAATGACCGAGCCCGCTATCGAGATTATCTGGAATACGGTTGTTACCGAAATCAAGGGTGCCGACGGGTCAGCAACGGCTGTTTGCCTCGAAGATACCGAAACCGGCGGGAAGACGGAACTGGCCACCGCGGGCGTATTTATTTTTATCGGCTACTATCCGAACAACCGCTTGATACCGCCCGAAGTGCGCATGGACGAACGGGGTTTTGTAATAACCGACGAAAAGTGCATGACCAGCGTTCCGGGAATCTTCGCCGCGGGGGATCTTCGGCAGAAGTTCGCCAATCAAATCGTGGTAGCGGCCGCCGACGGCTGCATCGCGGCACTGGCCGCTGCCGAATATGTAGAGGTTCAAAAGAGCGGCCGTTCTACCTGACCCTTCCGCCGGACGTCTTCGCCAATGTTTCACGGACTTGTCGGTCTTTGCCAGGCCTTCCCGCGGCAGTAGGACACTGCCGCCGGGAATGAAACGGCGGAACAGAATTTCTGCTCCATATCTTTTGAAGCCATAAGGTAAAATAAAAAAGATACTAGAAGCCGGGACAAAAAGGACCAGAGATGAACAATCTTTTCTCCATTGCAGGGCAATTCGCACTCCGTGGCAAGGTAATCGACGTCACTGAATTCGGGAAGGGCAACATCAACCGCACCTTCCTCGTCACGATGGATTTCGACGGGGGCCGTTTTATCCTGCAGCGCATCAACACACAGGTATTTTGCAAGCCTGATCTCCTCATGCACAACATGCTCATCTCCACAGGACATATGACGCGACGCATGCTGGAGACTCAACTCACGGGGGGCCGCCGCTGGGAGGTCCCGGTTGTCATCCCGACGGGGGCGGGCAAGGAGTACTTGCGGGCATCCGACGGATCATTCTGGCGTGCAATTGGTTTTATTGACGGCTCAGAGTCCTTCGCCGTAATCAATGATTGCAATCACGCGCAGGAGGTCGGGTATGCGCTGGGCCTTTTCCATGCCCTCCTTGCCGATCTCCCCCCGGAAAGCCTTGCGGATACTCTGGAGGGTTTCCACATCGCGCCGCGTTACCTTAGACATTACGAAGAGGTGCTGGCGAAATGCCAACTCGCATCGTCCCCCGAACTTGATTACTGCATTCGCTTTGTCGGACAGCGCAGAGACCTTGCTCATGTCCTCGAGGACGCGAAGGCTGAGGGCAGATTGCTCCTTCGCACGATTCATGGCGATCCCAAAACAGACAACGTCATGATGGACGTATCCACCCGGCAGGCGGTGGGCATTGTCGACCTCGACACCGTGAAGCCCGGACTGGTTCATTACGACATTGGAGACTGCCTGCGGTCCGCCTGCAACCTCATGGGAGAAGATACCGATAAATGGGAGTCCGTCTGTTTCGATACGGATGTGGCCAGTGCGGTCCTGAATGGCTATAGTTCCGTGGCAAGGGGGTTCCTGACGAAAAATGACCTTGATTATCTGTATGATTCGATCCGACTAATCGCCTTCGAGCTCGGACTCAGATTTTTCACGGATTATATGGAGGGAGACGTCTACTTCAGAGTCAGGAGGCCAAACCATAATCTTGCCAGGGCGCTTATACAGTTCAGGCTCACCGAGAGCATCGAAACGCAGAGAGCAGCGATAAACAGCATCATACGGGACATGAGATGAGCAGTCAGATCTTTTCCCTTCTCCCGTTCCCCTTCCCGGGGGTTCCGCACGACATAAAGATTTCAGGCAGTGTCGGCAGATGCGACAATATGCTCAGGGCAACCTTTATCCTTTCCGGACATCTCGACGACGTTGTCATCCCACCCCCGTCTGCTCCTGTACGCAGAGACGGCCTGTGGGAAGAGACCTGTTTCGAGTTTTTTCTGGCTTTGAGCGAGTCTGCCCCCTACTGGGAATTCAACCTCTCGCCTGCCGGGCACTGGAATGTATACCGTTTCACATCCTATCGAACTGACATGGAAAGAGAGCAAGCCTTCACTTCGCTCCCCTTTGCAGTACGCGCCGGGCAAGACGTCATGAACCTCTCCGTGACTGTCGACATCGGCGGGATAGTCCCTGCCCGCAATGCCCTGCAGGTGGGTATCACATCTGTCATAAAAAAGAAAGACGGCGCGAGGACCTACTGGGCACTGAGTCATCCCGGACCCCGACCGGACTTTCATCACAGAGAAAATTTCGTTATCGAATTATAGATAAAGCCCTTCGCCGGGACAAGTCGCAAAAGGGCGGACCGTCAATATCTGTCCCGATCCCTTTCATGCCTTTCGTGTTCGCCTTCACGTCGTTCCATATGGGAAGGCCAACGGTCTCTTGGGAGGACATGCCAGGGTCCTCTCCTCTGGCGGCTCCAGTACCAGCCCGCGTCCCAATGGTAATAATAGTAACCCTGATACGAGTAGAGATCTCTGCCCGGCACCACCACAACCGACGGAAGCGGCTGGACGATGATGTCGGGAGGAGCCGCCACAACCTCAGGCGGGCCTATTACCACGGTCTCGGGAAGGGGCTCTATGTAAGTCCCGCTTGGCGTGACGTAGGCCGCACATCCGGTAATGATGAGCAGAGCAATCGCGATGAGACTATTTTTCATAAGACACCTCCGTTTTTTAAAAGCTTATCACAAAAAAAAGTTGCTCCAATGGAACCACCGCACTTGACAAGGTCTTTGTATAGATGTAAACAGTAATAGAGACTGTAACCCAAAAGGGTCTTTTTCCCCGGAGAAATATATACGCAGAAGGGCGAATGCATCCTAGGTCCATCTCCCTTCCGCATAGAGCCCCGGATAATACCGGGGCTTTTCATTGTGCGCAGCCCCTGACAAGTTAAATATTGGTTACATAGTAAATCAGGCGAACGGACAAAAAAGGTCCATAATCCGAGGTTCCATATGGCTGCCGGACAAAACCGGAGGCGGAAGTATAACGCCGCGACACCTGTTACCCTTTCTTCTTGTCCCCTTTTGAAAACAGTGACTGCAGCAATGAATCTACCGCTTCGTCCGTCTCATCCTTCTCAGCCGCGGGGGGAACTGCCTGGTGGCTCGCCGGACCAAGAACAGATCCGTATGCCGACCGGCCTTCCATGGCTTTTTCCCCAGTCAAGGTCTCGTTTCCCGGGCTTGACTCAACTACTCCTCTTTCGAAGCGCTTCCTCTGTTGGATCCGTTCCTCAGTCGGCAGAAGGGAATTGACGTAGGCAGCGAACTCCTCATCGAATTCGATGATTTCGATACCCATACCGTTTTTCCCATAAGCCAGCCCCGTTCTCACGGACCGCCGAACGATGCCCTTGATTTTTGCGACGCTATTGCCGGGAAGATGGATAGTCAGATCAACGGCGGTATCGGGAGAAAAGGGCTTGCTCGTCCTTACAAAAAGCCCGCCTCCCGACAGATCGCTCGATATGCCCCTGAAAACTACTCCTTCAGATGAGCATTCGGTCTCAAGACGCTTGATAATTCTCTTGTGTCTTCTTACGCCCGTCACGTCTTCCTTCTCCCCTTTCCGGTGTTCTTTGGGGCCGCTCTTGATTCATTATACATCCTGGGCCTCAGAAATTGACCTGACCTTTACCGACGTCGTTCGGGAAAAAGGGCAGTCCCTGATATAATGGGAAAGAAACGACAAGCCTTTGCTTCAAAGGAGGGGGATATGAACAGCCTTGTCAAGAGTGCTTTCGTGCAACTGATCTCGCTTTCCCTGGTTTTTGTGTCTTTCGGAACGTCCACGGCAAAGACGGCAGACGTCGAGGGGAAAGAGGTTGTTTATAATGCCGGCGGCCTTTTGATGAGGGGGTACATTGCGTTCGACAAAAACAGAAAAGGCAGACGCCCCGGGGTCCTCGTTGTGCCCGAATGGTGGGGAATAACTGACTATGAAAGGCATCGCGCGCGTATGCTTGCCGAGAAAGGGTATACGGCTCTTGCCATCGACATGTACGGAGAGGGAAAACAGGCACTCAACCCCGACGAGGCCGCCGGATATTCCAGGGGCGTGGCCCAAAGACCTGAAGTTGAAAAAGAACGTTTCATGGCGGCGATGGATTTTCTCAGGCAACAGCCTGAAGTCGCCCCCTCGCGTATAGCCGCGATCGGTTATTGCTTTGGAGGTGGTGTAGTACTGAATATGGCAGGCCAGGGGGTAGACCTTAAGGGGGTTGCGAGCTTTCATGGCAGTCTCGGCGCCGTAAAGCCTGCTCGCAGGGGCGATGTGAAGGCCAGAATCCTTGTACTGCAAGGAACAGGAGACAAGTTTGTAAGCGCTGACCAGATCCAGGCATTCAGGCAGCAGTTAATAAGCGCGGACGCCGACTTCCGGATAGTCTTATACCCCGGGGCCAGCCACGCCTTCACCAATCCAAAGGCCGATGAGTATGCAAAGAAATTTCATTTGCCGATTGCATACGATGCAGAGGCCGACAACAAGTCATGGAGAGAGCTGCTTGTGTTTCTTCAGGAAATATTCAGGGAATAGAAATATCGTGCGCTGCCCTGACCCGACAAAAGGCGGCTAAAAATTGCGAGGACTAAAGGCCGACAGGCAAAGGTCATTGATCGACCTGAATCCATCCCTTCATGCCGAGCGTGGAATGAAGGGGTTTGTCGCAATAAAACTCATACGTACCGGAGTCGGCAAGTTCAACCTTCACCGTCACCGTCTCCTTTGAAGGGAGGGGCACGCTCTGCAGGGTGTTTCCCCCCGGGTCTTTTATCGTAAAATTGTGTCCCGTGCCAGAGGTGTTTTCGATTTTTAAAAGGAGGACATCTCCCTTATATGCCTTGATGTTGTTCGGGACGAACTTGAAGTCGCTGGCAGTTATGGCAACGGCTTGTCCTTTGCCAGGACCTACCGTCACAAGGGGCTGGCGTGCCGCACATGCGGCCGCCAAAAATATGGCCGCAGCACAAAGCAGAGCAAATCCGCCGAACTGTCTCATGCACGAGCTCCTCTCCATCTCTGTAAGAAAAAAAGTGGCTGAGTTTCGTTTCTGTTTCAATTCTATCTCAGAGGGAAACTAATGCAAACAATTTTAGCGATCCTGGTTTCCTGCCTATGGGTTCCAGACATACATAAATTGCACACCCGAAAAGAGCGAGAGATCTTCAGCGTTCATGGAGATAAGGTTGATAACCAGAGGACCCTGTGCCTGTGCCTCGGAATATATGTTCGACTTAAAGGTCTGCGGTCGTACATAGGTCACCACCCTTGCCTTCTCTGCACCGACTTTCTTTTTCATGTCCGTGACAGTCTCATCAAGATAGGCCGTACTGTCAATAAGGTGAGCCCCGAGCGCCTCGCCAGCGGTGAGTATCCTGCCGTCGGCAAGGCTCCTTACCCCCTGTTCTGTCAACACATTCTTTCTGTTTTCATAAACTACCCCGACAAAGTGGGCGTAAAGCTCATCGATTATGTCCTGGAGCATCTTCTTCTCCTGCTCAGTGCTCGGACGAAAGGGTGACCAGAAGTCCTTCTTCGGTCCGGATTTGTAGGTCTCGTCTGACACGCCGATCTTTGAAAGAAGCCCCTCGATATTGAACTTCATGGCGATGACTCCGATGCTCCCGGTGATAGCGGTTGGGTTCGCCACGATGCGGTCCGAAGCGCACGCAACGTAGTACGCACCGGATGTGCCTAATTCCGTGATGTAGGCGTAGACAGGCACCTTTTTCTTTTTCTTGAACTCCATAATCTCATGGTATATCGTATCGCTTGCCGAAACGCCGCCTCCCGGCGAATTAATCCTGACTATGACTCCTGCGATCTCGGGGTCCCCCTTCGCCTTTATGAGCGCCTCCCGGAAAAAGGCGACCTTAGACGGGCTCGTCCGCAGCTTAAGACTGTCCGTCGCGCCCTTGAAAGAGATAACGCCGTCCAGGTCGATAAGCAGTATCTTGGGCTTGCCTTCTCCTTCAAGCACCTTCTCCTCAAGAGCCTTCGTTTCCGGAAAAAGCGAAAAGTTTACAGCGCATCCCGAAAGGGCAAGTAAGGCAAGGACACAAAGAACAGCCATTTTCTTCATCTCAGCTCCCCTTGAAAACTTTTTTCGGTCATCTGATGTGATTATATCAGAGAACCCGATGACTGATAACTGCTACCCTTGAAACTGCGCAGACATTTTAACATCGGCAGTTTCATGATGACTGCGTGGGTTTAACCTATCGCTGCATGTAGTGTTAAAATAAAAATAATGAAGCCGGATAACATGCACCTTCACCCGGTGAGCCGCCAGATTCTCGAAAAATACAATTTCACTGCCTGGCTATACGATATCCTCGATTTCCCTTGGGAATTGCAGTACCGGAAGTGGCGGCCCGCCCTCGTCGGCGATGTCAGCGGTGAAGTGATCGAGGCAGGCGTGGGGACCGGCCGCAACCTGAAGTATTATCACCGGGACGTCAACCTCACCGCCGTTGAGCTCAGCCCCTCGATGCTCAAACGGGCGAAAAATCGTGCGCGCCATGCACGATGCAACATAACCTTCCTCCAGGAGGACGCCTCGGCCATGTCATCGGTCTCCTCCGGCCGCTACGACTGGCTTATCGCCACGTTCCTGTGCTGTGTCATTCCTAACGAGCTTCAGGGTCGGACGCTCGAACAATTTGCCCGGGTGCTGAAACCCGGAGGACGTTTCAGGCTCCTCGAGATGGTCTACTCCGGTATGCCGCGGATCAGAAGACGGCAGGATTTCTTCGCCTCTTTTGTTGAGAAGGTCTATGGGGCGCGCTTCGACCGTAATACCCTTGATCAGCTAACCAAAAACCCCAACCTCAGAGTCACCTCCACCAGGTTTCTAAAAGATGATGTGTATCTGCTGATCGAAGGGCTCCGTTCCGACTAGACCCGCCCGGTTGTGTCGCCGGCAGGCGTCTTTCGTGATACCCCGGCATCTCCTCCATAATTTTTTCAGTCATGCCCCCACCAGGCGCAGGGAAAGTGAAAAAGCATCGCATGTGTGGTATATTTATAACAGGTTTTTAAAAGGGTTTTGAATGAATTTTTGGACCATCATAAGCAACATCACCAGCCCGGTGGTCTCTTTCTCCCAGTCAAATCCTCTTATTGCGATAGCAGCGCTGATAGTCATGGCATTCCTCATTTACCGCAAGCCTTATTTCTTCATGGTGGTATTCCTGATCGGTCTGCTCATTCTGGGAGCGCTCTATTTCATAATGAGTGCCTCGAGTTCCGAGGTTCCGGTTAAGGAGCGCATGATCCAGGAAGAGGAGATGCCCCGGAATATATCGAAAGCCCCGGGTCTGATGTTCTGAGACCAATCCCTTCCCCGGACTCCTGCACAGCGACATTTCATGAACGGAGTGTCCCCGCGGATTACTCCTTGCCGCTCAGATAATCGCCCAGCAGGCCCCTGCTATGTTCATCCTCATGGCAATAGATGCAGAGATTTTCCCAGTTGGAACCATCCGGGGGGTTATTATAGGGGTTACCGTCCTTATGATGGACCGTCAGGAGATGACGGTCCTTGTACTCGAATTCTCTTCCGCACTTGGCGCAGACAAGCCCGTGAACTTTCAGAGACTGCTCCCTGTAGCTGCCCGCAGGAGAGCCGGCCTGCTTCAGCTCCCTTACAATCTCTTCCACCGACTTCCCGCTGTCTTTCATCCGATCCGTCTTATTTCTGAAAACACGACGCCTCCGCATTAGATAAATCCCCCCTTGCTGTCAATGGCAAAAGCGGCCGGGAACGTTACTGACGGCGGAACTACTTTACAATCTTCATGCTTATGTCGGCTGCGGTTACCGAGTGAGTGAGCGCCCCAACGGAGATCAGGTCGACGCCCGTCTCCGCCACCTGCCTGACATTACGCAGGGTGATGTTCCCCGACGCCTCGATCGTCACCCTCCCCTTTGCGATCTTCACAGCCTCCGCCATTGCTGGTATAGGCATATTATCGAGCATAACAATGTCCGCACCGGCTGAGATAGCGTCTCTCAGCTCCGTTAGGGTTTCGACCTCCACCTCGATCCTGGCCAGATGGTGCCCTGCCTTTGCCAGCGATATGGCTTCTTTTATACCGCCGACTTCTTCGATGTGGTTGTCCTTGATCAGGATGCCGTCATAGAGACCATATCTGTGGTTGGTTCCGCCGCCCATCTTGACGGCGTATTTCTCCATGAACCTGTGGCAGGGCGTCGTCTTTCTCGTATCAAGGATCTTTGCCTTCGTCCCGCGCACGGCTTCGACGAAGTGGCTCGTGAGCGTCGCGATTCCCGAGAGCCTCTGTAGAATATTGAGACTGGTCCTTTCGCCGGCGAGCAGCACCCTGGTCTTACCCGAAACCTCCGCAAGAATCGATCCCTTCGAAACTTTTGACCCCTCATTGAAGAAGACCTGGAATGAGACGGAACGGTCAAGGAGATTGAACACCTCGCGCGCGAAAGGAACGCCGGCCAGCACAAAATTGCCTTTTGCGATATAGAGCGCCCTCGCTTCGTTGGCCTCGGGGACCAGCAGGGAAGTGGTAATGTCGCCATACCCCAAATCTTCCTCAATTGCGTGGCGCAGCAATTCAGTGACGCTGGAAGGGATGTCCATCCCCTCTTATCTCCTCCTGAAGAGCGACAGAAGACCCCACAACCCGCCGAGGACAGCGCCGGCGGCCGCGGCCGACTTCCAGTCGAAAAGCGTAGTGATTTCGCCCTCGACATCCTTCGCGAGAACGAGCAGCGCCGCGCTCTTGTCCGCTTTCACGGTGCGGGCCGCAATAACGCCTGCCGCGCTTCTGTTGATGCTCGTATCGAGCCGCGATATGGAAAGGGGGGAAAAAGAAAAGTTTATCGAGGTGCTTTCGCCCACAGTAACACCGCTGATGCTTTGGTTGAGGTTCACGCTTTCTCCGCGGACTATCACCGCGGCGCCCTGTGTCGCTTCGATACGCTCACCGTCTATGCTCAGCGCACCAACCTGCTGCATCTCGACATGACCGCCTTCCACATTTCGCGCAGTGCTTTGGGTGATCGTGATAAATTCGCCTTCTATTATTTCCAGGTCTTTCTCCTGGATGTCCGTCTCATCCCTTGTCATTGTCTTTTCCCCCCCGCTTCCTGGAGTTTCCTGATATGCTCCCGGACCCTTTCGACCTTCCTCAGACATTCGTCGTATTTTTCCTTCTCCTTCGAGACAACCTCTTTGGGCGCCCTCTTGAGGAAATCTTCATTCTGAAGCTTCCTGTTGAGGAAATCAATTGTCTCCCGGATCTTTGATTCTTCCTTATTCAGTCTATCAATTTCCATACCTATATTCAACAAACCTTCAAGTGGAACATAGACCTCGAGTGAGCTTCTCACGGCAGCGGCGGAACCCTTCGGTTTTTTCACATCCTCGCCCAATTCTGCGATATCCACCTTTGCAAGCTTCCTCAGGTAGAGGAGGTCGCGCTCAAGCACCTCTGTCGTCCTGGCAGAAAGCGTCTTTATATGGGCCCTCAGTTCGATTGAAGGGGAAAGATTCAGTTCCCCCCTGATCGTCCTTATCCCTGTCACAGCTTCTATAAGCACCGACATCTCTGCCTCGGCTGCCTCGTCCCTCGCAAGACCCGCGGGGAAAGCAGCTATCACTACACTCTTTCCACCTCCTTCACCCTTCGGCACGTGTTGCCAGATCTCCTCCGTCACATAGGGCATGAACGGGTGAAGGAGTCTCAGGGTCCTTTCAAGCACAAAGAGCAGGCATTTTCTCGCGGGTTCCCTGTCGGCCGTCTCGTCGTAGAGGACAGGCTTGACCATCTCGATATACCAGTCACATAACTCGTGCCAGACAAATTGGTAGATCACGTTTGCCGCGTCGTTGAACCTGTAATCAGCAAGCGACCGGTCTATCTCTGCGGCTGCGTCAGCCAGTCTACTGACTATCCACCTGTCTCCGAGGTCCAGATTCCCTGTTTCCAACTCTTCCGGCAAGACAGTATCCTGGGCATTGAGGAGGATGAACCGCGATGCGTTCCAGAGCTTGTTCACAAAATGTCTGTACCCCTCCACCCTCTCTTCGGAGAACTTCACGTCTCTTCCCTGCGCTGCAAAGGCGGCAAGGGTGAACCGGAATGCGTCGGTGCCGTACTTTTCCATCATGATGAGCGGGTCGATGACGTTTCCCCTGGACTTGGACATCTTCTGCCCGGAGGCGCCCCTCACAAGGGCGTGGATGTAGACGTCACCGAAAGGAATGTCCTCCATAAACTTCATTCCCATCATTATCATGCGAGCTACCCAGAAGAATATGATGTCGAAGCCGGTCACACGGACCGACGTCGGATAATACTTATTCAGTTCGGCCGTCCTATCCGGCCAGCCGAGGGTCGAAAAGGGCCACAGCGCAGAGGAAAACCATGTATCAAGAACGTCTTCGTCCTGCCGCAGGACGTCACCGCCGCATTTCCTGCATTTGTCCGGGGTCTGCCTCGATACAATCACCTCTCCGCAGGAATCGCAGTACCACGCCGGGATGCGGTGCCCCCACCATATCTGCCTTGAAATACACCAGTCGTTGATGTTTTCCATCCATGAAAAATACGTATTTTCCCAAGACTTCGGGACGATTCTGATCCTGCCGCTTCTCACAGCTGCGATGGCCTGCTCGGCCAGGGGCTTTATCTTGACGTACCACTGGAGCGTTGACAGCGGCTCTATTACAGTTTTACAGCGATAGCACTGGCTTATGGAGTAAACGTATTTCTCCTGCTTTGCCAGCAGATCGAGGGCCTGAAGATCCTTCACCACCGCCTTCCGGCAGTCATACCTGTCCATGCCGGCGTACTTGGCGCCTGCATCCCCCGTCATCCTGCCGTCGGGACCGATAACGGTGATGAAATCGAGCGTGGGCCTCTGTCTCTTTGCGATCGCTTCGTCGTTAAAGTCATGGGCCGGTGTCACTTTTACCGCGCCTGTGCCGAATTCCGGATCGACGGCATCGTCGGCGATAACGGGTATCATCCTGTTCGTCAGGGGAAGCGAGATATATTTGCCTATGATATTCCTGTATCGTTTATCTTCGGGATTCACTGCCACAGCCGTGTCGCCAAGCATTGTCTCGGGCCGCGTAGTCGCGACAATGATATGGCCGCTTCCATCAGACAGAGGGTATCGGATGTAGGTGAGCTTACCCTCGAATTCCTCGTGCTCCGCCTCTATATCGGAGAGCGCCGTATGACAGCGGGGGCACCAGTTGATCAGTCTGTTGTCGCGATAGATCAATCCCTGCTCGTAAAGCGTCACGAAGACCTCGATCACTGCGCGGGACAGACCCTCGTCAAAGGTGAACCTCTCCCTTGACCAGTCACAGGAGGCGCCAAGCCTCCTGAGCTGGTGGGTGATGCGACCGCCGTATTCTGCCTTCCACTTCCAGACGCGCTCGATAAATGCATCGCGGCCCAGCCTGTGCCTGTCGATGCCCTCAGATGCGAGCTGTCTTTCCACGACATTCTGGGTGGCAATTCCCGCATGGTCCATGCCAGGCACCCAGAGCGCGTCGTATCCGGACATCCTTTTCCAGCGAACGAGGATATCCTGCAGGGTCGCATTAAGCGCATGGCCCATATGAAGCGACCCGGTCACATTAGGCGGCGGGATTACGATCGAAAACGGTTTACCGTCAGACTCCGGGTCGGCAACAAAATAGTTTTCGGCCAGCCAGAAGTCGTACCACTTTTCTTCGACACCTTTTGGGTTATAACTCTTGTCCAGTTCCGTCATGACAAACAAAAACGGGGAATCGGTCCTGCCTTTTCCCCGCCCTCATAATACAAAGATTGATTTAAACTTCTGCCCTTATCTTCTCGATCTCTTTTGAGATCAGCGTCCCCGCAAGGTCGGGAACGGTCTCCCAGAGCACCTTCTCCACCTCGCCTTTCAGAGAAGACATCGATTCCTGCATGACCTCCCTTATCATCTTTTCGACAAGTTCCGGGGCTATCTCCCTGACGATCCTTTCAAGAGATTCCCTCAAAACAGGGGTGACCGCCGAGAGGACCGCATCCCTGATATCGAGAGATCCCATCATCGACGCCACCCTCGAGTTGACAGACCGTTCGAAAACGGAAAGAAATTCCTCCCTCGTCGGGATCGCAGCCTCCGGCACCGCGATCTCAGCCTTCACGTGCGGCTTCTCCGCAAACGACGCCGACGGCGCGGAGGGCTCCATCAAATCCTCCGGCAGGGCAAAAGAGGTACCAAGACCAGCCTCCTCAAGAACCTCCTCTTCGGCGCTTGCCTCGACAGCCTCCGCTTCCTCCATCGCCCACAGGTCTTCATCGACGCCCGCGACCTCTACAGCCTCACCTTCTTCACCCGGCAGCTCCCAGGCCGGACTCAATGCCTCTGCCTCCGCCTCCACTGCAGCCTCGATCCCTGTTCCTGCCGAAGCGGAGGCCATGGTAAGCGCTGCGTTTATCTTGCTGATCAACTCCTGAGACTCGAAGGGTTTTATTATCGAATCATCTGCTCCCACGCTTCTTGACAGCTCTTCATCGATAGGTTCGAAGGCCCCTGCAAGAAGAATAACCGGGATCATGGCGGTCTCGGGGCTTTGTTTTACGCGCTCACATAGCTGATACCCGTTCATCTTCGGCATCTCGATGTCCGCGAGTATGATTTCCGGCCTGAAGGTTCCAACCAAAGCGAGTGCATCTTCGCCGTTGCTCGCAGTCTTGATTTCAAAGTCTTCCTCCGCAAGGACCAACTCTACGACTTTCTGGATCGTGATGCTGTCGTCTGCGAGCAAAAGCCTATGAGCCATTATGCACCCCTTTACGGTATTTGGGAAATTTTATTGTCAAGCCCCGAAAATGTCAAGACTTTTTATCAGAAATACTTTAATATTGCCGAACACACGGTTCAGCACGAAGAAACCCCTCAACCGCCGCCGAAGCCTCCGGAAGGCATCGCCGGTGACGACCCCCCGGGGCCGGAAGAACAGCAGAAGGCCGACATCACCTTTTTCACATCAACCGAACCGCATTTGGGGCACTGGGCATCATCCCTCGAATTCATTCCACGAAGGAGTGAAAATTTCTCGCCGCACTTGCCGCAAACATACTCATAAATCGGCATTTCATGACCTCCAATATATTGTTTCGATATTATCGCCCGACCTTTTTATTAAGTTTAACTGCGCATGTCCGGATTAGTCAATTCTCGTGGTTTACACCACATTGGAATCTGATATAATTTGGCTATGAAGGAAGCGATGGTCTATGAAAAACTGGCTAACTCCGATGTCAGGTGTGGGCTGTGCGCCCACAACTGTCTGATCCATAGCGGCCACAGGGGTATATGTGCTGTCCGCGAAAACAGGGACGGCACCCTTTTCAGCCTCGTCTACGGCAAGGTCATTTCGGCTAATATCGACCCGATCGAGAAGAAGCCCCTGTTCCATTTTCTGCCGGCCTCGACTTCTTTTTCGATAGCAACTGTTGGTTGTAACTTTCGCTGCAAGCACTGCCAGAACTACGAAATCTCACAGTATCCAAGGGAAAGGAAGTTCCAGATACCAGGCAGGGATATGACGCCCCAGGAGATCGTTGATGCAGCGGCTTATGACAACTGCGAAAGCATCTCCTACACCTATACAGAGCCCACGATCTTCTTCGAATTCGCCCATGACTGCGCAAAGATTGCACATGCAAGGGGCATCAGGAACGTCTTTGTGAGCAACGGATATACCGGACCGGATGCAGCACGTCTCATCGCTCCCTATCTCGACGGAAACAATATCGACCTCAAAGGCAGCGACAAGTTCTACCGTGATATATGCGGCGCGAGACTCGAACCGGTGAAAGAGACTGTCAGGCTGATGAAGGAACTTGGTGTCTGGGTCGAGGTCACCACCCTTGTCATCCCCGACCTTAACGATTCGGAGAAGGACCTCACGGACATCGCGGAGTTCATCTGTTCTGTTGATCCTGGTATGCCATGGCATGTGACCCAGTTTTACCCTACCTACAAGCTGCTCGACAAACCCCGCACCCCTATAGAAAAGCTTCGCCAGGCACGAGAAATAGGTTTCAGGGCAGGGCTCAAATATGTCTACGAAGGCAATGTCCCTGGCGAGGGAGGAGAAAACACCTACTGTCCCTCCTGCAAGGAAAAGCTGATAGGAAGGATAGGCTACAGGATACTCGACAACAAGATCACCGACGGTAAGTGCCCGAAATGCGGCACGTCGATCGAAGGGGTCTGGACCAGGTAAGCAACACCCCCCTGATCCTCTGACGGCCCCAGGGCTCTCACCAGTCCCCGAACTTCAGCACCATCACGATTGCGTCTTCGACCGGCGTGAGGTAATAGTTCTTCCTGATGCCGAGCTCCCGAAACCCGAACTTTTCGTATATCTTCCTTGCCCCGCTGTTAGAAGCCCTCACCTCGAGAAATACAAACCGGCACCCTTCCCCTTTCAGATGTTCGAGTATGTCCCTTATCAGCACCGAAGCGATGCCGAGTTTTCTGAATTCAGGATGAACCGCAAAGGTGAGGATGTGGCCCTCGTCGATTATCCGGCTTGCGCAGAGGTAGCCGACGATCCTTCCCCCCAGCCTGGCGACCTTCGATAAAGAGCGGGGGTTTTTTATCTCATTGAAAAAAGAGGTGGCGGACCACGGCGTCGAGAATGAGGAGCGCTCTATTTCAAGCACCTCCTCAAGATCCTCCACGGTCATGACTCTGAGCGTAAGCTCCTTCAGTCTTTCCGAGACCACTTCACTTCCGCCTCAGACTTACGTATATAAAAAGGCGCCGCCTCTGAAGGATCGACGAACTCCCCCCTCAAGGCCTTGCCAAGACCCAGCGCAGCAACATTCGCAGGAGAGGGAACCATCTTCTCCGGAGATGCAATGATCGCCCTGTCCCCCATGATCTCAGTGATGAGACTCCGGTAAAGGTCCACGCCCTCGCCGGCAAACAGCACCGGGCCACGCAACTCCCTCAGGAGTTCCTCCGGCCGTATCGAGCTTTCCTCGAAGGTTCTCTCGAACCCCTCCCTCTTCCATGTGAACACAGCTGCGTAGACCTCCGACTTCCTCGCATCAAGCATTAGGCAGACAGGGTATGCGCATTGCGGAAAATTCATTGCAAACGCCTCGAGGGTCGGCACCGTCACGATCGGTCTGCCCGTTGCGTAGGAGAGCCCCTTCACCGTGCTAAGGCCGATCCTGAGCCCCGTAAAGGAGCCCGGTCCGATCGCAACAGAAAAGGCATCGATAGAGTCGAGGGTGAGGTCCGACTGCCGGAGGATAACATCAACTGCCGACATCAGTCTTTCGGAGTGTGTAGTCTTTACGTTCAGCCTGATCTCGGCGACAATACCGGCAGCCTCATCAAAAACGGCTGCGCCGCCGAGCATGGTAGAGGTCTCGATTGCAAGTATCTTCATGATGATAGTCTACCCAAAAACCAGGCCAAAAGGCATGTGGCTGACTCGCATGCGATGCAGTATTTTCAGAAACGCCCTTCCCGGGCGCCGGTACCGAAATATCTTCTTGCAAATATCAGGGACGAGAGGATGCAGATGACAGCCCCTGTCGTAATAGCCCTCGTAGTGCCGACAGTCTCGGCAAAGAGTCCCATTATGGAGTTCCCGACGGGCGCCAGACCGAGAAAAACGAATGAATAAACACTCATCACCCTTCCCCTCAGTTCGTCCGGCACGGAGACCTGAATAAAGCTGTTCGCCGAGGCCAGGTAGCTGACCATTCCCCATCCGCCAAACAGGATTATGAGAAGAGAAAGCCAGAACACCTTAGACAGCGAAAAGAAAAGCAAGGCAAAGGAGAAGCAGAGCGCTGCGATCGACATCAGCCTTGCATTGTCCTTTATGTCTCCCTGGGCAGCGATCCGGAGTGCTGCGGACAGGGCCCCGATTCCGGAGGCGCCGACAAGAAAGCCCAGCCCCTTGGCACCCTTCTTAAAGACCTCTCCTGCAAAAACAGGCAGAAGGCTGATGTACGGGAGTCCCACCAGACTGAATATCGCGATGAGAATAACCGCATGCTTGATGCCCTTGTGGCCCCAGAGAAACTGCACACCCTTCATGAAGTCTTTGAGGATCCCCTCTGATTTGCCCCTTCTTTCGCCCCTCGCATCCATCATGGCAAGCGCAAGCAAAACCGCCAGGAAGCTTGCGGCATTCAGAAAGAAGCAGGCCGGCATTCCGAGATAGGCTATCGACATTCCAGCGATCACGGGGCCGATTATCCTCGCCCCGTTAAAGGCGGCGGAATTCAGGGCTATCGCGTTCGTTACATGCCCCCTGCCCACCATCTCTATCAGAAAGGACTGTCTCGTTGGGACGTCGACAGCGTTGATAGTGCCGAGCATGGCAGCAAGTAGAGCTACCTCCCAGACAGTAACTATCTTCAGAAGGGTGAGCGTGCCGAGCATCAGGGCAGGGATCATCGAAAGTCCCTGCGTGATAAGCAACAGGTTTCTCTTGGGATACCGGTCCGCTATCACGCCTCCGACAAAGGTGAAAAGAAGGATCGGAAGAGAGGCCGCAGCCGCCACAATGCCGAGATAAAGCGGAGACCTGGTAAGACTGTAGACGAGCCATCCCTGCGCAACGGACTGCATCCAGGTCCCGGAAAGAGAGATGAGTTGCCCAACCCAGAAAAGCCTGAAGTCCCGGTAGGAAAGCGCTGAAAATCTCTTTGAATCAGACATCTTTTTATTTAAACAAAGTGCCGGAGCCGTTTGCAAATCACGTTCATTTCCGTTTACACTGTACCATATCATCAAACCGCATAATCAGCAGACCACGGAGGCCTTGAGAATGACAAGAGGAAGCAGGTTCATACGGACAGCCCTCGTCCTTTTGACCTCCTTTCTTGCCCTTTTCTCTTCGCTCGATACATATGCCGCAAACGGCAGGCTCAAGGTAGTGGCGAGCATAGCACCCCTTGCGGATTTTGCGCGGCAGGTGGGAAAAGACAAGGTAGACGTCCTGCTTCTCTTGCCTCCTGGTGCCAGCCCTCACACCTATGAGCCTTTGCCCAGGACGGTCCGGGAGATATCGAAGGCGAAGATATTCATAAAGATAGGAGCCGGTCTTGAGTTCTGGGCTGACAGGCTCGTGGCGGCATCGGCAAGAGGAATAACCACCGTCACAGCCTCCGATGGCGTAGGGCTTCTGAAGGGCGAAGAGCACGATCATGCAGTTTCGAACGTAAATCCCCACATATGGCTTGACCCGGTCCTCTGCATGAAGATCGTTCAGAATGTCGCAGCCGCCTTTTCGGCAGCAGATCCTGCGAATGCATCCTTTTACAGAAATAATGCCGCGGCCTACGTCTCCAGACTTGCCGCCCTCGACCGGCAGATAGCTCAGACGGTAGAGACCTTTCGTACCAGGGACTACGTGACATTCCACCCTGCATGGGACTACTTTGCAAGAAGATACGGACTGCGGGTGGCAGGGGTGATAGAAGAGGCCCCCGGCAAGGAACCCACCCCCAGACACATCCAGCATATCCTCGAAGAGGTACGGAGGATGAAGACAAAAGTCGTATTCGCGGAGCCCCAGTTCAGCCCGAGGATAGCCGAGGCGATCGCGCAGGAGGCGGGCGGCAGGGTGCTGATGCTCGATCCGATCGGCGGCGGGAAAGGCAGGGAGACGTACATCGATCTCATGAAGTACAATCTCGCGGTGATGGAAAAGGCGATGAGATGAGCAGCGCACTTGTGATAGAAAATCTCTCTGTCATCCTGAAGGGGAAGGATGTCCTCAGGAACATCAACTTCGCGCTTGAAGAAGGGAGCTTCCTCGGTATCGTGGGACCAAACGGCGGGGGAAAGACGACGCTCGTGCGGACAATCCTGGGACTTCTCAGGCCTTCATCGGGCAGCATAAAGGTCTTCGGACAAGGACCGGAGTCGGCCCTTGAGCAGGGCGTCTTCGGTTATCTGCCGCAGCAGCAGAACATCGACCCCAATTTTCCCGCGACTGCGCTCGACATAGTCCTGATGGGAAGATATCGTGCCGCCGGCTTCCTGAAATGGCCGGGCAGGAAGGACAGGCAGAGGGCGATTGAGTGTCTTTCGATCATGGGAGTCGAAGGACTGCTCAGTACGCAGTACAGTCAGATGTCCGGCGGCCAGCAACAGAGGGTCTCGATAGCGCGGGCGCTTGCGGGCGACCCCAGGATACTCGTGCTGGACGAACCCAGTACCGGCATAGACGTCGTCGGGCAGGAGGACTTCTACCACCTGCTCAAGGGTCTCCAGAAAAAGATGCACCTTACGATCCTCATGGTCTCCCACGATATCGGAAGCGTCACCGCTTATGTCGACGAGATATCATGCCTGAACATCAGTCTCCACTATCACGGAAACCCCATCGGCGCGCTCGACGAAAAGGTGATGACCTCGCTCTACGGCAAGAGCGTGGACTTGCTTGTCCATTCCGACGTCTGTGACAAGTGCGAAAGGCTGAGACAACAATGATCGAGGTACTCGGTTCCCCTTTCATGCAGAAGGCCCTCATCGCGGGCCTTCTGGTCAGTCTCCTGACAGGGATCATCTCGACATTCATCGTTCTGAGGAAAATGTCCTTTGTCGGCGCCGGTATCTCGCACGCGGCCTTCGGAGGCGTGGCCGTAGGATTTTTCACCGGCATCAACCCGTTGATAGCGGCGATCGTATATTCCATCGTCATCGCGCTCGGCATAGAAGCGACCGGCAGAAGGGGAAGGATATCGGAAGACGTCTCGATAGGGATTTTCTATTCCGTATCGATGGCCCTCGGGATAGGCCTCGTTAGCCTTTCGAAGGCATACAATGTCGATCTCTTCGGGTACCTCTTCGGCAATATCCTGGCGATCACCGACGGGGACATCCTTCTGACCGTGGCAGTTTCGATACCGGTGACCGCACTGATGCTGATATTCCTGAAGGAGTTCTTTCTCATAACGTACAACGAGGAACTTGCGAGGGTCAGCGGTATACGTGTAAAGGCACTGAACGTCCTTTTTCTCGTCGCCCTTTCGATATCCATTGTGATATCGATCCGGATCGTGGGAGTCATCCTTGTTGCCGCACTCCTCGTTATCCCCGGGGCGACCGCCCGGCTCTTTGCGAAAGGCCTGCTTTCGATGATCTTTCTTTCCTGCGTGGCCGGGGCAGTCGCCGTAATAGCAGGCCTCTTCATTTCCTATCAATACGATGTTGCCCCCGGTGCGTGCATCGTTCTCACCGCAGCTTTTATTTTCTTCGTGCCGCTCTTTTTGAAAAAATGGGCATGATTGGTAGATAATGAGAGAAGAACAGTTGCCAATATGTCAAAGGAGCGTGTATGGCCGACAGGATCAAACCGACAGTCAGTTTCAGCATTATCTGCGATGACGTCCGTCAGGAGGTTGGCGGCAAGGTAAGCCTCATGGGGCTTTTTGAAAATATCTATGCAGCAAAATTCCCCGCCATCCACCCCAGGCTGGCGGTCATCACCGAATGGTCGGATGGTGCCGGAGAATTCGCTATCAAGACCTGCCTGCTGTCTCCCGACAGGAAAACGGTCCTGAGGGAGACAACGTCGAAGATAACCCTAAACGGCGTTAACTTCAAACACCGTGACGTTGCCGTACACCTCAACGTCGAATTCAAGGCCCCGGGTACATACTGGATCGAGCATTTTCTCGATGGTGAGCGCGTGAATTCGATGCCGCTCAAGGTGGTTCAGGTCAAGGAGCCCCCGGTCCACTGATATTTTTGAGGGGCGGCACTTGAACATCTTTTCCAAGATAGCTGAGCAGAGGATCAAAGAGGCGATCGAGAAGGGAGAGTTCGAGAACCTAGCCGGAAGCGGCAAACCTCTCTGCCTCGAAGACGAAACGTGGATACCCGAAGACCTCCGGCCTGCCTACAGGGTCCTTAAAAACGCCGGATGTATTCCGCCGGAGCTTGAACTGCAAAAAGAAGTGCTCTCACTCGGCGCGCTCATCTGCACTTTGGACGACGACCAGGAACGCCTGAAAAGGATACGGGAACTTAACTTCAGACTGCTTAAGCTCAACGAAATGCGCAAAAAGCCTTTTATCCTCGATCTTCTGCCTGAGTACGAAGAAAAGATCGTCCGAAAGCTGACCGACAAATCCTGAGATAATCCTATAGCCGTATCGAAGGGGGTCGCCCTCGCAGCTCTTAAAAACGCTGATCACCTGACAACCGTATTTCCCTTCAGGCGTTATAATGGCGGAGAGGCAGGGATTCGAACCCTGGGTGGAGTTGCCCCCACAACGATTTTCGAGACCGTCCCGTTCAACCGCTCCGGCACCTCTCCATGAAGTAGATATTATAAAACACTTGCTCGTCTGAATGTCCACCCTTAACCATAAAAAATTGCGGTCGGAAGACGTCTGAGGAAAAATCATCTGACGAGGCCACTTGAGGTCTGGCAAAACCCGTCGCCCGTCATATTCCGATTCTCGGAATATCAGCGATGCAGTTCGCTCTTATGCGCAGTTCTCTTCGCCCGGGACCTGCTAACCGATGCCGGATGCGCTCTCCCCGGTTTGATATCTTTCATGGGAAAGTTTACTGGCCGAGACGATTGCTCCAAATGTCATGACGTAAGAAACGACCAGGAAGATATGTCCCGCAATGCTTGGGAACCTGAAATCCCTCATGTATGGAGAGAAGGAAATCTCCGATAACATGGAGCTGAACATTGCGCCTCCAAGCCACATCAGAACGGGTCGATTAAAGAAAGTGAACCTCCAAATTAAAAGGCCTATCGATGCGACGAGCATCTGTGAGAGTATATATTCGCTTTGCATCTCGAAATTTGTCAGACCGGAAGCTTCGATGTAGCAATCCGGGAAAAAACGCCAGTAAAAGATTGCGCCAAACAAAAATGCGGTCACGACCGCGTAAAAAATCAATATTGCGCCAATATTGATCCTCCTGCCGATGAGAAACGGTGCTATCAACAAAGACAGATTTTCAATATATCTGGCGGCAACCCACAGTTGAATATGCAAATTGTGGTCGTCATGGCCCTGATAGGCCTTTATATTATTAGTAAGGGCGTGAGCGATCTCGAGGAGCCCTACGGATAACAGAGCTATGCCGATAGTTACAAGGTAATTATTGTTTAGAGATTTTCTCGACTTCCAGGCAACAGCAAAGCTGCCGATGGCAGAAAGGATAGAGAACAACTCAAGGACATTATGGAAGATCAGATTTGAATTAGACATATCGCCCTCCAGATTGAGATCCTATCCGGGACCAGCCCTATTCCCATAGCTAAGACATTAAATAGGAAGGAAGGGAGTTTGTCAAATTAAAAGAACTTTAGAAAAACGCGTTTACTTCGCCGGTTTATGACACTTCAGACAGTCGAACTTGGGCGGGTGGGTCTTTTTCATTTCATACTTCCTGCCGGTTCCGTGGCACTCCAGACAGGCCGAAGGGGCGGTCACTCCCCTGTGAAAATCGTCGGCGGGAATGCGCGGATATTCCTTTGCGGTGAAGGTGTAGAGGAAAAGCAGTCCCAGAACCAATATGACAAAGATAATGAAGCCCTGTTTTCCCTTCATGCTTAGATTCTATCACAGATTGTTTTTTGAGCGTCCATGTTTTACACTTTGAGTGAACTTTGAGACTGGCGGAGTCGGGGCATTAAGAAAAACGCCACGGAATTCGATAAACGGAGACCCATGAAAAGAAGGGAAAAAGAGCCCATTGTTCCTCCCGAGAGAGTTGATACCATCAGACATGAGATCATTGCCGCTTTGGAGGGAAAGACGCTTTCTGCAAAGGAGATATCGGCCAGCGTCAGGATACCGGAAAAGGAGGTGTACACTCACCTCGATCATATTCATAAAACGATGAGCAAGAGAACCAGGCACCTTGTTGTCACGCCTGCTGAGTGCCTCAAGTGTGGCTTTGTCTTCAAAAAGCGCGAAAGACTGACAAAGCCGGGCAGATGTCCTGTCTGCCACGGTGAATTGATAGAGGAGCCTCTCTTTTCAATAAGGGAATCTGTCTGACGGCAAAGGAGGGCGTTTATTTTCAGACGGCGAGCCTTGTTTTTCCCCGAAAAAGCGCCTGTTCTAAGTGCATGCGGCTGATGATGCCTGTTCCTTGGCATTCCTGATAATATTTTCAATATCGTCTTTTTCCAGAACCTCTTCCTTTAGGAGGGCTGATGCCAGACAATCGAGGACATGCCGGTTTTTGATCAATATGCCCTTCGCCTTTTCCTCCGCCTCGTTGATCAGTTTCTGTATCTCCTGGTCCATAAGCCAGGCCATCTCCTCGCTGTATCTTTTAGGCAATGAGAGCTCTCGCCCGAGAAAGGGATGCTCCTCTCCCCTGCCGAGGTTCAGCGGCCCGATCTTGTCGCTCATCCCCCACTGGGCCACCATTTTTTCGGCAAGGGACGTGGCATCCTTCAGGTCGTTCTGCGCCCCGCTGCTGACGTCTCCGAAGACGAGCCTTTCGGCGTTCCTTCCGCCGAGGGCCACGCATAGCTTGTTTATGAGGTACGACCTCGGATAGTAGTGCCTGTCCTCCTCCGGAAGAAGCTGGGTGACACCCATGGCCATGCCGCGTGGGATTATACTCACCTTGTAGATTGGGTCGGTGCCGGGCAATTCATAGGCGACGAGGGTATGTCCGGCTTCATGGTATGCGGTGATCTTCTTTTCAAGCTCGTTTATCGTCTCTTCCCTTACGGTGCCCATGAGAATGATGTCGCGCGCCTCCTCGAAATCCTTCATCTCTATCTTTTCTTTTCCCTTTCTCAGCGCAACCAAAGCGGCCTCGTTCGCCATGTTTTCAAGGTCCGCACCTGTCATACCAGGCGTACCGCGCGCAAGTATCTCAAGGTCGACATCGTCGGAAAGCACCTTTTCCCTCACATGGACCTGGAGTATCGCCTTGCGCTCCTTCCAGCCCGGTCTGTCGATCACGATATGTCTGTCGAAGCGGCCAGGCCTCAGCAGCGCCGGGTCGAGTACGTCAGGCCTGTTCGTCGCAGCCATCACAATCACTTCTTCGTGCGGATCGAAACCATCCATCTCGCTCAAAAGCTGGTTGAGGGTCTGCTCCCGTTCGTCATGTCCCCCCCCGAGGCCTGCGCCTCTTGTGCGGCCAACCGCATCAATCTCGTCAATGAAGATAATGCTCGGCTGCGAAGACTTTGCCTTCTGGAACATGTCTCTCACCCGGGAGGCCCCAACGCCCACGAACATCTCTATGAACTCCGAGGCGCTGATGCTGTAGAAAGGGACGCCAGCCTCGCCCGCTGTTGCCCGTGCAAGTAGGGTCTTTCCTGTTCCCGGCGGTCCCACCAGCAGTACTCCTTTGGGCACCTTTGCCCCGAGCTTTCTGAAGCGTGCAGGGTCCTTGAGAAACTCGATCGTCTCCCTGAGTTCGGTCTTCACATTTTCCATTCCGGCAACGTCCTTGAACGTCACGCTCGGCTTTTTGATGTCGTAGAGTTTGGCCTTGCTCTGACCGAAGGTGAAGAGCCCGCCGGCGCCTCCCTGGATCTGCTGCTGGGCTCTCCTCATGATGAAAAACCATACGCCGATAATCAGCACCCAGGGCAGAATGCCGACGACGATCTGCCACAGAAGCGATTTCTGCTCCGGCGGCTCCACATCTATGGCGACATTTTTTGCCTGGAGTACCGCAATCAGCCCCTCGCCCTGGAAGGAAGGCAGGTAGGTGACGAAGTTCTTTACGTCTACCGGTTTCTGCTCTCCCGGAACGATGATGTTGATGTCCTTGCCGAGGACCCCCGTCACCTCCAGGTTCTTGATAACGACGGATTTGACGTTTCCTGCATTGAGCTGCTCCATGAACTGGCTGTAGGTGATCTCATACTGTTGCGGGCCTGCGGGTGTAAAAAACTGGGACCATATCAAAAGGGAAATGAAAATGATTATGGCAGCGGCAAACGCGCGCCACTGCGGATTCTTCAATCTGTCGGCAGCGTCGTCCTTATCTGCCTGAGGGGATCGTTCCGCCATGCCTCCATTGTATCATCGAAGCAATTTCTTGAATAGGCCGCAAAAGGCAGGCATCGCTTATGAGGGGGCAGTCAGCACCTGCCCCCAGCTGAAAGCTCTGCAATGAGTTGCTGTTTTCTACAGTCTCTCCTTGACAAGGTTGCTGACAACGGAAGGATCGGCAAGGGTCGAGGTGTCGCCAAGTTCCTCCACCTGCCCCCATGCGATCTTTCTGAGTATCCTTCTCATTATCTTGCCGCTTCTTGTCTTGGGAAGGCCGGGAGCAAATTGCAGTTTGTCAGGCGTCGCGATCGGACCTATGACGGTCCTCACATGCCCGACGAGTATTTTCTTGAGTTCCTCAGATGGACTGAAGCCGTCTTTCAGTGTCACGTAGACATAGATGCCCTCGCCCTTGATGTCGTGGGGGAAACCGACCACGGCGGCCTCGGCCACGGCCTCGTGGCTTACGAGCGCTGATTCCACTTCGGCCGTTCCAAGCCGGTGGCCGGAGATGTTGATGACATCATCGATCCTCCCCATGAGCCAGTAGTCACCGTCCTCATCCACCCTTGCGCCGTCGCCTGTGAGGTACTTGCCGACAAACCTCGAAAAGTATACATCCTTCACACGCCTGTTTTCGGGGTCCCCGTATGTGCCCCGGATCATTCCAGGCCATGGTTTTTCGATCACGAGATAGCCGCCCTCGTTAACTCCGGCAACGGAGCCGTCTTCCTTCAGTATCTTCGGGACAACGCCGGGGAAAGGCCTGTTGGCAGAGCCCGGCTTTAGCGTCATGGCTCCCGGAAGAGGGGTGATGAGAATGCCGCCGGTCTCGGTCTGCCACCATGTATCGACGATCGGCAGTTTGCCCCCTCCGACATGATGGTGATACCACATCCACGCCTCGGGGTTGATTGGCTCGCCCACAGTCCCGAGCAGTCTCAGGGAAGAGAGGTCATGCTTCTTTACCCAGCTTTCGCCTTCTCTCATAAGCGCCCTGATCGCAGTCGGTGCGGTATAGAAAATGTTCACCTTGTGCTTGTCGACGATCGACCAGAACCGCCCGGCATCGGGATAGGTCGGGACGCCTTCGAACATCAGACTCGTCGCACCGGCCGAAAGCGGCCCGTAAACGATGTAACTGTGGCCGGTCACCCATCCAATGTCTGCGGTGCAGAAATGGATGTCCTCATCGTGATAGTCGAAGATCCATTTGAAAGTCAGGTTCGTATAAAGCAGGTAGCCGCCGGTGGTATGAAGGACCCCTTTGGGTTTTCCCGTCGAGCCCGAAGTGTAGAGGATGAAGAGAGGGTCTTCTGCATCCATCTGCTCCGGCTCGCAATAGTTTTCGATGTCGGGGGCGTTCATCTCCTCATGCCACCAGAGATCCCTGCCCGGCTCCATGTCTATTCCATCGGTCCTCTTGACGATGATCATCTTCTCCACCGTTGGGCATTCAAGGAGCGCCTGATCTGCATTTGCCTTGAGGGCGACCTGTCTTCCGCCCCTGACCCCCCTGTCAGCGGTAATGATCATTCGGGCCTTGCAGTCCTGGATCCTGTCTTGAAGCGCCTGCGCACTGAACCCCCCGAAAACGATACTGTGGATCGCCCCTATCCTGGCACAGGCGAGCATCGAGATAGCAAGCTCCGGTATCATAGGCAGGTAGATCGTTACTCTGTCCCCCTTCTTCACCCCGTGCTTTTTCAGGACATTTGCGAAACGGTTAACCTCGTAATACATCTGCTGGTACGTGTAGGTCTTATAGGAACCGTCATCGGCCTCCCATATGATCGCCGCCTTGTTCCGCAACGGGGTATTAATGTGCCTGTCGAGACAGTTAAAGGAAGCGTTGATCTTCCCGCCCTGAAACCACTTTATCTCGGGTTTCTCAAAGTTATACTCGAGCACCTTGTCCCACTTTCCGTACCACGTAAGATGTTTCTCGGCCATTTCGGCCCAGAAACCCTCGGGGTCCTCTACTGACCTCCTGTACTGCTTTTCGTATTCCTCCATGCTCTTTATATGCGCCCTCTCGCTGAACTCCTTCGAAGGCGGAAATATCCTTTTTTCCGCCATAAGAACATCAATGCTCTCTGTCGACATCGGTCATCCTCCTCGTCGTTATTTGAAACCTTGGCATTCGGTACCATTCAGGCGCACATTCATCCCTGGCACCTTCCCGATTACTTCTTAATAGTCTATGCATAAGTTTGGCAAATCTCAACCATCCGTCCTGCAGCAGCGCCTTTGGGAGAAAAACAGGCCGACTCGCGGGCTTCACCCGAGCCCGGGAAATATGTTAAAATCAACGCGGTTTATAATTCAGAGGCTTGACTACCGGAGGGATGACGATGGGATTTTGGGGAAAAAGTACGGCACGGAGGAACGGCTTGGTGAGGAGATTGGCTTTTTCGATTCTGTTTTTTTCTTTCATTTTTTGCCTGTACGGCATTGCCAGGACTCCTTACGCCGCTGCCGCAAACTCATGCGTGACGGACAAGTGCCACAGCAGCATGGGCAAGGAAAAATTTATTCACGGCCCGGTTGCCGTCGGCAACTGCAGCGCCTGTCACCAGAGCGTGGGTAATCACAAATTTGCACCTATAAAGAGAGTTTCGGACTTCTGCTATAAATGTCATGACCGACTGAACACGAAAAAGGCCGTGCATGCCCCGGTCAAAGACGGCGACTGTACTCTCTGCCATGACCCGCACCAGTCTCCCTATAAGTATCAGCTTCGTGCCGATGTTACAAAAATCTGCTTTAACTGCCACGACAATAAAATCGCGACCGGAAAATACGTCCACGGGCCGGTCTCGGTAGGCGGTTGCATTATGTGCCACAACCCCCATCAGTCGGACTTCCCGAAGATGCTGAACGTGTCGGGGAACGACCTCTGCTTCCAGTGCCACACGGACATGTCCGATGCGATAAAGGGGAAGAAGTTCATACACGAGGCGGTGAAGGAAGGTTGCATAAATTGTCACAGTCCTCACTCGGCAGACTATCCGCACAACCTCAAGGCAGACGGTACTGAGGACCTCTGTCTGGGCTGTCATACCGACAAAAGGGATTGGGTGACGAGTGTCACTACAAAGCACGGCGCCCTCCAATCAGGAAGGAAGTGTCTCGCCTGCCACGACCCCCATGGTACCGATTACGCAAAGCAGCTGGTTAAGGCGCCTATGGACCTTTGCCTGTCCTGT
Source organism: Thermodesulfovibrionales bacterium (assembly GCA_033853975.1). Classification (GTDB taxonomy): domain Bacteria; phylum Nitrospirota; class Thermodesulfovibrionia; order Thermodesulfovibrionales; family UBA6898; genus JAWOKY01. The sequence continues at coordinate 95,745 of JAWOKY010000027.1, forward strand.
CATGACAAGGCCCTTGACGCTCCAAACGGCAAGCTCATCGACATGAAGACATATCTCTCTGAAAATAAGGAGAAACATGGTCCAATTCAGGAAAAGGATTGTTCTGCATGCCACAATCCGCACGGCTCCAACAATTTCAGGATTCTGAGGAAATACTTCCCGCCGGTCTTTTACGCGCCATTTGATCCGAACAACTATGCGCTTTGCTTTAACTGCCACGAAAAGACCCTTGTCCTCGACCCGAGGACCACGACCCTGACTAACTTCAGAAACGGCGATGTCAACCTTCATTATCTGCACGTAAACAAAGCCGACAAGGGAAGGACCTGCAGGGCCTGTCACGAAATGCATGCAACAAATAACCCCAAGCACATCAGGGACGCTGTTCCTTTCGGCATATGGCAGTTGCCGCTGAATTACAAAAAGACCCCTGAAGGCGGCTCGTGTCAGCCGGGGTGTCATCAGAAATTCACCTATGACCGAAAGACACCGATCAAAAACCGATAGACCGTGCGGGGAAAAGGAGGAATGAACGCAGGGAGCACCGGGAGGATGTTCCTTCCGGCGACACTCGCGTTTGTCCTTCTGCTGTCCCCGCTGCACGCCTCTGCCGGACAGGAAGGACCCGAAAAGTCTGCTGCCCTTATCAGGGAGGCTGATACTCTCTCTGCGGAGGGCAACATCGACAGTGCAATAGACAGGCTTAAGGGCGCAGTTACAGCTGATCCTGAAAATCCCGGGGCATACGACCGTCTCGGCTATCTGTTTCTGCGGAAGGGGCAGGCAGATGATGCAGTCAACGCCTTCAACTCCGCCCTGAGGCTTCAGACGGACCTGAGAACGGCCAAGACCGGTCTGGGTCTTGCCCTGCTTAAGAAAGGGGACCTCGATGCAGCAAAGAAAGAGCTGACTGCAGCCCTTTCTCTGAACCCCTACCCCTCAATGACGCACTATGGGCTGGGTCTGCTCTATGAGAAACAGAACGATTACGAAAAGGCGATCGTTGAATTCAAGGAGGGGATCAGGACTTTCAAGGACGGCAAGAGATGAACACCACGACAAAGAGAATGGTCGTCCTTTATCTTCTTCTTTTTCTCTTTGTCCTCTCCATCACCCTTGTATGCTCGGCACAGGCCCAGGCCCTTCTGCAGACCGGCGCACAGGCCCCGAACTTTACGCTCAGCGGTGTCGATGGCAAGGACGTCTCCCTGTCGGCCATTCCGGAAAAGAAGGTGGTTCTCGTTTTCTGGTCCACATGGAGCGCCAACTCCAAGAAAGCGCTCCGACGGTTTGAGGAGTTCTACGAGAAATTCAAGGACCGCGGAATTCTGATCGCAGGCATCAATGCCGAAAACCAGACTATTTCACCCGAGGACAGGGAAAATATTAAAAAGACCATGAAGGAACTCGGCATCACCTTCCCTGTCCTTCTCGACAGAAACCTTGGTTCCTTTCACGATTACGGCGTTATAGCACTGCCCTCTACTGTCGTCATCGTTGACGGCAAAATCACCTATGAGCTTCCGGGCCTTCCTCTCGTGGGCACTGAACAGATGTTCGATTATCTCCTTACGCTTGTCGGAGAGAAACCCAGGACGGAGGTGGTGCCGAAATATCAGCCCCGGTACGACGCTATCGCCGACGCTAACCTCGGAAGGGCATTTATAAAGAAGAAGATGAACATGATGGCCTATCCCCTGCTGAAAAAAGCGATAGAAAAAGATCCGAGATACATGCTTCCCTATGTAGAATTGGCCAAATTATACGTCACGGACGGAGATAACGCCAATGCCGAGGAGATACTGCGAAAAGCCCTCACGGTGGAGCCGGACAACGTCGCGGTACTGACGGAGCTCGGATATCTTTTTTGCATGACAGGCAGGATCAAGGACGCGATCGACATCCTCGACAAAGCCGCACAGATGGGCTCATATACGCCTTCACATTATTATCTGGCATATGCCCTCGGAAAAGACGGAAGATTGAAAGAGGCGCTTGCAGCATTCGACACCGCCCTGTCTCTGAATCCCTTCGATTACAGGATCTATCTCCTCAGGGCCGAGACGTACGAAAACGGAAAAATGCTGAAAGAGGCATCTGCAGATTACAGGAAGGCCCTCGAACTGCTGTTACAGATAAGCAACTGAGCCGAGGCATCCTGTCGCATCTTCAGTAACACAGATAATTTCACAGATTCTGATCTTCTTTTGCCTGCTCAAAAAAATGCAGAAGGACATCTGCGTCCTTTGGGGACAAATCAAACTTAAGACAGGCTTCTCCGATCAGTTTTGCAAGATCGGTCTCTGGATGCTCAAGACGCATGCCGGATATCCATTTGACAGCCCTTCTCAGCTGTTCGCCCTCAGGGAGAATGCTCATGTTCGCCTCACGAAACCGCAACGCTCAGATTAAGTTCCATTATGGTCATTGTACCACGGTTTTCCCCTGCTGATATCAAAACCCGAAGATCAAAACCGGAAGATTCCACAGCTCATCTGACTATGATGCCGGCGTATCCAACCACGCTGTCGTAATCGCCGCTTACCTCTCCCGATGTGGCATATCTGACAAGTCGTGCAGATCCCGCGCCGAGCAGTTTCGCTGCCAGGAGCATGACCGTCGAAGGGATGAAGCCGCACATGGTTATCTTCTCTTTTGTGACCGTTTCGTACAGACCCTCCGGATCGAGCGCCAGCACTCTGTCTATCGCCTTTTTGTCTTTCTGCCTTGCGACCTTCTCCGGAAGGTAGTGACTCATATCCGAGCTTGCGGCGATAGCAACAGGATAATCGACACTATTTACCGCCTGTGCAATCGCAGCAGCGGTCTCGCGGCAATCCTCCAGGGAAGCTGCAAGAAAGGTGATCGGCACGATTTTCACGTCCAATGAGAAACATGCAATGAAAGGGAGCTGCACTTCAAGGGAGTGCTCGAAGATATGGGCCTGTGAATCCCGAACGACCCTGTCGGTTGAAAGGGCTATCTTGCCCGCAAGTTTTCTGTCGATGGAGAACGTCCCCGTCGGTATCTCCCATTCTCCCTCATCCATTATGGAAATCTTCTGCCCAAGGCCGGTGTGGTTGGGTCCGAGAAGAACAAACGTCTGCGGGAACCTGATCGCCGAATATACGGCACCGGCTACGGCCCCCGAATATATCAGTCCGGCATGAGGTGAAAGAATGCCGATGGCGTCCTCCTTCGGAGCGTCCCGGTCAATGAGCTGTTCCACCTGCTGGGTCAGTCTGGGAGCGGTCCCGTGATAAAACTGTCCTGCTACTGCGGCCGTCCTCTTCATGGTTCCCTCCTGGGGATTCCTAAAAGTCTGCCCCGATTCGGGGAAAGAAGGTCATCGTCTGACTCTCAAACGAGGCCGTCATCCCTCGCGTCTCCGTCTGAGTCGGTACTAGAAGGCGTCTTCCTCACTGTAATACTCGCGGTCGGTATAATTCTCAAACCTCGTACAGTGCGAAATAAACGTCAGCGGTATCTCACCTGTCGGACCATTTCTCTGCTTGGCAATGATGATCTCGGCCTTCCCCTTATTGTCTTCCTTCTTCTTGTTGTATACCTCATCCCTGTAGAGAAAGATTATAACGTCTGCGTCCTGTTCGATAGCGCCCGATTCCCTCAGGTCAGCCAGGGTTGGTTTCTTTTCCGTCCTGTTTTCCACCCCCCTGTTCAGCTGGCTCAGCGCGATCACGGGCACCCGAAGTTCCTTTGCAAGCGCCTTGAGAGACCGGGAGATTTCGGATATCTCCTGTTCGCGCCGTTCCGCGTTCCCACGGCCTCTCATCAACTGCAGGTAGTCCACGATCACGAGGCTGAGTCCGTGCTCGGCCTTGAGCCTTCTTGCCTTCGCACGCATCTCGAGCACCGTAACGCCCGCAGAATCGTCGATGAAGATCGGGGCTGCGGCAAGATTGCCGGCGGCATTCGTGAGGTTGTGCCAGTCCTCCTTCCTGATGAACCCCTTCCTGATACTGTTTGAATCGACCATGGCTTCTGAACAGAGCATCCTGAAGGCAAGCTGCTCCTTAGACATTTCAAGGCTGAATATCGCCACCGGCTCTTTTTTATGAACGCCGACGTGCTGCGCGATATTCAGGCTGAAGGCGGTCTTACCCATTGACGGCCTTCCTCCGATGATGATCAGGTCGCCCCGCTGAAGGCCGGTCGTCAATTCGTCGATCTGAGCAAAACCGGTCGGAACCCCCGTGATCATTTCCTTTTTGTCATAGAGCTGCTCGATCATCTGGAAGCTGTCCTTGATCACCTCCCGGAGCGACGAAAAAGACACCTTGATCCTCTTGTCCGAAAGGTCGAAGACAGACTTCTCCGCGTAATCGATCAGTTCTTCCGCATCGAGTTCACCGTCATAGACGTTCCTGGCGATATCCGTCACCGAACGCAGGAGCCCCCTAAGCATCGCCTTTTCCCTGACTATCTTCGAATGATACCGTATGTTCGCCGACGTAGGGATAGACATGGCAAGCGAGGTGAGATACTGCGGTCCGCCTATGCTGTCGAGCTCATTTTTACGCTTCAGGCAGTCGGTAAGCGTAACGATATCTATCGGCTCGTTCCTGTCGAAGAGCTCGATCATGCCGAGGAAGATCCGCCGATGCGCATCCTTGTAAAAGTCTTCGTGGCTGAGCAGTTCAAGCGTGGCCGTCAGCGCGTTGTTGTCGAGCAGTATGGCCCCTAGAACAGATTCCTCCGCCTCGACATTCTGAGGGGGAAGCTTGTCAAGACTTACTTCAGTCTGTTTCATTCCGGCACAACATTCACCTTCACGTGAGCGGATACCTCGGCATCGAT
>JAWOKY010000028.1:0-14657 GCA_033853975.1 Thermodesulfovibrionales bacterium
GCAGCACTGTTTGTATACGAGCATTCTCTTATCAAGGAAAATGATTTGAGCAAACTCGACATGGCATTCATGAATATGAACGGTTATATCAGCATGACGATATTCATCTTTACGCTGATCAATTATGTGGCATGAAAAAGTACGTTCTTGCGATAACCGGTGCCACAGGTCCCGTCATAGGAATGAGGGTGCTCAGGGAACTGGCTCTTTCGGCCGAGGTGCATGTCATTGTGTCGGGACAGTCCTTTTCGATCATAAGGGAGGAAACAGGCATCGAATGGGCGGGCGGTACCGATGAAGACATCCAGGAACGGATAAGGACCTTCAGCGGCTCAAAGCTTGTCTATTATTACGGTGAGAGAAATTTCGAGGCGCCTGTTTCGAGCGGGTCTTTCAGGACCGATGGCATGTTTGTAGTGCCTTGTTCAATGAAGAGCCTTGCAGGCATTGCGGGAGGGTATTCGAACAGCCTCATCGAACGGGCGGCTGACGTGACGATTAAAGAGGGCAGGCGTCTGGTTGTGTCCCCGAGAGAAATGCCTTTCAGCGCAATACACATCGAGAATATGCTGAAACTTGCGAGGCTGGGGGTCAGAATCGTCCCGCCTGTCTGTGGTTTTTATCACAAGCCCGGAACCCTTGACGACATGGTAGATTTCATTGCAGGCAGAATCCTTGATGCCATGGGAGTTGAGCACAATATATATCCGCGCTGGGGCGGTCAGAGGTGATCGAAGTCACCTCAGGCTCCCATGCCGTGGTCGTTTAATATCCCCATCTGTTTTTCCCTTTTTTATGATGCAGCTCATATACAGAAAAAGCGTATCTGTTACAATAAAACTAAGATGATGAAGGAAGGTTGCCCAGGAAGCAGAGAAATAAGGACCCCCTATCCTGAAGAGGTGCGGTGTTTCTGGTGCGATACGCCTAATGAGATCTGGACGGACGAGGTGGAAACGGACTGCGTAAAGTGCGGGAAGAAGGTGACCCGCGAGATGGGGCCGTCCTGTATTGAGTGGTGTCCCGCTGCCAGGGACTGCATCGGAGCCGAGAAATACGAGAGACTGATGAATGCCCGTAAGAACCTGACTTCTATGAAATAAAAGCCCCTCAGCGAGGGGCTTAAAGAACATTATTCCATTCCTGAGTAGTAATAAATCCGCTTTCTGTCAAATCCTCGCAACATTCACTGCCTTTGGACCTTTCGGGCCGTCTGCAACTTCGAAAGTCACTGCCTGGCCTTCAGCAAGGGTTTTAAAACCATTGGATTGAATCTCCGAATAGTGGACAAAGACATCCTGTCCATCTTCCTTCGTGATGAATCCGTAGCCTTTGGTTTCGTTAAACCACTTTACTGTTCCTTTCTGCATACTGCTCTAACCTCCTAACCAGTTTTTAAATTTGAAGATTCAGAATTGCTGCGACAAAAAAACCCTAAAAGCTCAAAGTCTCTGCGGTGGGCCATGCAACAAAAACTTCTGAAACTTCGGGAATAGTATCACACAGAAAATTTGGAAAGGTCAAGAGTAATTTGCATCGCTGCACAGCCCCTGATCATCTCCTTCGAGCCCGTCCGCATCAGCCCCCTGCTGATGTAGGACTAAACCCTACAAGGAAATCAGACATATGCCTATATTTTTTTTCTTTCCCCTGTTCTACCATTGATACATGTGTGCCAAGGCAACGCTGCATGCATGAATCACGGGTCCATAAAGACGCGGTTTAATTCGCTTTTTTTTCGAAGAGGAGAGGAAAAAAGAATATGCACAGAGCTGGAGAGACAGAGCCGGCAGTTGATTACGGAGAGGTCTGCGGTGACGCCTGCCGTCTTCCAAGGCGGAACAACGGGTCGTTGCTTGCCGCTATTCGGAAGTCTGCCGGGGACCAGCCCAATGTTTACAAGGGCAGAGTCCTGGTCATGGACGATCAGGAGATCGTCAGAAGCATACTATGTGTTATGCTTTTTGCCCTGGGATATGAGGCCCATCCGGTATCGGACGGCGCAGAGGCTATTTCCAGCTATATGAAGGCAAGAGAGTCCGGGAATCCCTTTGACGCTGTGATCATGGATCTGAACGTCCACGGCGGCATGGACGGAAGGGAAGCGATGAAGAGACTTCTCGAGGTCGATCCCGGGGTAAGAGCCGTTGTATCGAGTGGGGACCTGCAGGATCCTGCGATGGCAGAATTCGCGCGGTACGGTTTCTCCGGAGTTCTGCAGAAACCATACGCGATTGGGCAACTGAGGCGTGTCGTAAACAATGCGGTTTGCGGCGACAGAATGGATATGTGTGACCTCCCTTCTGCCTTCCCGGGTACCGGCTGCTGAACGGGGATCCTTCTTCTTTTAAGAGAGGTTCTCCCTGCCGAGCAGTTCCTTCCCTATGATGATCTTCATGATGTTCATCGCGCCCTCGGCCCCCATTAGATAAGAAGCAACCCCTCTCAGTCCGCGTTCGAAACCGGCCTCTTTTGTGTAACCTAAGGCCCCGTGCCACATCATCACATCCTTTATGATGTCGAAGGCCGCTTGAGGTGCAGAGAGCTTCGCCGCGGCAACGGCCCCGTTTACCTCGCCATGGCTGAACCTGTTTTCCGAGTACATCCGGTCGAGCATCCAGGCTGCACGGTAAACAAGGAGTCTTGCCGAATGAAGTTTCACATGGTCCTCCGCCAGCTGAAACTGAAGTCCTTCGAAGGTAGACAAAGGCCTGCCGAAGAGTCTTCTCCGCTTCATATGCTCTATGCCCGATTCGAGGGCTCTTTCTGCAGCCCCTAAGCAGGCAGCAGCCACAAGCGTCCTGGCGCAGTTAAAGCCTTCCATTGCGTAATAGAACCCCCTGTTCCATTCCCCTATGAGGTAGTGATCGGGAATCTCGGCGTTCTTTATACTTATGAACCCGTTTGAGATCCCCTCCCTCCCCATCTGCTTCGAGGTGTTTATTGTTATTTCTTCCCTGCCCTTCACCGGCAGGTAACAAAGAGAAAGCCCTCTGTGGCCTGCTAAGGGGTCTGTCTTCACAACCGTCACAAATCCTCCGCCGCGCTCGGCAGCCTCCCTTACCCCGCTGATGAAGGACTTCGCCCCGTTGATGAAAAACTTTCCGTCCTTTTTGCTCAGTGAAGTGGAGGTGGAGGCGATATCGGATCCTCCCGTTGCCTCCGTTGAGGCAATGCCGAGAAACGTCTTTCCCTGCACCACGGGCGGAAGGACCTCTTCCTTTGCCTCTTTCGTGCCGTACCTCTCGAAGAGAAAGCCCCATCCTGCTTCAACGAGATAGTAGACGGCCGTAGCCATACTCATCTCCGCCCTTGCGATTTCCTCCGCAGCGATCGCCGCTCTTATGAAATCTGCCCCCTTTCCGCCGTACTCTCCCGATACGGTTATGCCAAGGAGGCCTGCGCTCCCCATCGCCGCGATTAACTCATCCGGGATTCGGCCTTCGTCGTCGATCAGGGCAGCCGAGGGCGCGATCGTTCCCTCGCAGAACTCCCTCACGGAGCTTCTGAATCGTTCCTCTTCCGGTGTAAAAGAGAAATCCATTCCGCTTCCTCATTACTTCTCTCTGCGTTGATGTTAAAGAAAAAGTTGATATACTTTGACTATTATCACTATATCACTTTAGAGGAATTGTGTGGAGTGAGGGGCTATGGCTGAGGAAGTCGTGATCGCAAGCGGCGTCAGGACCGCTATCGGAAGGTTTGGTCGTTCACTCAGGGATGTTCCTGCGACCAGACTCGGGGCTGCTGTCGTACGGGAGGCGGTGAGGAGGGCAGGACTGTCGGCAGATGCCCCGGATGAGGTCATAATGGGGAATGTCATCTCGGCCGGCCTCGGACAGAACCCCGCACGGCAGGCAGCCATTTATGCGGGGCTGCCGGTTGAGATCGGCTCATACACGGTAAACAAGGTATGCGGTTCCGGACTGAAGGCGGTTATGCTTGCGGCGCAGGCCGTGAAGGCAGGCGACGCGGAGATCGTCGTTGCAGGCGGAATGGAAAATATGAGCGCTGCTCCCCATCTTGTTCAAAGCTTCCGGTGGGGAATGAGACTTGGTGATGCCTCGGTAACGGACGCCATGATACGTGACGGCCTATGGGACGTCTATAACGACTATCATATGGCAATGACCGGGGAGAGGACGGCAGCGAAGTATGGGATCACAAGACGGGAGGCGGATGAATTCAGTCTTTCAAGCCACCGGAAGGCCTTTGCTGCGATAAGAGAGGGCAGGTTCAGGGAAGAAATAGTGGCTGTCGAGACGCCGGGCGACCTCTTCGGGCGGGACGAGTGTGTGAGAGAAGACACCTCGACGGAGGAACTATCCAGACTGCCGCCCTACTTCAAGAAGGACGGAATCCTGACCGCAGGCAATTGCTCGAAGATCAGCGACGGCGCGGCCGCACTCGTGATCACCTCGGCGAAGAAGGCCCACGAACTCGGCATGCCGGTGCTTGCGAGGATCGCGGATTACGTCATAGGCGGGACCAGACCCGAAGACGTAATGGAGGCCCCGATTCCCACGGTAAGAAGACTGCTTGATAAAGCAGGCCTTTCGATGTCAGATATCGATCTTATCGAACATAATGAGGCGTATGCTCCTGCCACGATAGTGGTTGCCCGGGAACTCGGCATCCCGTTTGAAAAACTTAACGTAAACGGCGGTGCCGTTGCGATGGGCCATCCCATTGGCTGTAGCGGCGCGAAGATCCTTGTGACGCTGCTGTACGCGCTGAAGGAACGAGGACTCAAACGGGGACTGGCCACCCTCTGCCTTGGCGGCGGCAACGCGCTTGCCCTGATCGTGGAGAAGTAAAGGTCGTGGAGATACGCAGACTTGCTGTTATCGGCGCGGGGACGATGGGCAGTGGCATTGCACAGGTTGCGGCCCAGAGCGGATATGAAGTGATACTCGAAGATGCCGGGGAGGAATTTGCAAAGGCAGGTTTCAGGAGGATAAAGGAAAGACTCGAACGCCGGGTGAGCGAAGGAAAACTCGAAGAAGGCGTAAAGGAAAGAACGCTTTCAAACATCCGGCCGAGTGCGGAACTTTTCGACTGTAAAGATGTGGATCTCGTCATAGAGGCGGTGACAGAAAAGGAAGAGACCAAAAAGGAGATCTTTCGACAACTGGATGGAATCTGCTCTGATGCCGCAATATTTGCGACCAATACGTCATCGATTTCCATTACGAGACTCGCCAGCGCCACCAGGAGGCCTGACCGCTTTGTGGGTATGCATTTCATGAATCCCGTATACAGCATGCGGCTCGTGGAGGTCGTAAGAGGGCTTCAGACGCGGGAGGATACGGTGGCGGTGGTCAAAGCCGTGGCTGAAAGAATGGGGAAGACGCCTGTTGTGGCAGGGGACGTACCAGGCTTTGTCTCAAACAGGGTGCTTATGCCCATGATCAACGAGGCGATCTTCTGTCTGCAGGAGGGTGTAGCCGGGAAAGAGGACATCGATACGATAATGAAACTTGGGGCGAACCACCCCATGGGCCCCCTTGAACTTGCCGATTTCATCGGGCTTGACACCTGTCTCGAAATACTCGAGATCCTGACCGGCGAACTTGGAGAAAAGTTCAGACCCTGTCCTCTCCTGAAAAAAATGGTCGCTGCCGGAAAGCTGGGAAAGAAAAGCGGGGAGGGGTTCTATGGATATCGCTGATTCGGTGAGGGTAGAAAAAGAAGGGGCGGTGGCAACAGTTGTCCTGGACAGGCCTGAATCCCTGAACATCCTGAATTCCGCGACACTACGAAAACTCGGCGATGTGCTTGCCAACCTCGAGGGGGACCAACAAACAAGGTGCCTCGTGATCACGGGCAACAGGCATTTCAGCGCAGGGGCCGACGTCAGGGAAATGAAGGATAAAGACCGGAAACAGGCGGAGGTCTTTTCGAGGCTCGGGCAGGCGATCTGCAGCCGGGTAGAGGACATGCGTAAGCCGGTTATTGCGGCTGTCAGCGGTTACGCCCTTGGCGGAGGATGCGAGATAGCTCTGGCCTGCGACATACGAATAGCCTCGAGGAGCGCTAAATTCGGTCAGCCAGAAGTGAACCTTGGAATAGTCCCGGGTTTCGGCGGGACTCAGCGGCTTGCGAGGCTCGTTGGAATCGGAAAGGCGAAGGAGCTGATACTGACGGGGGATATCATCGACGCAAACGAGGCTGAGGTTATCGGTCTTGTCAACAGGGTGGTGGGGGACGAAGAGCTGATGGAGAGGTCCCTGGAGCTTGCCGAATTGCTTTCCCAAAAGAGCCCCGTGGCGCTCGGTAAGGCAAAGACGCTGATCAATAAATCCGGTGAGATCGGGAATGGACTTGAGATGGAGGTTTCTTCCTTCGTGGAATGTTTTGCCTCGGAAGATCACGTCGAGGGGATAAAGGCATTTCTCGAAAAGAGGAGGCCTGAATTCAAAGGCGCGTAGCAGCGGGTTATGAGAGGAGAGGATATATGATGAAGGAAAACGTTAAGGTGAAAAATATCGGGTTGAGGGGAGTCACGGTCGCTGATACCAAGATCAGTTACATCGACGGAGAAAAAGGGGTCCTCATCTACAGAGGTTACAGAATCGAGGAGCTCGCGGAGAAATCTTCCTTTCTCGAAACCGCATGGCTTCTTTTAAACGGGGTCCTTCCCGGCAAGACTGAACTCGACAGATTCAACCGTGAGGTGGCTGAGGCGAGAGATCTTCCCGATTTTATTTATGCGAGTCTTAGAAAGTGGCCGGCAAAGGCACATCCCATGGATGTGCTTCAGGCCTCGGTTCCCCTCCTTGCGATGGCGGACCCAGACCTCGGGGACGAGACAAGGGATGGCAATGTTTCGAAGGCGACGAAGCTGATCGCAAGGATACCGGTCATCGTTGCCGCCTGGCACCGCGTAAGAAACGGGTTGGAACCCCTTCCTCCCGACGACACCTTGTCCCATGCAGGCAATTTTCTCTGGCAGCTCACAGGGGAAAAACCCGACGAAGAGATAGCCCGCGATCTCGATGTCTGTCTCGTGCTGCACGCGGACCACACATTCAATGCCTCTACCTTCGCCTGCCGCGAGGTAGTTTCGACAAGGGCACATATGTATGCCGGCGTTGCAGCCGGAATAGGGGCGCTTTCGGGGAGCCTGCATGGCGGCGCAAATGCAGAGGTGATGAAGGCGCTTGTCCTGCTCGAACATGAGAAGGATATTGAGGGCTGGGTGAAAAGGCAGCTCAATGAGGGGAAGAGGATAATGGGTATAGGGCATGCCGTCTATAAGACGGATGATCCGAGGGCAAAAATTCTGAAGGCGATGTCGGTCGAGCTTGGGAATAAACTCGGCCAGAAGAAGTGGTATAAGATCTCGGCGGCAATCGAAGAGGCGGCCCTTGCCGAGCTTGGAAAAAGGGGGAAGACTACGCTCAAGCCGAACTGCGATTTCTACAGTGCTCCGGTCTACCACATGATGGGAATCCCGAATGATCTGATGACGGCGGTATTTGCGGTGTCGAGGATCGCCGGCTGGTGCGCGCATATCATCGAGGAAAAATTCGCCGAGGCCCAGGAAAAGCCGATGCTATACCGGCCGACATCGGAATACGTCGGCAATTACTGCGGTCCCCTAGGATGCTCTTACGAACCGATGGGAAAAAGGAAGTAGCATGCGGTGCGGGAAGATGTCTTAATGACCACAAATAAAACTACATCCGTCCCGCCCCTGGAAAGAGGGTCAGGCGTCCTTTTGCATATAACGTCCCTTCCCTCGCCTTATGGCGTCGGAGACCTCGGACCGGGTGCCTACGCGTTTGTCGACTTTCTTGTCAGGACCGGGCAACGCATCTGGCAGGTTCTGCCTCTTACTCTGACCGACCCGCTCTATGGGAATTCACCGTACAGCAGCATCTCGGCCTTTGCAGGAAACACGATCCTCATAAGTCCGGATCTCCTGACCGAGCAAGGCCTTCTCACCACAGAAGACCTCGAGCCTCTCCCTCCGTTTCCTGCCGGGCGCTGCGATTTCGCGTCGGTGATTTCCTATAAGACCAGACTGCTGGAACTTGCCTATCGTAACTTCACGAACAACAGGGAGAAAATAAGATTCTTTGAGGACTTTTGTCTGAAAAACGGCTCCTGGCTTGATGATTTCTCCCTTTTCGCCGTCATAAAAAAGCATATGAAAGGGGAAACCTGGGCCCGGTGGCCTGAGATGCTGAGGGACCGGAGTGCCCAGGGCATAGGGGAGATCAGGAAAGAATATTCTCCACAGATAGAAAGGGAGAAATTCTGGCAATACATTTTCTCGGATCAGTGGCAGAGACTGAAATCGTTCTGCGGGGAGAAAGGGATAAGACTTTTCGGTGATCTCGCGATGCATGTGAATTTCGACAGCGCCGATGTCTGGGCAAACCCGGATCTCTTTAAGCTGGACGAAGAAAAGAGACCCGTTTTCGTCTCCGGCGTTCCGCCCGACTATTTCAGCAGCACCGGACAGTTGTGGGGTAATCCCGTCTATAGCTGGGCCGTTCTCAAAGAGAGCGGATATCGATGGTGGGTTGAGCGCGTGGCCCATCATCTCGATCTCTTTGATATCCTGAGAATCGACCATTTCAGGGGCCTTGTGGCCTGCTGGGAGGTTCCCGCGGGAGAAAAAACGGCAGCGAAGGGAAAATGGGTCCAGGCCCCCGCAAGAGATTTCCTGCAGTGCCTCAGGAAGAATTTTCACAGTCTTCCCATCGTAGCTGAGGACCTCGGTCTTATTACCCCCGACGTCAGTGAAGTCATGCGTTTGTTCGACCTTCCGGGGATGAAGGTTCCGCTCTTCGCTTTCGGGGAGGACGACCCTCAGCATCCGTATCTGCCGCACAACTATGAGCGGAATTGTCTGGTCTATACCGGGACGCACGACAATAACACGGTGCGCGGGTGGTTCGAGCAAGACGCATCCGAAGACGAAAAAAAAAGATTTTTCCGGTACTGCGGAAGGGAGATGCCCGTGGGGGAAGTCCAATGGGAATTCATCAGGCTGGCAATGGCGTCTGTAGCTGACCAGGTCATAATCCCGATGCAGGATATCCTGGGCCTCGGCGGAGACAGCAGGATGAACCGGCCCTCCGTCGGCCAGGGCAACTGGGAATGGAGGCTTCGGCCGGATCACATAACTGAGCCGATGCAACAGAAATTGCTGGAGATGACTGTCATCTACGGCAGGGGCCGTCGGCCCGCTTAAAGCCGAAATACGTCATTTCGTTGTAGCTCAAGCTGCATGCTGATAAAAGGTCAAAAAAAGAAGATTGGTTTACAGAAGGTCTCTTTTCGCCGAAAGAGGTCCATTTTCTGCGTATTTATCAAAAATCAGTCGCTATTAAGAGCCGGCCCGGCGAGATATAATTTATATATAAGAAGGTGAGAAAATCGGCGTTAACCTCACCGGGAAGGAGAGACTACGATGGCAAGAGCTAAAGATAAACGCAATATGATGGATGTAATAGCGGATTGGCAGAGGGTTGAGGCAGATACCGTCGAATTTGCAAACAAGGAGATGCCAAATGCCAAGAACATGCTCACAAAGATTATTCTTAAGGTGATTGAGCTCGAAGCGCAAAAGCGCGGTCTTCTGCAGCAGATGATCATCGATAGCATGAAGAAAGAGGCGGTCAATTTGAGTCCTGATGAGCTTCGAATCCTTTCGGGGTATATCAACAAGTACCTGGAGGCTGAAGGGGAAAAACTCTGTGATGCGGAAGGGTCGGCTGTCCAAAGCAGGCCTTTTATCACGAGTTTCCTGCTTTCCTATCTCATGGAGGACCTGAAGACACAAAGCTGCATTCTGAAGCAGTTCGAGGATGAACTCAAGAATGCCTCCATCCCTACGTCCGTCACGTCGAAGATATTCGGCGCTTCCAAGACAGCATGAGCCGCGATTGCGGAGATTCGGACAAATGCCGGTCCCATTGCGGGGCCGGCATGGTCATGGAAGATCAGTGTGGAGGAAGAATTTAAAGCAATCTATTGCATGATCTTAATACTTTACCCGTTTCATGAATTCTGTCCATATCGGCAGGGCCGTCTCTGAACCGGTTTCCCCGATGCCGAGGGTGGCATGATCATCCCTGCCGACCCATACTCCTACTGCCAGACGGTCGTCAAAGCCTACAAACCATGCGTCAGAGTAATCATTGGTGGTACCGGTCTTTCCATAGACGGTCCGGGGCACCGCTCGTGCCATGCCGGCAATCCCGGACTCGATTGTCGCACGCAGGAGCACTCTCATCTTCTCCACGATATCAGTAGACAAAACCGCCTGAGGCGAAACCAAGGAACGTTCCACAACCGAGCCATTTTTGTCTTTGATCAGAGTATAGGCCACAGGCTCCACTTTTTCGCCCGTTGCAATAGCTGCATAGGCTGCGGTCAGCTCAATAGGGGTTACCTCAAAAGAACCGAGCGCTATAGACGGATGAGTAGCCAGTCTGGAGGTTATGCCGCATTGCCTCGCCATTTTGCGCACGCTGTCAAATCCGATCATCTGGGCAAGCCTCACCGTTGCCGAATTAAGAGATAGTGCAAAGGCGGCCTTGAGGGATACGTTTCCGTGGTATTCATCTTCGGAATTTCTCGGCGACCACCAGCGGCCGGTCTCCGGTTCCAGGATGCCGACAGGTTCATCAAGGATGCTGTCATTGCACGACATGCCATTTTGAAACGCCGCGGCGTATACAAAGGTTTTAAAGGCCGAGCCGGGTTGTCTTAGCGCCATGGTGGCACGGTTGAACTCGGAGGCGCTGAAGTCACTCCCCCCAACCATCGCCTTTATCTCGCCGGTCCGGATATCCATAGCAACAAGTGCCGCCTGCACTCCCGGCCTTGTCCGGAGCTCTACCCTCCGTACCCCGTCTCTCACCGCCTGTTCCGCGAGGGCCTGCATTGTTGGATCGATCGTGGAATATACATGAAACCCCTTCTGATAAATAACGTCACCATACTTTGCAGACAACTGCTGCCTCATAAAGTCGATGAAATAAGGGGCGTTGTATCTGCGCTGATAGTAATCCCTCTCAGGAAGTGCAACAGAAAGGGCCTGCGCGTATTCGCTGCGGGAGATAAAATTGAGGTCCAGCATTTTCTTCAACACAATCTTCGTTCTTTCGCGCGCCGCTGCCGGATTCTTCAAAGGAGAATATGAGGTTGGGGCTTTCAGAAGCCCTGCAAGCAATGCTGCCTCTGAGATGCTGAGGTCCGCCGCAGGCTTATTGAAGTAAGTCCTGGCTGCCGCCTCTATTCCATAGACCCTCTCTCCGAAATATGCGAGGTTCAGGTATGTGCCCAGAATTTCCTCTTTTGAGTATTTCCATTCAAGTTCTATTGCGATAACCATCTCGTGGAGCTTTCGTGAAAAACTCCGTTCCGGGTTTTTTATAAGCATCTTGGCGAGCTGTTGTGTTATTGTGCTTCCACCTTCAACAACCGAACGCGCGGCAATATTTCTCCTGAGCGCACGCAGAATTCCCTCCATATCAAAGCCGTGGTGCAAATAAAATCTCTGGTCCTCCGCGGCAAGGACCGCTTTCCTGACCGTGGCAGGGATATCACGGCCGGGAACAAAGAATCTCCGCTCCTTATAGAATTCAGCAAGGTCACCGCCATCAGAGGAATGTACAACGACAGCATAATTGAAGCCCGAATCAATTTCGGGCAAGGACCAAAACAAGAAGGGAAGGACCGCCAGAAATATGCCGACGAAGAGACAAATCACTGATACTATCAGCCTCCTTGAAGGTGCCGGGACGAGAAGTCCGAGAAAGTATAAATACCTGGACTGACACTTCTTGCAGCAGTAATACCTTGAAAATGGCAAGAGGTGTGCCCACCAATCACGCGAAATCCGAACCATATCGGTATCACAGCGTCTGCATTTCCACTTAGTACTCATCAGCGATGCCCTCAAATGCCATCATTCAGGTGGTTAAATAATGATATCACAATCGGGGAACGAGAAAAAAACGGGTGGCCGGCATAACCTGATGGACGTAAGGGATGAGATCCTCCGCCCTGAAGAGCGGACCTTTTTTGAAAATAGTCATCCTCTTGATTTTCTTGCAGTGCTCAGGAATATGTGCTCTTCACATCATGGCAGAAATGGTGTTTCAATGGAGAGTGACGATAATTACGACTGCTTGCCGTATGTCTTTAAATGGCGATGGGTGCCTACTGAAGACTCACCCCCACTCTGAAAAGCCTGAGGTCCACTGTATTGCACCACAAAACGGTACCGCATTTCTCGGCGCTCCAGATATCTTTGCAAAAAACAGTAATGCTCTCCCCCCTGTGCAGAGGCACGTTGGTAAACAGGCAGATACCCGACTCGGAGAAATCACGAACTGTTGCCTGCGACAGGAGTGTTTCTTTTTCATTGGTCGGGTACTGGCGGTCGTCGTAGAAGGCGGGTACCGCCATAGGCACTCTCTTGTGCTTTCTCATTGTTTGCGTCGCCGATTGTTTCATGGGAACTCTCCTTCCGCTATATTGTTTGGTTTGATCCTTTGGTGGCGCTGGATCTTTGTCTATGTCAGATCCGCCGCCTTCCATCCCTTCTCACGAAAGGGTCTGCATTATCGGGAAGTTCTTTCTACTTATAGCAAAGAAAATCGAAACATGTCAACTTGAACTTCGAATGATCAGGAGATCGCATAACCCTCATATTTGCTTTCAAAGAGAGAATGGCCTGTTATGATAATTATGCGATCAAGCATTATGCAATGAGACGCAGATCAGAAAGACCTTTCGCTACCCGGCCCACATTTCATCCCTGTAAGCCGTGACGAGAAGTTTGAATTCCAGAATGATTAAGATAACTTAACTTGACCCATCTGCGTCCAACTGGAATAATTGTGGAGAACGTCATCCATCATTTTTCATAGGTCCTTAGAACAAAGGACTCTACTTCACGAAAGGAAGGGGTGAAAATTGGCAGGAACCATGCGCCGAACCATTGAAACATCACTCTTATCCAACAGACTTCATCTTACAGTTATTCTTGTCATCATCTTTTATCTCAATGGATGTGCTACGACGAAAAGCGTTCATGAGGTAAACATGCCCCTTCCAAGACATCTGGAAGAAGATGTCGAACGAAATGATTTTTCAGTTGCAAAAGGAGATGATGTCATCGGCCGGATGGCATTCATCACCCTTGAAAAGGGGGATACGCTGCCGGATATTGCAAGACACTTCAGCCTGGGAATCAATGTGGTTCATGCGGCTAATCCGGGGGTGGATACATGGGCGCCTAACGCCGGAGAACGTATCATTCTGCCGTTGAGTTTTATCCTGCCGGACGCTCCCAGAAAAGGCATCGTGATCAACCTGGCCGCAATGAGACTTTTTCAATATAAAGGGGCTAATGAGCAAATGACGGTGTCGACCTATCCGACCGGTGTCGGTATGGAAGAGCGCCCCTCGCCGATGGGGCAGATGTATGTGGAGCGCAAGGCAACCCGGCCGACCTGGCATGTGCCTGCCTCAATCGCCAAGGATCATCGGGAAAAAGGAGATCCTCTGCCCGCTAATGTTCCGCCGGGACCTGAAAATCCTCTGGGAGAGTATGCGCTATATTTAAGCAAGCCGAGTTATCTGGTCCATGGCACCAATAAGCCTGCCAGCATCGGCCTCAGGGCAACCAATGGCTGCATAAGACTCTATCCTGAAGATGTGAAAAAACTCTTTGCGAACACGCCGGTCAAAACGCCCGTCAACATCGTTAACCAGCCATATCTTGTGGGTCAACGTGATGGAGTAGTTTACATGGAAGTTCATGCGGCGCCCGAAGACCTGGACGCTGCCGAATTTGACAGGATATACAGAAAATTGAGAAATATTGAAAAGGAATCGGGGCGCCCACTTGACTGGAGCAAAGTCAAGAAGGTATTGGCCGAGGCCCGGGGGATTCCTGTCCCCATATTCGAGCTCAGGCAGGGAGGCGGAAAAGAGGCTGCGGAGACCTTAGAAGTCAGGCACCCGGCCGAATTATACGGCAGACCGGAAATACCGGAACTGAAACCGGATGCGTGGTCAGTTTTGGCTGCCGACCTGCCTGAGGCAATCGATGCTGTGAAGATTGCGGCCATGATCAACCACCTGGGTCCGCAGATACCCGCAAGGGTGGTATCAGAGAACGCGGACTACCGTGTTATCGCTGGCCCCTTCAATGATATCGGGGAGGCAAAAGAGGCTGTCAGACGCCTCAAGATTGAATTGGAAATAGACGGTACGTTGATTGAACCGTCAAGGAAGCTCGCCGAGAGAAAGGAGGTGACCAGACGATGAAGAAGAGTCTTTCGATGATCTCAATCATGCTTGTTCTCGCTGTCACTCTTGGGGCTTGTGCAACAAGAGGCGACCTCGCGAAAGTTCAGTCGGACGAAATGATGACGCGTGGAAAAGCCGATCAGGCAGCGCAGGATGCGCAGGCTGCCAAGCAGGCGGCTGATGCTGCCACTTTAAAGGCAGAGGCTGCCGCAGCCCGTGCTGAAGATGCTGTGAAGCAGGCGGAAGAAAGGGAAAAGCTCGCGGACGAAAAAATGCAGCTGGCAGATGAAAAAGCGCAGAAGGCTGACGCAACGTTCCGCAGATCAATGCAGAAGTGATTTTTATTTTGTAGGGGCAATTCATGAAGTGCC
>JAWOKY010000029.1:0-56048 GCA_033853975.1 Thermodesulfovibrionales bacterium
AGCCCTTGTCTTCCTGTTCCTCGCCTTTGTCGTTGTATTTAACTATTCCGAGGATTTATTCGGCCTTTTGACGTTTCCTCTCAAAATTGAAATGAGGTTTCATCTCACCTCTCCCTATATTCAGGCCATAAAAAAGGCTTCTTCTCCGCCGCTTGTTTTTCTGAAGCCGGCCGAGGCATTTTGGATGAACCTGAAAGTCTCCTTCGTGGGAGCCCTCATCGTTTCACTTCCGGCAATCTTTTACCAGCTCTGGCGTTTTGTATCCCCCGGTCTCCTCGCCAAAGAAAAGAAATACGTTCTTCCTTTTGTGACGTCGGCGACAGGGCTTTTTCTCGTGGGAGCGCTTTTCTGTTTTCTGATCGTGCTCCCTTTCGCAATAACTTTTCTCCTGGGTTATAAGACAGCGCATCTTGTTCCCATGCTCTCCGTTGGCGATTATATCGATTTCTGCCTGAAGTTTATTCTTGCGTTCGGCTTAATATTCGAGCTTCCTCTTGCTATCGTGTTTCTTGCCCGTTTCGGACTCGTCTCTCCAAAGACGCTCGCAAAGAACAGGAAGTTCGCAGTGCTCTTTGCCTTCATACTCGGTGCCATTCTCACGCCGACGCCTGACGCCTTCAACCAGACGTTGATGGCGGTTCCTATTATTATCCTTTATGAAATTGGTATACTAATGGCGAGAATTCTGTACAGAAAGAGGAAAGATGCCTAATGTCAGGGGAAAGAGCCTTAAGGCTCTCATCAGGGACGTGGCAGAGGGTTACGTTGCCGTAAATCCATTGTTTCTTAAGCCCTTTGACGGCGAGACGCTGCGCGAGCTTTACCAGGAAATATCCAAGGTCCAGGTGGAAATACGCACCGAGCGCTTTCCTACCGGCGATGTCAACGCCATAAGGGTCCGCAACGTGAGGCTTCAGAGGCTTTATGCGGCAGCAATGATAATCAGGAACTACATGAGGGAACGCAGGATATCCCTCGCGTAGGATTACGACAGCCATGGTGTGCTAAAGTTATCTAATGGAATTCGTCGAAGAATCAAAAAAGGCGAAGGATATCGTTCAATCCATCCTGAAAGCAAAAAAGATTTTGCGGATGTATCCGCGAAACAATCCGGTTTATTCAAACACGCTTGAAGACTGTTACGACAAGTTCAGGGAATTCTTTTTTTCGGGGGACGAATTCACGCTGAAGATCAGACAGAACGAGATACTCTTCGATGTCGAGACTGTATATTCCAGCCAGGAAAAGGACGACAACCTCGCGCTTTTCTTTTTCAAGGACGGACTCCGCGAAATTTCTTTCTCAAAGGGGCTTAGCCTTGATGAGTTGGAGGATTTTCTGAAGATTGTCTCTCTTGATTTTAACCGGGAAGCTTTCGACGATGATATCGTTACACTCTTCTGGGAAAAAGATTTTCAGAACATCAGGTATGTCGTGGATGAGGCTGTGCTTGTCGACGAAGAAGACTACGAAGCCAGGGCAATTGCCGAGGTTAAGGAAAAGGAGGCCGGCGAGGATAACCTGCTGAAGGCATACGAGGACGCATTCAAGGAAGAGGAGGTCGTCAAAGATCTCTCGATTGTGCCCCTTTCCGACAAGGATCTGCAACTGCTGCTTAAGGAGTTGGAAAAAGACTCGCTCGACAAGACTGAAAAGCTGAGCGATATCCTTTTTGAAATGTTTTATCTGGTTGAAAACAGGACCGACCTGGAGGACCTCGTCGGCTTCTTCACGAGCGCCATAGAGTTTTCTATCGGCCGGGGAGACATATATCTGGTGACGAACGTTCTGTCTCGTCTGAAGGCGTTCACGGACGAAACCTCCATGGAAGATGCGATGAAAAAGCAGATGAGGAGGATAATCCTTTTTGCAGGCAGCGATTCTGTGATAACCCTTCTGGGCGAGGTGCTTGACAGCGGTCAGGAAGTGGACGAGAAGATGTTTGAAGACTTCGTTAAATTCCTTGACAGAAACGCCATCGTCCCGTTCATGAAAATCCTGGGAGACCTGCAGACCATCCATGCGAGGAAACTTGTTATCGATGCACTCATCTTTGTGGGAAGCAAGGACATTGTCACCCTGGCGCGGGGGCTTGCCGACGAGCGCTGGTACGTGGTCAGGAATATAATCTATATCCTGAGAAAAATCGGTGACAAGAGGGCGGTGGACAATCTTCTTAAGACGGTGAGACATGGTGATCTGAGGGTCAGGAAAGAGGTCATCAGAACGCTCGGCGAACTCGGTGGCGCCGGCGTCTTGCAGGCGTTGCGCGAATGCCTTGACGACTCGGAACTCGATGTGAGATCCGCGGCTCTGAGAGCGCTCGCCACTATGGGATCGGAGGCGGCCAAGAGGATTATAATGAACAGGGTTTCGGACAAGACATTCAGGGACAAGGACTTTGAGGAAAAGAAGGAGCACTACGAGGCTCTTTCTCGGTGGAAAGACAACGAGGTTTTCAATTTTCTGGTGGGGACCCTGAAGAACAAGACTTTTTTCGGGAGGATAAAGACCGATGAGGCCCGCGCCTGCGCCGCTTATTGTCTTGGTCTGCTCGGTAACAGGGAGGCCCTGCCGGTCCTGAACAAATACAGCAACGACAGCAGTAAACTGCTCAAGGAATTCTGTTATACGGCAATAAAGAGGCTGGAGTGATAGACAACAGGGAAGAGAAAGAAATAAACCGTACGGCAAAGGACCTTGTTAACCAGCTGTCTGCGGCACTGCGGAGTTCCCAGGTGCATGATCCCAACAACGAGGCCGTAACCTCGATCATAGACAAGTTTGTCTCGCTGGTAAATTCGTATATAGAATCGGAGAGAATTATCGCCCTTGAATTGCGCGGTGAATTTTTCTATCTCAACGACGTCCGTATACGCTATTCCCTCGAGTATCTGCTGAACTTCGATTATCTCCTGAGAGAATGCAAAAGGAGGGAAGTCGGCAGCATCATCTTCAAAGACAAGATAAACTCCGAAGATGTGCGGATCTTCGCCAGAGCGTTTATCGCTGCCCCTTTTTCAAAGGAGCCGTTTGAACTTATTGAGCAAAAAACGGCGGACATGAAGACGATAAGCGTGGAGAGACTGAAAAAAATCGCAGAAGACGACTCGCTCGAGCCGCGCAAGATGGTCAAAAAGACATATTTTAACGCCGTCTCATATACAAAGGGCGTAATCAATAAAATCAGGAGCGGTGAAAAGGTACACATAAAGAAAGCGAAACGGGTGGTCGAATCAATGGTCGACCAGATCCTCGAACAGGAACAACTGCTCATCGGCATGACTGCCATCAAGGACTATGACGAATATACCTATCATCATTCGGTGAACGTGAGTATCCTTTCGATAGCACTGGGACAGAGGCTTGGTCTTAACAGGAAGATGCTCACCGAACTCGGTATCGTAGCCCTGTTCCATGACATAGGGAAAATGGAAATCCCTAACGAAGTCCTGAATAAGGAGGCAAATTTTACTGACGATGAATGGAAGCTCATCAGGAAGCACCCTGTATGGGGAGTCAAGGCACTGCTGAAACTGAAGAAGCTGGATTCCATCACGATCAAATCTTCCATCGTTTCGTTTGAACACCACCTTCACTATGACCTTTCCGGATATCCGAGAGTCAGGAAGGCCATAGATCTCGACTTCTCAAGCCGCATAGTGTGCCTCGCCGATCAGTATGACGCCATGACGTCTTCGAGGGTATACTCGAGGATACCCATGGCGCCGGACAAGGCGTTGAGCATCATGATGGAGCGCGCCGGCTCCCAACTCGACCCCCTTCTTTTCAAATTCTTTATTAACATGGTAGGCGTATTTCCCATGGGGACTCTGGTGATGCTGAGCACCAGGGAACTCGGCCTCGTGTACGAGAGTAATCAGCTGTTCCCTGCAAGGCCGCGAGTCATGGTTATCATTGACGGCAAGGGGAACAGAGTACAGGGCACGGTGGTGGATCTGACGGAAAAGACCGAGCGGGGAAACTACATCCGGTCCATTGTCAAGACGATGGATCCGAATAAATATAAGATCAATCTTGCAGAATTTCTCTTATAGGCAGGCCGGAAACTGTCATCCCATTGACCGTTCCTAAAATCCGAACCATCTCCTCTTCGTTCGGATGTTTTCAATCATGTCTTTGATGTCTTGCAATTCGTCCCTCACCGCCTTTACCGCGCCCTGTTCCTCCTTCATCTTCTTCATGATCTTCAGCTCATCATTAAGGACGGCCACGGAATTTTTCAGTTCTATCAGGATGCCGTGAATCTTTACAATTTCGTCGACAAGGAGATCGATTTTTTCCGTCTGGACAACAGGAACTTCCCTCACGACGATCTTTTCCTTCACCTCCACGGCATCAGTGGCAATATGCGGCCTTGTTTCAATCTGCTGCGCGGAAAGGGCAGGTTCCGTCTCAGGGGCGGCGGTTTCAGGCCTCATCTCCGGCATAACGCCGGCAGGAGAAACCGCTTCTGAAGGGGTCCTTCCTTCTTCGGCAGACTGAATGTCGATCTTATGCCTGCGGGAAATATCCTTGATCAGGAGTTTCGTGATGACCTTGAAAGTCTCTTCGACACCTGTGCCATCAACCGCCGAAGACATCACTACAGGGTAATCAGCGGCATTGAGGTCCCTGTTAAGCTCTTCGGGTGCAGCGATGTTTCTGAGATCGCGCTTGTTATACTGAAGCACTATGGGCAATTCGTCCGGATTGATATTGTTCGAGAGGAGATTCTCACGCATATTTGCATAGCTCTCGATGTTCTGTTCCCTCATTTCATTCTGCGAATCGGCAACGAAAACGACCGCATCAGCACCTTTGAGAACTACTTTGCGGGTGGCATTGTATCTCACCTGTCCCGGCACCGTGTAGAGCTGAAACCTGATCGAAAAATCGCGAACCTTGCCAAGTTCCACAGGCAGAAAATCGAAAAAAAGTGTTCTGTCGGCCTCGGTCGATAGGGACAGTAACTTCCCCTTGGTCTCAGGGTTCAGAACGGAGTGAAGGTACTGCAGATTCGTAGTCTTTCCGCTGAGGCCCGGGCCGTAATATACAATCTTGAGGGTAATTTCCTTGGTTGCGTAATTAAAGAGAGCCATCGTTTATACTATAGCATAAACACCGTTACGTGTCTGATACTTCACCCTGTACATCGCTTCGTCTGCTATCCTAAGAAGGTCCTCTTTCGAGGTCGCGCTTTCCGGATACGACGCGACACCGAAGCTTGCGGTTAAATTCAGAGAATAACCTTCCTTCCTCAGAAAAATATTTTTTTCGATCGTCTTACGGATTCTCTCGGCTATCATCACCGCTGCAGAAGGAGCAGTCTGCGGAAGAACAATCACAAATTCGTCTCCGCCGTACCGCGCCACGATATCGACCGTGCGCAGTCCTTTGATGAGAAGCTGTCCCATCTCCACCAGAAGTTTGCTGCCGGTCAGGTGCCCGAAATTGTCATTGATCACCTTGAAATGGTCGATGTCCATGAAGATCACCGAAAGAGACGACAGGTGTCTGTCTGCCCTCGATATCTCTATTTCAAGAGTCCTGTTCAGATATCGTGTGTTGAACAGTTTCGTCAGGTCATCGGTGACGGAAAGCTCTGCCATTTTCTGGTAAAGTGACGCGCGCTCTATGGCCAGTGCGGCATGATCGACCAGCCTCATCAGAAGATTCAGATCTTCCTTTGTAAAATGCTCCGTTTTCGTCCTTTTTACCACCTCGATGACGCCGATGACGCTGCCGTCCCTCTTTATCGGCACGCAGATAAGAGATTTCGTCTTCCGGCCCGCAGATTGCGCTGTCCCCTGGCAGAACCTGGCGTCGCAGGAGACATCGGGGATGACCACGGGCAGACCTTCATGAGCGACCCATCCTGCGATGCCCTGCCCAGGTTTCACTCTGTGCTTTTTGGTCCGTCTTTTCGCTCCCTTGCCTGAGGCGGCCTTCTCCGAGACAAGTTCCCCGGTCTCTTTGTCCAGAAGATAGACAGACCAGGTTTCCGCCTTGATCAGTTTTTTGGCTTTCTTCATGATAGCAGTGAGAATGTCGTTTAGTTCAAGCGTAGAGGTGAGCGTCTTGTTCACTCCGTCGAAAAATTCAATTTCGCGGTTCAGGGCGTCGAGCCGCCGGTTCAGGCTCGCATTTTCCGCCAGGAGCTCCTTTTCCTTCAGCACGCGCAGGACGGTTACCTGTAGTTCCTTTGGTGAAGGGGCATTGACCGTATAGGTTTGCGGATATTTGATCCACCTGCCGATGCTTCTGAAGGGATAGGATTTCGAAAGAACTATCTTCGGTACATCCCGGAAGAGTGCGAGGAATGCCTTGAGTGACGGTTCCGCCGACTGATCTTTGTCGATAATGATCACATCGGGTGTGTCTTCAGGCCTGAAAATGACACTGTTTACAGACTTGAATTTTAAAATACTCGAGTTTTTTGCGGTCAGGATGTCTTCGTGCGCGCGTGTCAGCGGATCCTGGCCTATACAAAAAATCTTAGTCATTAACTCCGCAGCATTTTTTATATTTCTTTCCGCTGCCACAGGGACAGGGGTCATTGCGCCCCGGCTTCTTTCCCTTTGTCACGGTCTGAACAGGACCTCCTTCCCCCCTGTTATAGTTGAGATGTGTTCTTCTTTGGTGAGACCGGATTTCGACTTCCTGGCTTTTTTGCACCTGTACCTTGAAGAGCCTTGTCACGCTCTCCGAAGATATGCGCGAAGAAAGCCCGGCAAACATTTCAAAGCCCTCCTTCTTGTACTCGACAAGCGGGTCTCTCTGCCCGTATCCCCGGAGGCCAATACCCTCTTTCAGATGGTCCATCGCCAGAAGATGGTCTTTCCACTGAGAATCGACCACCTGGACCACGATCATCTTTTCGAGATACCGCATCAGTTCTTCGCCGATTTCCTTCTCTCTTCTGTCATACAGATTTTCAATTTCGGATGAAAGCCTATCTTTCAGCTCCCCAACACTTCCCGGGAGCTCTTCTTCAAGCCCGAGAGAAAAAGTACCGTAGACCGCGTCCCTGAGTCCCTTCGTATCCCATTCATCGGCATGCTTTTCATCCGGACAGTAAACTGACAGGAACTCATCCAAAAGGTCGTCAATCATGGAAAAGACCCTGCTCTTGATGGTTTCCCCCTGCAGCACCTCTTTTCTGAAGGCGTAAATCTCAAGCCTCTGCTTGTTCATGACATCATCGTATTCGAGAAGATGTTTTCTTATATCGAAATTCTGTGCCTCGACCCTTTTCTGGGCGTTTTCGATCGCCTTCGAGACCATCTTGTTTTCGATCGGAACGTCTTCTTCCATCCCGAGTTTTCCCATAAGGCCCGATATCCTGTCGGAACCGAAGATCCTCATCAGGTCGTCTTCGAGGGAAAGATAAAAACGGGAGGCGCCTGGGTCTCCCTGACGTCCGGAACGTCCCCTGAGCTGGTTGTCTATACGGCGGGATTCATGCCTCTCGGTGCCGATGATATGCAGGCCACCGGCGGCAACAACCTTTTCCCGGTCGATAGCGCATCGCTTCTCAGCATCCGAGAGCGCCTGCTGCCATTCTTCTTCGGTGAACTCCGGCTTCTCCTTCAGGATTTCCCGGGCAATCCCTTTGGGGTTGCCGCCGAGTATGATATCCGTCCCGCGGCCGGCCATATTGGTGGCGATGGTAACCGCGTGGCTCCTCCCCGCCTGGGCTATAATTTCAGCCTCTCTTTCGTGGTGCTTGGCGTTGAGTACGGAATGTCTGATGCCGGCCCTTTTCAGAAGTCCGCTCAGCACTTCAGACTTCTCTATCGAGATAGTGCCGACGAGCGCGGGCTGTCCCTTCTTGTGCAGTTCCTCGATTTCATTCACAACGGAGCGGAACTTTGCACTTTCTGTCTTGTAGATCATGTCTGAATGATCATGCCTTATCATCGGCTTGTTCGTCGGGACCACAAGAACGTCGAGATTGTATATCTTTCCGAATTCGGCCGCCTCGGTCTCGGCCGTACCGGTCATGCCGGCCAGTTTGTCATACATCCTGAAAAAGTTCTGGAAAGTAATGGTGGCGAGGGTCTGGTTTTCACTTTCGATCTTCACCCCCTCCTTTGCCTCCACCGCCTGGTGAAGACCATCCGACCAGCGCCTCCCGGGCATCAATCTTCCCGTGAACTCGTCCACTATGATAACCTCGCCGTCCTTTACAACATAATCGACGTCCCTTTTGAAGAGAGCGTGAGCCTTCAGTCCCTGCAGGACATGGTGCACAAGTTCGATATTCGAGGGATCGTAAAGATTGCCCGCGCCTATGAGCCTCTCGACCTTGACGTTGCCTTCCTCTGTCAGAATTACAGTCCTTGCCTTCTCGTCGACGGTGTAATCCGTCTCTTTTTCGAGTCTTGGTATGATCTTGTCAATCTTGTAGTACTTGTCGGTCGACTCCTCCGACGGACCCGAGATAATCAGGGGAGTTCTCGCCTCATCTATCAGAATACTGTCGACTTCGTCCACGATAGCATATCGAAGCTCCCTCTGCACGAACTGGGAAAGCTCGTACTTCATGTTATCTCTCAGATAATCGAAGCCGAATTCGTTATTTGTTCCGTACGTAATGTCGGCATTGTAGGATGTTTGCCGCTGTTCGTCAGTAAGACCGTGCACGATTATACCGACGGTGAGGCCCAGGAAGTTGTAAATCGGCGCCATCCACTGCGCGTCCCGGGTTGCGAGGTAGTCGTTGACGGTCACCACATGCACGCCGCGGCCTTCGAGGGCGTTGAGATAGACGGGGAGGGTAGCGACAAGCGTCTTTCCTTCACCCGTTCTCATCTCGGCTATCGTACCTTCGTGGAGTGCCACCCCGCCCATGATCTGTACGTCGAAATGTCTCATGCCGAGCACCCGTTTGGAGACCTCCCTCACAACTGCAAACGCCTCGGGGAGGAGGTCGTCCAGTGTTTCACCCGCTTCCAGGCGGTTTCTGAATTCTTCTGTCTTGCCCTTCAGCTGAATATCCGGAAGAGAGGAGATGGCAGGTTCGAATGAATTGACGCGCTCAACAATTGGGATAAGTCTTTTTATTTCTCTGTCATTCTTGGTACCGATTATTTTCTTTAGTATGGTAAACATACCTTCAATATTAAAGAAATAATCCCAATATTGCAAGAAATGGCCATCCTAGGCCTGACGGAGCAATGCAGGAGCCGAAAATTGAAGAGACGGCCCCAATCGTGTTACATTTTATGATGAAAAAGAGGGTCTACTTTTACACCTACGGCTGTCAGATGAATGTGCATGACTCCGAAAAAATGCTCGGCATGCTCACAGAGGGAGGATATGCCGCGGCAGCCGTGCCGGAAGATGCAGACCTGATCGTATTCAATACCTGTGCGATACGGGAAAAGGCCGAGCAGAAGTTTTTCAGTCAACTGGGAAGGACAAAGCTCCTTAAGCGAAGGAACCAGGATCTGAAAATAGCCGTTGCCGGCTGCATCGCCCAGGAGAACAAGGCCGGCATATTCAAGAGGGCCCCATTTGTGGATTTTCTGCTTGGCCCTCAGAACATCCATAAAATACATGACGTTGTCTCCGGGGAAGGGCAATGCACTGCATTTGAAGATAGCGTCGACATAGTGCCGGGTCCGGCAAATCCCAAAAGGGGAGACCGGTTCAGGGCATGGGTCTCAATAATGCAGGGCTGCAATAATTTCTGCAGTTATTGTATCGTTCCATACACGCGCGGCAGGGAGGTGTCGAGACCCACCGCAGGCATAGTTGATGAAATCAGGAGGCTTCGCGACGGCGGATACAGGGAGGTGACCCTCCTTGGTCAAAATGTAAATTCATACCGTTCCGACGTCGATTTCACCGGTCTGTTAAAGAAGGTTGATGCCGTGGGCATTGACAGGGTCCGTTTTGTTACGTCGCATCCAAGGGACATTTCGACCGACCTGATCCGAGTTATGGCTGATCTGCCGAGTATCTGTGAGCATCTCCACCTGCCGATTCAGTCTGGATCCGACAGAATATTGAATCTCATGAACAGGGGGTATTCCTACAGTAAGTACCTCGACAAGGTGCATTTTCTGAGAGACACAATCCCGGGAATATCAATAACCGCGGATGTCATTGCGGGATTCCCGGGCGAGACAGAAGAAGACCATCGCGCTACACTAAAAGCGCTCAGCGAAATCGAATTCGATGGCATATTCGCATTTAAGTACTCTCCTCGGAGAGGAACTAAGGCATGCGACATGGGGGGGCATCTGGCCGAACAAGTGAAAGCAGAGCGCCTGAATGACATTTTGCTATTACAGGAGGAAATCACCCTCAGAAAGAACAAGCTTCTTGAGGGAAGCATGCAGGAGATTCTCATCGAGGGTCGTTCCGAGTCTGATATCGAACTCCTGTCGGGACGAACAAGGACGAACAAGATCGTGACGATAGCTGATACCGGCGAAAAAGAGGGGGCTTTGGTCAGTGTGAGCATAGAGAGGGCTCGTCTCCACTCTCTCGAGGGCAGGAACGTGGCGACTGCCGGAGGCTCCACACAAATAATCCAATGAGAGTCGCCTTCTTAACGCTGGGATGCAGGGTCAATCAATCCGAAAGCTCCGTGCTTGAGGGAACACTTAAGGAAAACGGGGTAACTATAGTCAATTTAAAGGACAATCCAGATTACTGCATTGTGAATACCTGCACTGTTACTTCAAAAAGCGACTACAATTCCAGACAACTTATCAGAAGGGCGGCCAGGACAGGGGCAAAGGTGATCGCAACGGGGTGCTACTGCCAGTTAAAACCGGATGTTGTAAGGGCAATACCCGGAGTTGCCGAGGTTGTTGATAATAATAGTAAATACGAAATTGTCAGCCTAATCACCGGCATTCAGCACGATCTTGTCTTCGGCACCCACAGCCGCTCGCGCCCTCATCTGAAGGTACAAGATGGCTGCAACTTCAGCTGCTCTTACTGTTCAGTACCGCTTGCGCGTGGCAAGTCAAGGAGTCTGCCCCTAACCGAAGTCATCAGGCAGGCACAAATTATAGCGAGCAAAGGTTATCACGAGATCGTCCTCACGGGCATCCACCTTGGCACCTACGGCCATGACCTCGAGGAGAGGAGCAATCTCGTAAATCTTCTTCGGAAGCTTATAGTTAAGACATCTATCTCGAGGATCAGATTAAGTTCTCTCGAGGTAAACGAGGTCGATGACGCGCTGACTGAATTGCTTCAGGACGACAGAATATGTAAACACCTCCATCTGCCCCTTCAAAGCGGCAGCAGGAAGATCCTCAGTATGATGAAGCGAAACTATGAGCCCTCTGTCTTTTTAAGAAAGGTGGATCAGGTTGTTTCGCGCGTCAGGAATGTCGCCTTGGGAACTGACGTCATAGTCGGCTTCCCGGGCGAAGGATCTGCAGAATTTTCTGAAACCCATGATCTGTTGGCCGCCTCTCCATTTTCCTATCTTCACGTATTTCCTTACTCCCCAAGGCCGCATACCGAGGCTGCCGATATGCCCGACAGACCCTCGCCGGAGATACAAAGCGAAAGAGTCGCTATTTTAGG
This sequence comes from Thermodesulfovibrionales bacterium, assembly GCA_033853975.1. Lineage (GTDB taxonomy): Bacteria > Nitrospirota > Thermodesulfovibrionia > Thermodesulfovibrionales > UBA6898 > JAWOKY01. The sequence goes on from JAWOKY010000029.1 coordinate 11,560, forward strand.
AGATCTCAACCATAGCTTGAGAAAATCCTATATGGAGCGTCAGATAGGCGAGGAACTTACTGTGATTCTTGAGAATGAAAAGGATGGTAACAATATCCTCGGGACGTCTGGAAATTACCTCAAGGTAATGGTTCCCTTTAACGGATCCAGGAAGGGGGATATGGCGGTTGTAAGGGCGGAGGGGATTGCCGGCAATATACTACGGGGAAGTATCATTCTTCGGTCGTAACTACTTGATTTTCTCTTTTTTTTTATCTGCCTAATAGATAGCCAAGCCCGACAGAGTCAACGAATCCCTCATAGAAACAAAATTACCAACAGGGATACCAACAACAAACTCACAATTCCTGTTTGTAGCGAGTGCCCGATAAGATATATTATGTAAAGTAAGGTAGAATAATGTCCAAGGCACGGTATCGTTTCCACGAGCGTTCCAAGGGCATTTTCGAGCTTTACGAGGATGGCGATCTCCTCTGCGAGTTCACCCGCCTGTCCTTCCGCGAGCGTTTGGAATTCCTCGGCCGTGGGTCGAGCTGGATAGGCTCTATGCTTCGCCTGTTCAATCGCACCTGCCCTGATGCGTTTAAGGCCCGCACGGATACGGTATCAGCCTTTGACAAGCTTCGGATTACCCTGGGCGATCACGGGATAGCGGATTACCTGAGACATAAGGGCTATCGCGTCTTTCGTCCTCTCCCCGTATCTGATGAGCAGTTGATTTCCTATGTTAGATCGAGGGGCTATGTCGTGGAAGGTGAAGGCATACTTCATGAATGAGAAGCGCGGAGGAATCTACTACAGTTCCGAGCGTTTCCTACACTGGCGGGCCGGAGCGCGGAGGCAGCCGCCCGCGAACGCACAAGCGCAGGCCACCCCCAGCCGGTGAGACACCCACACGCTATGCCCTGCGCTATAGTTAACTTGATAATAGCCATTCTTAATCAGCTTTTGAAAAACGTCTTTTGCCGGATATGTGTAAAAGGAGGCTCTAACGTTGGAAGAAATACCGTGATAACGGACGCCATGATTAACGGCAACTGGCGCAATTCTGGGAGGTCTGGGAGGCCCCTTGCAAGATATATTATGTAAAGTACGGTAGAATAATGTCCAAGGCACGGTATCGTTTCCACGAACGTTCCAAAGGCGTTTTCGAGCTATACGAGGATGGCGATCTCCTCTGCGAGTTCACCCGCCTGTCCTTCCGCGAGCGTTTGGAATTCCTCGGCCGTGGGTCGAGCTGGATAGGCTCTATGCTTCGCCTGTTCAATCGCACCTGCCCTGAGGCCTTTAAGACCCCCACGGATACGGTATCAGCCTTTGACAAGCTTCGGATTACCCTGGGCGATCACGGGATATTGGTATCTTCGGATATGACTCGTGAGGATTAGCCATATTTATACTTAAACTTTAAACGTTATTTCTAGGTTATTCACCAAAGTAGAGGTTATACATTAATTCTCGCCAATAACTCGCGGCCACCTCAGCTTTTTACGGAACTAAGACTGCCGGGTTCCCCGATAAACCGAAATTTCAGCGGTATAAAGAACAAGCTCGTTCGGATCACATTAGCTTGACATTGGGCGCCAATCTGATTTATAAAAAAGGTGCGATTGCGGGCGTAACTCAGTGGTAGAGTGTTAGCTTCCCAAGCTGAAGGTCGCGGGTTCGAATCCCGTCGCCCGCTCCATTTAGAATGCCCTATTTCCGCTATAATGGGTGCCGGTCAGTCATTCTTCTTTTCGTACATCGTCCGCCAGACGAAATAGATCCTTTGGACCACTGTAACATGGGTAAGAATCACAAGTATCCAAAGCACAGGGATGATGTAACCACTAATCGCCCCGATTGATATCAGAACTATTCGCTCCGGCCTTTCCATCAGACCATAATTACAGCTTTCGCCCAGCCCTTCCGCCCTTGCCCGAGAGTAGCTTATCAAAAAGGCGCCAACCATGGTCAGGAGGCAAAGGGCCACTCCCGGATAATTCCTCTGATTGGCCAGGTTCCAGGCAACCGCCAGAAGGATGAGTGCATCAGAGTATCTGTCGAGAACGGAATCGAGGAAGGCTCCAAACCTTGAAGTTTTATGGTTTACCCGCGCAACAACGCCGTCGAGGATGTCGAAGACGCCGCCAAGCAGCACAAGAATTCCGCCGATATAAAGGTTTGAAACAAGAGCGTAGCAGGCTGCCATCGTGATTACGAAGCCTGTGACCGTCAGGGTGTTGGGAGCCAGGGTAATCATCCCCGCCACCTTTTTCAGAGGCCTGTCAAAAACATGTCCGAATTTCTCGCCTATCATGTCACTTACTTCATTTTTCTCTCTTGCCGCTTATAAAATCCTCCACCATCGCCCTCGCCTCGTCGTCTGAAAACTGCTTAAATGGATGCTTCATGAAATAGGCGGAAGGCGATATGAGAGCCCCGCCCACTTTTCTGTCCCGGGCGATTCTGCAGCATCGGATGGCATCTATGACGACCCCGGCGCTGTTAGGCGAATCCTCGACCGACAGCCTCATTTCAAGGTGCAACGGAACGTTTCCGAACCCCCTGCCCTCAATTCTCAGGAAACAGACCTTATTGTCGTTCAACCATGGGATGTAGTCGGAAGGCCCTATATGGATCTGATCATGTTCAAGGGGAACTTGAAGTTGAGACTGTACGGCCTCTGTCTTGGATATCTTCTTCATCCTGAGACGAGAACTGTTTAGCATATTCAGAAAATCGGTGTTGCCGCCTACGTTCAGCTGATAAGTGCTGTCTATTCTCACCCCCCTGTCCTCGAATAGCTTCGTGAGGCATCGGTGGATTATTGTGGCGCCAATCTGGCTTTTGACGTCGTCCCCGATCGCAGGAATACCCTTCTCTTCGAACCTCCTGGCCCATGTCCTGTCGGACACGATAAAAACAGGTATGCAATTTATCATGCTCACGCCTGCCCTGAGACAGGCCTCAGCGTAGTAGGCGGTTGCCCTTTCCGATCCAACCGGCAGATAATTCAAAAGTATATCCGCGCCAGTCTGCTTGAGAACCCTGATCACGTCAGCGGGCTTCTCTTTGGAGATCACAAATCTTCTGTCCTCCGGATGGTTTTTCATATGCTCCGCCACGCCGTCCAGAACGTGCCCCATGCTGACCTTAACAGCAACACGACGCGGCCGGGAAAATATCTTTGTGCAATTGGGCCTGCTGAAGATCGCATCGTGAACGGACTGACCCACCTTCCGCCGGTCTATATCGAACGCTGCAACAATCTTAATGTCCTCGGGTCTGTATTCCCCCAGTCTGTAATGCATCAGCCCTGCAGAATTTTCATGCCCGTTGCCCCTCATTTTCCTGTAATAGTCTATTCCCTGGATCAATGAACTCGCGCAGTTTCCGATTCCGGCGATGGCAATGCGTATCTGTCTCATTCCATGTCCCTTCTCACGCTTTTTTGATGGGATTTTGTTGCAAAATTTATATATCAAAGATCGGGAGTTATGTCAAGGACAATCACTGGGTTCCTTTTTTCTTGCCATTTGATTGATTCTCCTTTATAATTATCGATCTGTGAAGGCAAAGGTATCAATAATAGGTGCCGGTCACGTCGGCGCTACATCTGCCCAGCTGATTCTGCAGTCGGGTCTGTCCGATGTTGTCCTTTACGACATAGCAGAGGGGGTTCCCCAGGGCAAGGCCCTGGATCTTGCAGAGGCATGCCCCCTCTGGAAGGTGTCTGCGTCCAGCATAGGCACAAACAGTCTGAAAGATACTGCTGACTCGAATGTCATAGTCATCACAGCCGGCTTCCCAAGGAAGCCCGGCATGAGCCGGGACGACCTTTTGGCCGCAAACGCAGATGTTGTCAGAAATGTGGTGTTGGAAGCATCGCGCTATTCACCCGACTGCCTCTATATCGTAGTAACAAATCCCATGGATGTCATGACATATGTCGCCTGGAAGAGTTCGGGATTCCCGGGAAACAGGGTAGTCGGAATGGGTGGAGTTCTCGATTCGTCAAGATTCAGGACCTTTATTTCGATGGAACTGGGCGTCTCACCCCACGATATAGAGACCATGGTTCTTGGTGGTCACGGTGACCTCATGGTCCCCATGCCGAGGTGCACGTCAGTAAAAGGGGTTCCGCTTCCTGCCCTTCTCAGCAGCGAAAAGATTTCGGATATGATTGAGAGGACAAAAAACGGAGGGGCCGAAATCGTCTCCCTCCTTAAGACGGGAAGCGCGTTCTATGCACCCGCAGCGTCCGTATGTCAGATGGTCAAAGCCATCCTTCTTGACGAGAAGCGCATGCTTCCCTGTGCTGCCTACCTTAACGGCGAATACGGCATCACCGACCTCTTTGTCGGTGTCCCCGTCATCCTCGGCAAAAACGGTGTCGAAAGAATAATCGAACTGCCCCTTACCCAGGAAGAAAAGGAACATTTCGAAAAATCCGCGCAGTCTGTCAGAACGCTTGTCGCAAAGACCCAGGCCTGATTGATCCCCTGTCCTTCCGGGGCATCCATATATGAAGAGGACGCCCCGGCAGTGAGACCTTCCGTCTACTCCTCCTGTCGATAGTTTATAATATATTTTGCAGCCACCGTCTGGAGAGAACATGGCGCCGGTTTCCCTTCGTGAAGCAGTCGAAGCGCCTCAAGGTCTGATTTCCAGACAACATCGCCGGGAGCGAACAGGCAGAGGCTCCCCGGCTCATATGCCATATAAAGCTTGTCGTCCTTGAAATAATAGTGGTCGTTACACTCCTCGGTGGTGTACACGCGCATTGACGGGGGGATGTCGGTGGGTTTAAACCAGAGTTTGATTTCCCGTTCGGCGTCGGCTTTGACAGCAGAGGCATGGATAAGATTGTCCATTCGCTCGCCAATCACATTCCCCTCGGCGTCCTTCAGCGGGGCTATCGTGCCGAGTGCGCGGATGCATCCAGGTCTTGTGTCGCGGGCGACGTGAGGATTGGTTGGGCCGCAGATGTCGCGTATCTTGCTTATTGCCTCCCGCCCCTGATAAACAAAGGCAACGACGCGCCGCTTCCAGGGCTCCTCGGGGTAATGGATAAAGCCCATGATGTAATCTATCAACGATGGATAAAACACCTTCCCCCGGTGTTCCGCATAGTGTTCCTCAGCAAGCATTCTCCCTACGTGTACGATCTTGGCGGCAGCAAACCGTAGGTTGGTGTGAAACTCTGAAAGCTGCGACAGTACGTAGCCCGTCAATGAATTTTTTAGTGCATCAGGCTTGATCAGCACCAGGGTCTGTTCGATCTCTTCTTTGGTCATCTGATTCCTTCCTCTGTTGTATTGTCCGACATGCCCGCCCTCTCTGAAAAAGGGGCTGCGCACCTCTTGCCGGGCACGACGGCGATAAATTATATCCAATCGGGGAATGAGTTTGCAAAATTCCCCTGCGAGAAGGGCAGCGGTACGCTATGCCTGCGCCCAGGGGGAGGCAGGTTCAGATGGCGCCTACCTGAAGGTGCCGGTGCAATGTCATTTTTTGCTCTTTTTCCCCTGCGCGGAGCTTTATTCACACAGCCCGGAGCGTCTTGCCCTCAATTGACTTTACGCCTGAAAACAAAGTATCATTTTATTAAGAACAATGACGTTCCGATAAGGAGTTAGCGATGTTTGAAAAATTTACGGAGCGGGGCAGAAAGGTCATAATTTTTGCGAAGGAGGAGGCCGAGAAACGGCAGAATGATTATCTCGGCACCGAACACCTTCTTCTTGCACTTTTGAGAGAGGAAGACGGTCTGCCCGTTGCCATTCTGAAGAAAATGGGGCTGACCGTCGAAGAGCTCCGAATGGAGATAGAGAGAAATCTTCCTGCTGGAATGAATCTCCTTACGTTTGGGGATATTCCCTTCACACCGAGAGCAAAAAAAGTGCTTGAACTGGCAGTTGAAGAGGCGAGGCTTCTCGGCCACAACTATATTGGGAGCGAGCATCTACTTCTCGGCCTTATCAGGGAAGACGAAGGGATCGCCGGAAAGATTCTGAGAAATCTTGGCGCAAATCTTCTGGGTGCGAGACAGTTGACTATAAACCTTTCGATGAAATCATACGCCCAGATGAGGGATAAGAGAAGCGCAACGCCTGCACTCGATGAATTCGGCAGGGACCTCACCCAGATGGCGAAGGAAAACCGCCTCGATCCGGTCATAGGAAGAGAAGACGAGATTGAACGTGTCCTTCAGGTGCTCGGAAGGAGGATAAAGAACAATCCGGTAATAATAGGCGAGCCGGGCGTGGGAAAGACCGCCATCGTTGAAGGTCTTTGCCAGCGGATAGTGGGCGGAGACATTCCGGAAAGTTTATACGGAAAGAGGATTATTTCTCTTGACCTCGGTGCTCTCATAGCAGGCACTAAATATCGCGGCCAGTTTGAGGAGAGGCTAAAGATCGTTATGAAAGAGATCGTCCAGACGGACAATGTGATTCTCTTCATCGACGAACTGCATACCCTGATCGGGGCCGGCGCCGCAGAGGGCTCGATAGACGCCTCCAGCATGCTGAAACCGGCACTTTCGAGGGGTGAGATACAGTGCATCGGAGCGACGACCCCCGATGAATACAGAAAATATATCGAGAAGGACCGCGCTCTCGAGCGCCGGTTCCAGCCTATACTCATTCAGCCTCCCGATATCACCACGACGATTGATATACTCACTGGTCTGAGGTCGAGATACGAAGCGCATCACAGGGTGAAAATCAGCCCCGAGGCGGTCACCGCTTCTGCCCGCCTTTCTGACAGGTATATCCCCGACAGGTTCCTGCCGGATAAGGCTATCGACGTGATCGATGAGACCGGATCGAGGATCAAATTGAAGAGGTTTACTCCTCCTCTTGAACTGAAGGAACTCGATTACAAAATGAACAGGCTTGCAAAGGAAAAGAACCTCTACGTGAAACTCCACGACCTTGAAAAGGCTTCTCTGGTAAGGTCCGAGGAGGAAAAGGTCAAGAAGATATTCGAAGAGACACAGAAGAAGTGGAAGGAAGACCTTAACAGGGAGATACCGGTGATCCGGGAGGAAGACGTCGCATACACTGTTGCGAAGATGACCGGAATCCCCATATTCAAGATAGAGGAGAAGGACTCGGAGAAACTTCTCCGGATGGAAGACGAACTGCACAGCAGGATCATCGCACAGGACGAGTCAGTCAAGGTCGTATCCAAAGCAATTCGCAGGTCCAGGGCGGGACTGAAGAGCAGCAGGAAGCCGATCGGTTCATTCTTCTTTCTCGGACCAACGGGTGTGGGCAAGACTGAACTTGCCAAGGCCCTGGCCGCCCTCCTCTTTAATGACGAGAGCTCCCTTATCAAGATCGACATGTCCGAGTACATGGAGAGGTTCAATGTGTCAAAGCTTACCGGAGCCCCTCCTGGATATGTAGGCTATGAGGAGGGAGGACAACTTACGGAAAAAGTAAGGAAGAAACCCTATTCGGTCATCCTCTTTGACGAGATAGAGAAGGCACATCCCGATGTCTTCAATCTTCTGCTCCAGGTTCTCGACGAGGGAGTGCTCACAGACAGTTACGGACGAAAGGTCGACTTCCGGAATACGGTGATCATCATGACCTCGAATATCGGCGCCAGGATAATCGAGAAGGCCACCCCCCTCGGTTTTCAGCGGAACGAGACGGGTGAGGCATACAGAAACATCAAGGACAGCGTCCTGAATGAACTCAGAAAGACGTTCAACCCTGAATTTCTCAACCGGGTGGACGAGATAGTGGTCTTCCACCCGCTCGACAGAAAACACCTGATCTCGATAATCGACCTTCTTATCGCGGAGACTAACAGGCAGCTTATCGAACAGGAGCTTCTCATCGAGGTATCTCAGGACGCAAAGGAGTGGATCCTTGACCGCTACTACAAACCCTCCTACGGCGCCCGGCCTATGCGGAGGGCAATACAGAGAGAGATAGAGGACCGTCTTGCGGAAGAGATCCTGAAAGGGAGATTCAAGGGAGCCAGCAAGATCAAGGTTGTAATCGAAGCAGACACACCTGTTTTTGTCGCTGTTGAAGAGGAGTCCGTACTCTCCGGGGTAAATTAGACGCAGGATTCTGCTTCAGCTTTGACTTCACCATCACAAGGAGGCTTCAGGCCACCTTGTGGTAAATATAACCGCATCTGAAAGGTAAGAATGAAAAACAGGCTGATAATACTTTCCATGGCTATCGTTATTGCACTCGTTTTTGCGGGTTGTAAACCCGGCGGCTCCGCGAGAAGGGCGGTCGAGGTAGGGCTGGCTGCGCCGGAGTTTACGTTAGTGAACATGACAACCGGCAAGCCGGTATCTTCTTCCGAGTTGAGGGGCAAGGTGGTCTTTGTTCATTTTTGGTCCACAGATTGACCGATTTGTCGAGAGGAGTTGCCTCTCGTAAATGCATTAGCCAAGGATGGCTCCTCCCTCAGTGATTTCGTGATGGTGACTGTTCTTTACCGCGACAGCACGAAAAACGCCGTCTCTTTAATGAAAAAAATGGGTTACGAACTCCCGGTGACCATCGACCCGGGCGAGAAAGCAGCGACAAGCTTTGGCGTAACCGGTGTGCCGGAGACATACATTATCGACAGGAACGGCGTGTTACGCAGGAAGGTAATCGGCGCTGCCGATTGGAGCTCGGCGGAAGAAAGGCAGATCATTAATTCGCTTCTGAAAGGGTGATGCCCGTCGCAGGCCGCAGGGAAGATGCGATCCTTTTTTTGGGTGCCCTCTTTTCGTCGCAGAAGGTCTTTGACTCCGCCGAGAGGGAGCTCACCGAGGCATTCGGGAAAGTCCTGTTCAGGGGGCCCACCCTGCCCTGGAATTTTTCCGACTACTACGACACGGAACTTGATCCCCCGATTCTGCGTAATTTTCTTTTTTTTGACGCCCTCATAGATCCCCCCTCTCTCGTTGACGCAAAGCTGGCCGCAATGGAGATTGAAAGAAAATTTTCGGAAAACGGGAAGAGATTGGTCAATCTCGATCCCGGATATCTTACCCTCGCAAAAGTGGTCCTTGCGTCACGGAAAAATTATTCCCATCGCATCAACCTCGGCAGAGGCGTCTTCGCTGAGCTGGAACTTTTCTTTAAAGACGGCAGATTCAACCCCATGCCTTACACTTACAATGACTACAGGGACAAGAAGTTCCTGGAGATTTTTGACAGGGCGCGACTCTTGCTGAAAAAATCACTGGCGCGCCAACACCAGGCAGTTTGCGAATCGAAAGACAGCGGAGGACAGGGGGGCCTTTGTTGCCCTCTATAAGCCACGCACGGGAGGGTTAACAAGGCCTTTTTCTGGCCCGTCCATGTTTCTTATCTTCACCCGACGGCCCACGATCTCCAGCCTGCCTTCGGCGAATAACCTTATGGCCTCGGGGAAAATCCTGTGTTCGAACGTCAATATCCTTTCGGAGAGAGAGTCCTCAGTATCGTCGTCCGTGACCGGTACCGCTGCCTGCAGGATAACCGGCCCTGTATCCATGCCTTCGTCTACAAAATGGACGGTGCAGCCCGATATCTTTACCCCGTAATCAATCGCCTGTCTCTGTCCGTGGAGTCCGGGGAATGCGGGAAGGAGCGCCGGATGAATATTCATGATCCCGCCGGGAAAGGCCTCAATCAACGGCTTGCCGACTATCCTCATGAACCCTGCGAGCACAACCAGCCGCACCCCGCGTTTTTTCAGTTCCTCTGCCACGGTCCCGAAATAAAGGTCCCTCGAGCCGTACTGTCGGGGTTCAAGCACCAGATGTTCTATGCCATGCTTTCTCGCCCTTTCGAGCGCAAACGCCCCCGGGTTGTCGGTCATCAGGATTCGTATCTCGGCATCGATATGGCCGGATTCGACAGCATCTATGATAGATTGGAAATTTGATCCACGGCCGGAGGCAAGCACGCCTATGGTAAGTCTGCTCATGGCTTCAGCCCTTCCATCACCCCATCACCGTCGAGAACCTTATAACCTGATCTCGACGAAAGATTTTTCTCTCAGCGACTTGATCCATGAGGCGTAACGCCGCTCAAAGATCTTCTCGCCGAGCTTCTTCCTTGCCTCTTCCATGATATCGCGCTCGCTCTTGCCGCCTGACACCTCATTGAGCTTGATGATGTGCAGCCCCCTTTCCGACCAGAAGGGCTGGCTCACATCGCCCGGTTTCAGTTTTGCGACCACCTCACTGAACTCTTTCATCAGCTGCCCCTTCCTTACAAGTCCAAGGTCTCCTCCGACACTTGCCGACGGGTCCTGGGAATATGTCTTGGCGAGGTCCTCGAAGCTTTGCCCCTCCTTCATCTTCTTCATGACTTCTGCGGCCTTTTTTTCTACCTCAGCCTTCCCTTCTCCGTCCGCCGGTTTAGAAAAGAAAATCTGACTTATCCTGTACCCTTCGCCGGAATCATCAGCAGGCGTCCTGTTATCATCGACATACTTCTTCACTTCAGCTTCAGTGATAAGTATCTTGCTCCGTATCTCCTGATTAACGACCTTTCCCACGAGAATCTGTTGCCTGAGCCGCTCGACATACTCATCATATGTAAAGCCTTCCTTCTTCAGCGACTCCCTGAACACGGAATCCGTCATTCCGTATTTCTTCTTGATGCCTTCGACGGCTTCCTTTACTTCCTCGTCGCTGACGCCCATGCCCAGACGCTTCGCCTCCTGGACCTGAAGTCTGAAATTGATCAGATTATCAAGGAAAGAGCCCTCGTTTTCCTTGAATACCTTCGCTCTGTCCGCCGGTTGCATCTCTCGCAGTTGAGGTGACGCATCGGACTCCATGTCCTTGTATAACTCGCTCCATGTGATCACCTCCTGGTTGACCACTGCGACGACCCTGTCAAGCAAAACGGCGCCACGGGAAACAGCGGCTGATACCAGAACAATAATGGCGGCCAATGCGATCCTAGATTTCATCGTTTCCTCCCGAAAAAAAATGCTTCTTATGATACAACAAAACAGGCCTGGACAACGACATTTCTGAGGGTGCCATTTCCTGTAATAAATTCATTAAAATTATTAATGAGCGAAGAGCTGCGTTTCCTTGACAACCTTTCGTTCCCTATGATAATTTTGATGCCTCTCTATATTAATAGATTCACGTAAAAAAGTCTTTATTACCTGCGAACACGGAGACAGAGCAAGTCATAAGACGGAAAGTTGCCTCAGAGAAAAAAGACAGTGCCCCGTGCTATAATTTCTGACGCAGCATGAGCCGTCGGTAAGAGACGCGGGCGAGCTACTGAACAGCGGTTATGGATCAGGGAGTTATTCCCCCATCCGTTCCAGGCCTAACCAACACATAAACTGCAAGGAGGAATTTAGCATGGCCTATGATGCAACGAAATTAGCCGATTGGCAGATTTCCGAAGAAGCAGAAAAGAATATGCCTACCCCTGATGAGTGGCGCGAGAAGCTGGGTCTGCAAAAAAGCGAAATGCTTCCCATGGGCAGACTCGCCAAAATCGACTTTCTCAAGGTCATCAATCGTCTCAAGGACAGGCCGGACGGCAAGTATATAGAAGTGACGGCCATTACCCCGACTCCTCTTGGCGAAGGCAAAAGCACCACCTCCTGCGGTCTGATGGAAGGCCTTGGAAAGCGCGGCGTAAATGTTGGCGGCGCGCTGCGCCAGCCCTCCGGCGGGCCGACAATGAACGTCAAAGGTACCGCTGCAGGCGGGGGCAACTCCCTTTTGATCCCGATGACCGAGTTTTCCCTCGGCCTCACCGGAGACATCAACGACATAATGAATGCGCATAACCTTGCCATGGTCGCGCTGACCGCCAGGATGCAGCACGAGCGCAATTATAACGATGAGCAGCTCGAACGTCTTACCAAAATGAGGCGCCTCGATATAGACCCTACACGCGTGGAAATGGGCTGGGTGATGGACTTTTGCGCCCAGAGCCTTCGCAACATGATTATCGGCATCGGCGGCAAACAGGACGGTTTCATGATGCAGTCGAGGTTCGGCATTGCCGTTGGATCGGAATGCATGGCCATCCTTTCCATCGCCAACGACCTTGCAGACCTGAAAAAACGTCTGAATGCAATCACCGTTGCCTTTGACAAAAGCGGTAACCCGGTCACGACCGGAGACCTTGAAGTCGGCAATGCCATGGCTGCCTTTATGCGCAACACGATCAACCCCACACTCATGTGTACGGCGGAGTACAACCCCTGCTTCGTTCATGCGGGGCCCTTTGCCAACATCGCTGTAGGTCAGTCCTCGATCATAGCAGACAGGATCGGCCTGAAGCTCTTCGACTATCACGTGACCGAGTCAGGCTTTGCGGCAGATATCGGCTTCGAGAAGTTCTGGAACGTGAAGTCACGCTTCAGCGGCCTGAAACCGCATGTGTCTGTTCTCACCACCACCGTTCGCGCCCTTAAGATGCACGGAGGCGGTCCCAAGGTTGTGGCCGGCAAGGCCCTGCCCGAAGAGTACACAAAGGAGAATATCGCACTGGTCGAAAAAGGGTGCGCCAACATGGTCCACATGATCAACGTAATCCGCAAATCGGGCATCAACCCGGTTGTCTGTGTGAACCGCTTTTACACCGACACCGACGCCGAAGTGGCCGTCATCAAGAAGGCCGCAGAGGCCGCAGGCGCCCGCTGCGCAGAATCCCAGCATTGGCTTAAGGGCGGAGACGGAGCGCTGGAACTCGCCGATGCCGTCATCGACGCCTGCAACGACAAGAACGATTTCAAGTTCCTCTATCCGCTTGAGATGAAGCTGCGCGACCGCGTGGCCGTCATCGCAAAAGAAGTCTATGGCGCAAACGGCGTTTCCTGGACGCCCGAGGCCGAAGCGAAGGCCAAGATGCTTGAAGACGATCCCAAATATGCTGACTTTGCAACCATGATGGTCAAGACGCACCTGAGCCTTTCCCATGATCCAACCGTCAAGGGAGTGCCAAAAGGCTGGACCCTGCCGATCAGGGACGTGCTCATCTATTCCGGCGCAAAGTTCCTCTGCCCGATGGCGGGGACAATAAGCCTGATGCCCGGAACCAGCTCGAATCCTGCATTCAGGAGGGTCGACGTGGACACTGCCACAGGAAAGGTCAGCGGGCTGTTTTAAGGATGCAGCGTTTCTTCCCGGGGGCGGGCTTCCCGCCCCTTTTTTATTTCCCGTTGGTTCGTGATAGAATCATTCGATGAAAAAAGTCGGTTTTATCTATGACGACATCTTCCTCCTCCACGAAACTCCACCCGGTCATCCTGAGTCAAAGGACAGATTGATCGCCATAACGAACTCCCTTAGGCAGACTGATCTATGGGGAAGGCTCGTCCATGTGAAGCCGCATAAAGCCGCAACAGATGACATCCTGGCTATACACACCGAAGCCTATTACCGCGAGGTGATAGCATTCACCGGATACTTCGACGCGGATACGTTTATATCCAGGAACTCGATCAAGGCAGCCCATTACGCGGCGGGAGCCGTCATCGAGGCTGTCGAGCTCTGCAAGACCGGAAAACTCGACCGCGCCTTCTGTGCCGTGCGGCCACCCGGCCATCACGCTGAAGCGGACAGGGCGATGGGATTCTGCATCTTCAATAATGTCGCTATCGGCGCGCGATATGCGCAGCGACAGGGGTTTGAGAAGGTATTCATTGTGGATTTCGATGTCCATCACGGAAACGGCACGCAACACATATTCGAGGAAGACGATACTGTATATTATTTCAGTACTCATCAGTTTCCGCATTATCCCGGCACCGGAAGCGACTCGGAAAGAGGAAGGGGAAGGGGCAAGGGTTTCACGTATAACATGCCTATGCGCTATGGGTCGGGGGACAAGGACTATTTCTTTGCCTTTCATGACCTGCTTCCCGGCCTCGTACGGAAGTTCTGTCCTGACATAGTACTGGTCTCCGCAGGCTATGACCTTCACGCAAGAGATCCGCTGGCCGGTCTCCGGGTATCGAGCGAGGGGATAAGAACCATCGTAAGATCGATACTCTTGTCCTGCACAAACGCACCGCATATCTTCTGCCTCGAGGGAGGCTACGACCTTTCCTCTCTCAGCGAATGCGTGTCACTGACAATCGAGGAACTTCTGCACTGCAGATGAAGGGGATTCTTATTCTTGCGCCTGGCCGCGCCTCATTCTGAAATCTTCGGCCTCTGCTCTCACCTTTCTGTAAGCGAAGGGAAACAGAAAGACCACAAATTGAGTCGACAGGAACTCCACAAGACTCACCCTTCCCCCTATGTAATTCTTCAGCAATACGAAGCAATGCCGGCTTATCGAGGTTGCTCCGATCCACAGAAACCCTGCAAGAAGGGCGAGAAAAAGCAAAGCCAGGTTAAATTCTTTCAGCCTGTAAACGACGGCTATCAGGAAAAGAAAGACCGTAAATGCCGCCGTGGCGGTAATGCCCCAGAACCGGTACATGGCAAGCAGTCTGTCAAGGATGTCTTTTTTCATGATCGGAAAACTTGTCTGACGGCAGACAGCCCCACGGGCGCCCTTTTCGTCTCAGTCGACCACCATGAATGCGCACTTAAGATACTCGGTCTCCGGCATCGCAAGGAGCACCGGATGGTCCTTGTCCTGTGAACGAAGGGAGATCAACCGCACGCTTCTTGAGGCCTGTCTTGCGGCCGTGCGGAGCATATCGACAAACATATCCCGGCTGAGATGGTACGAACAGGAAGATGTAGCGAAAATACCTCCGGGCCTTACAAGTCTCAGACATTTCTCGTTGAGTTCACGGTACGCACGCACGGCTTCTTTCAAGCGAGCGCTGCTTTTCACAAAAGCAGGGGGGTCCGCAACGATGAAATCGTAAATGCCCTGCCGGGCAATTTCCCTGTCGAGGAAAGTAAATACGTCATCCTTTACGAAGGCCGCCCTCGCCCCAAGGCCGTTTATTTCGGCATTGCGCCGCGCAATCGCCACCGCCGCCGCCGAATCGTCAACACCCGTCACTTCCGCTCCGGATAAAGCAAGACGCATCGACCATGCCCCGGAATAGCAGAAAAGGTCGAGCCCCCTTCCCTCCCTCACCAGTCTTCCCAGTTCCGCCCGATTCTCCTTCTGATCGAGGAAGAAACCCGTCTTCTGTCCTGCATAGGGGTCAACCTCCAGCAAAACATTACCCTCCCGTATGACGATATTGGCTTCCCCGTTTCCCTTGATGATTTCCTTGCCGAGCGGAAGCCCCTCCAGCGACCGCATGCGGCTGTCGTTTCTAAGGATGATCGTCTCAGGCTTCAATTTCCTGTCGAGAATCTCGATAACGGCTTCCCGAAGGTTTTCCATGCCGAGGGTGAGAAACTGGAGCACGAGGCAGCTGCCGTAGCGGTCGGCGATGAGGCCAGGCAGATAATCACCTTCGCTGTAAACCAGTCTCACAGCCTCCACATCTCCAAAGAGTTTAATTCTCAGATCCAGCGCCCTTGAGATCCGTTCTTCCAGGAAACTGCTATCGATGGCCCTCTTCTCCCTCGACAGCAGTCTGATGGAGATAAGACTTTTCGCATTGATGTAACCAATGCCAAGGAAGTTGTCCATGCGGTCGTAAAGTTCGACAATGGACCCCGGAGCATACCCGCCGGCATCTTCAAACAGTTCGTTCGAAAAAACCCACAGGTGACCGGCAAGGAGTCTTTTCGTTCTCTTTAGATGGATTTTTTGCACCGTTTTCATGATATATCCTTCCGCCTTACCATCGCCGATGCGAGCAGTGTACCCGCCGTCGGCATCAGTACCACATCATTGCCTCGAAGTTTTCCGTGGGCACGGTGACGCTTATGTGCCCCCTCGACGGACAACGCTCAACCTCTTCCGCCGCCTTCCTTATTGAGATAAACAGATTTATCTCGTCTCCTTCCTTTGCCTTCAGATAGGAGAAAGGGACGCCTATTTCGAAGATTTCTCGGACCGCCACTTCATTGATTTCCCCTGTCTTTCTCCACCCGCCCCCCTCCCGCTGAAGGAGCTCTGCCTCTTTTCCTCCAAGTGGAAAGGAGATCATCACGTCTGCGGGTTTCGATACGACTACCGAAAAAACGGTCCCCTCTTCAAACTCCTCGAAAGGGACCCTCGGGTCTATTCGCAGGTAGAGGGTATCCTTGTCGAACCCGTAGCAGACCGCTTCAATCAGGCTTTCCGATTTATGCATGCTCCCTCCCGATTTCTTCACGTCCATCTTCGCGCCCTGATACCATTCATAATAACTGGTAACAATGCCGTCGATCTCCGGCCTTATGAATCCCCTTATGGCAAGAGCAGGAGCAACGCCCTTGTCACGTCTAAGGATCGGTTCAAACAGCTGTGCCGGGACATCCTTCCCCATCTCCCTGTATACCTTCATAAGATTGAGCCTAAAAAGTTCGTCGAATTCCTCCTGAGTATCTGTCTGATGTTCGTCGCCGTACCACCAGTTCCAGTCGCTTCCTTCGGCAACATGGATAGTCCTCCAAGCCTCTTTCAGATCAGCATCAGGATGAGAGCCGGTGAACTCCTCAAGCCTGTCCCGCGCCTCAGCGAGATAGTCCCATGCGTCATTGTCTTCTTCATGGCCGATCCATATGCTGAAGTTTGCGTTGATCCACGAGCCAGGATGAAGCCTGTCAAGCTTTTCCCTGCCGCTATGGGCATCGAGAAAGCCGGATATGGTCGTAGTCTTCAGTCTTGCTTCAGCCGATAGCCCTTCATAGAGATGACGTAAAAAATCCCTTCCGTCATTACGGTAATATTCCCAGGCATTTTCCCCGTCGAGGATGATAGAAACGAGATGGGGGCCGCCTGTCCGCAGAGAACTGCGGATAGCAACCAGTCTGCCGATAAGGTCGGCAGCCGCTTTTTCGGGCTCCCACTGAGAATAGACAAACCCGATCAGGTCGGATAGTACATGGTCTCTGAAGACTATCGAAACATCTCCGAAGGTATAGGGGCGGCAAAGAAGGTCCGGCTCCGCAATATTGCCTGAGGCATCGCGCAATTTTCTGTCAAGCGAAAGCGCCAGCACGCCTTCGTCCGTGGCGGTCCATTTGACGCCGTTTCGCGCTGCGATCTCGATGACCTCCGGGCTCACCGAGCCCTCGGAGGGCCACATGCCGCGGGGTCTGAACCCCAAGACATTTTCGAAATACCTTATTCCGGCAGCCACCTGCTCTTCAGCGTCTTCAGGGTGGGAGAATCTCCGCCTCGGGAGTTTCACGTCAGGCATCGCCTGGCGCGCGATGTCGGTGCTGCAAAGCAATGGAAGGATCGGGTGATAAAATGGCGAAAAGGAAAGTTCTATCTGTCCGCTCAGCGCCATGTCCCTGTATGCAGGAATTATCTTCCGAATGATCGCAGTCTGTTTGTCAAGAACTGCCTCTTTTTCCTCTTCCGTAAAATTTCTGCCCTTGGCAACAAGGCCGTTGAGGAATGGATCACTCTCTCTGAAGCCCGGGTCTATCCAGGCCAGATTGAAAAAAACCTGCAGGTCAAGGAAATCTCTGTCACTGAAATATTTCACCCTCCTCATGAGATCGCTCTTTACAAGCCGCGGTCCCCGCTTGGCCAGGAGTTCCCTGTACCTGGGAAAGACCTTGATCATGTTTTCCCAGTTTGCGAGAAAGAAATTTTCGAGTATGAAGCTCTTTTCCTCCACGGTCAGTTCAGACGCCTTTCTTCTGCTTGCATCCAGATACACATCCGAGGCGCCATGCTCTGAGTAATCGATCAGCTGCTCAAGCAGGGATGGGACCAGGTTGAAGGTCTGTTGTATCTGGGGGAACTCCCTGAGGACCTCGACCATGTCGAGATAGTCCTTGGTCCCGTGGAGCCTGACCCAGGGGAGCCGGTATACTCCTGTCAGGGGATCCTTGTAAAAGGGCTGGTGCATGTGCCAGACAAAGGCAACATACAGCGGATCATCGGTCATACTGGAATATATATTCCCCGGGCTTTGCAAGCCCGAATTCTTCCCGCGCCAGTTTCTCCTTATAGTATGGATCGTTCTTCAGCAGTGTTATCTGGGTCTTTATTTCCTCGTTCTGCCGGGTGATTTCGACTACCTGCTTTTCAAGGTTCCTCTTCGTCCGCTTCAGTTCAATATACTTCAGAAGCCCCATATCCCCGAACACGAGACTGACGGAGAGATAGATAAAGCAGAGGATGAAGAAGGTGAGAAAAACCAGTCTCCTCTTCTTCATCTCCGCCCGGACCTGGTTTCCTAAGAGGTCGCTTGTGCTCATTTCGCTAAATTATAAAACGCGTCCCTTCCTTTGTATATGGCAGAGTCAGAGAGTTCCTCTTCAATGGCCAACAGTCTGTTGTATTTCGCCACCCTTTCACTTCTTGCAAGCGAACCCGTCTTGATAAAGCCGGTGTTGCATGCCACGGCCAGGTCGGCGATAGTCGTGTCCTCGGTCTCACCGGAGCGGTGAGAAATTACAGCCGTGTACCCCGCAGTCTTTGCCATCTCGATGGCATCAAGGGTTTCGGTCAGCGTCCCTATCTGGTTGAGCTTCACGAGGATCGAGTTGGCCACATTCTTCTCGATTCCCTTCTTAAGTATCCTCGTATTCGTCACGAAGACATCGTCGCCCACGAGCTGCACCTTCCGCCCCAGTCGTGATGTCAGGGCTGACCATCCCTCCCAGTCACCTTCTGCAAGGCCGTCTTCTATCGACAGCACCGGGTATTTCGAAATCAGTTTTTCATAATAATCGATGAGGGCCCCATACGGGATCTTTTTCCCCTCGAATCTGTACTGTCCCTTGTCGTATAGCTCCGAGGAAGCAACATCCAGCGCTATGTAGACGTCCTTGCCCGCAGCATATCCCGAATCCTGAATCGCCATGATTACGAGCTTTATCGCCTCTTCGTTGCTCTGCAGATTTGGAGCGAACCCGCCCTCATCGCCTACCGCGGTGTTCAGCCCCTTGCCCTTCAATATCTTCTTTAGAGTATGGAAGATCTCCACCCCTGCGCGGAGTGCGGAAGTAAAATCCGGCAGCCCGGCCGGCATGATCATAAACTCCTGGATGTCCAGATTGTTGTCAGCATGGGCGCCGCCGTTGAGTATGTTCATCATCGGCACGGGGAGAACCTTGGCGTTGATGCCGCCTATATGCCGGTACAACGGCAGGCCCGCATCGACAGCTGCAGCCTTGCAGACTGCAAGCGAAACCCCGAGAAGGGCGTTTGCGCCGAGCCTTCTTTTGTTCTCCGTGCCGTCAAGTTCTATCAGCAGGTGATCGATGAAGATCTGCTCCGCCGCATCGATACCCCTGATCCTCGGCGCTATCTCGCCAAAGATGTTCTTGATCGCCTTTTGCACACCCTTGCCGTGGAACCTCTTTCCGCCGTCCCTGAGTTCGAGCGCCTCCCGTTTGCCTGTTGATGCCCCCGAAGGGACCGCAGCACTTCCAACAGCACCGTTTTCAAGGTACACGTCGACACTTACCGTGGGGTTTCCCCTGGAATCCAGGACTTCCCGTGCGATTACATCAACTATCTCTGCCATGGCCGCCTCCTTAAAGATGTCTGCGTAGAAGAAATAAAAACATGCGTCATATGTATTGTCTCAGCAGGTCCTCGACCCTTTCCATATCCACAGGCTTGTTTGACAATTCGGTCCTGTTTTCGACATGTCTCAACGTTGTCTCGACGAATATCCTGAAATGGCGTATTCTCTCAACCATCCTCCGGAATTCAGGAGTCTCTACCGTCTCCAGCTTTACCGCCTTCATCCCGTTACAGAAAAGCGAAAACTCCTCATAATCATCGTACCTCAAAAGCCTTAACGTGAAGCTCTCGAAATATACCATATAGCATACGAGAGATTCAAAGAGCCTCCGCCATCCGGAGGACTCAGCGGCGGCATCGAACCTCGTCAATAATTCGCAGAGGGCCACAAGGTCCTCGCGGAGGCGAATCGACTGCTGGAGACGGGAAGCATAGTCGGGGAATATTTCCTCCTCGCTCAGGCCAGGGTTGAAAAATTGTGCAAGCTGCAGAATGCCGTGCTCCACGAGGTTTGTCAGAATGCCGTGACAGCTTTCAAGCCTTCCCCGAAACTGCGGGGACATCTTCTTCCGCTGAATGTCGCGCAGTTCCACCTCGAATACCCGCCTCCCTTCCATCGAAGACATGTAGGAAAGGGAATTCAGGACGGCAGCGAGACGTTCATCATCGGACGCCCTGGCCGCCCGCTCCGCAATGCCCTGAAATAACGGTATTTCGATGCGGATCATCATAAGGACCGCGATAGACGAATTGAGCGGGACCGACCGCTCTGTGGCGACCTCCACGCAATTGAGGAACCTGAGAAACCTGAAGAGGGAGACAAAAATCAGCGAGACATTCTTTTTCAGCTCCCTGTCCTTAATGGCCCTGACCACATCAGATATCGCAGGGCTTTCTATTACGTCGAATTCCGGGCTGATCTCCATAGCGAACGGGCTGAAAAAGATATTCTCCCTGATGTCCTTGCTGATGATACGGCCGATAGTCATGAATCCCGCGTAAGAAATACTGCCGCTTCGCATAAGGTCGGAGATGATGCCTTTGAGGTTTATGAACGAATCATAGAGAAGGCTGAGACTTTTTTCCGGTGTGTCCTGACGGTAAAGGGATTCCCTGAACACGTCCCTCTTGCGAGCAGTGAGAAGCTTTGTCTCGGCAAATTTCTGGAACCAGTATGCGTTTTTTCTGCTCTCAGGGATAACGACTTCCAAAATGGCGAGGACCCTCAGAATCGTGTCGCGCACGGTCCCGAGCTCCTCGTAACAATTTTTTATCGTCAGGTCTTCGTCTGACGCAGCAAGGTTGTCGATCGTGAAGAATCTGTCAAGGGCGCGAAGCAGGACATCAAGTTCTGAAAAAAAAGAGGCGTTCGCCCTCCTCGAATAAGAAACCCACTCTCCCGCGTCCTCTCGTACGTTCATCTCTGCCCGCCGCTCTCATTTCTTCGGTATGTGTATAGCCTCTCCGCTGACATCTTCAGCGGCCTCCAGCAGACCCTCGGATAGCGTAGGATGCGCATGAATCGTGCGGGCAACGTCGCGGGCAGTCAGTCCGTTTTGCATCGCCACGGCATATTCATGGATAAGGTCCGAAGCGTGCGGCCCCACGATATGGGCACCAAGAATCCTGCCGGTCTCCTCATCCGCGATCACCTTGACGAAACCCGCGATCTCGCCGATCGCATGGGCCTTGCCAAGCCCCCTGAACAGGAAACGGCCCGTCTTTATCTTAAGGCCCTTTTCAACGGCCTGAAATTCCCTCAATCCTACGGAGGCGATTTCCGGCGACGTGAAAATCGCAGAAGGAACTACGCCGTACTCCATTACTTCATCGCCGCCTGTTGCGTTGATGGCGGCCACGACGCCCTCCCTTGAGGCAACGTGGGCAAGGAGCATCCCGCCGACAACATCGCCGATGGCGTAAATGCCGGGTACGTTCGTTTCCATGCGATTATTGACGATGATCTCGCCCTTTTTCCCTTTCACAATGCCGACCGTTTCCAGTCCGATGCCGTCGCTATTAAGCGTGCGGCCTATCGAGACGAGGACCTTCTCCGCCACGAGTTCCTTCCCGTCGGTGACGAAGGCATGCACCCCGTCGTCCCTCTTTTCCAGCTTCTGCACGCCGGTCTTGGTAAACAGCTTTATCTTCCTCTTCCTGAACTCCCTTTCTATCAACTCCGAGACCTCGTAGTCCTCTGTCGCGACAGCCCTGTTCACCATCTCGACCATCGTCACCTCGGTGCCAAGCGCGCTGTAAATACAGGCAAACTCCGATCCTATTACGCCTGCGCCGACGATAAGAAGGCTGCGGGGGATTTCAGAGAGATTGACCGCCTCGTTGCTCGATATGATCCTCTCTCCGTCAAAGGGAAAGGCGGGCATGTTGAAAGGTCTCGACCCTGTAGCAACGATGATCCTGTCGGCCTGCAGTCTTTCCCTTCCTCCGTCTTTCGATGTTACCTCCACCTCTTGCGGCGAAATCAATACGCCCCTTCCTGCCTTAAGGGCTATCCCCCAACTCTTGAAGAGGCCCTTTATCCCTTTCACCTGAGTTTCGACGACCCTGTTCTTTCTTTCCTGGATTTTTTGAAGGTTGGCCGTGATCTCCCCTTTGAGGTCTATGCCGAAGGTATTCAGTTCCCTCGCCTTCGAAAACAGCTCCGCGGATGCGATCACTGTCTTGGTAGGGATACATCCCCAGTTAAGGCAGGTGCCGCCGACCTCGTCATCTTCTATGACCGTGACCTCGGCCCCCCTCTGGGCGGCCCTTATCGCGGCTACATAGCCACCCGGTCCCGATCCGATGATCGCAATCTTCACTTGGACTCCTCTTCGATATATTTCTCGTAATCTGCGGCGTCCAGGAGATCGTCGAGTTCGTCGGGGTTTTCCAGTTCCACTACGGCGATCCATCCCTTGCCGTAGGGGTCCTCATTGATAATCTCAGGCGATTCAGAGAGTTCCTCGTTCACCTTGACGATCCTTCCGGTTACCGGCGAGACCACCGACGAGGTCGACTTGGTGGACTCGATCTCGCCCATCTCGGCGTTTGCCTCCACCCCGGTATCGACTTCCGGAAGGTCTATGTAAACTATGTCTCCAAGGGCATCCTGGGCATAGTCGGTAATGCCGATCGTTCCTTTCTTTCCGGAGACTTTGACCCAGGTATGTTCCTTATGGTATTTGAGATCTTCGGGATTCATTGTTGCCTCCTTTTCAAAAGTATATGAGGTTCTGGTTTATCACAGCAATTTCATTCCTGTCAAGAAAGCGCACGATCCAAAAAGTACCCGGAATCGCCCAAGAAATCTGCGAATAAATGCATCCTGAACAGAGAGTAGTCTAAATATATCATTAAACCGGGCCGAGTGGAACCCGGATTTCGTCACGAATTTATTTTTTTCCTGATCTCGATCAACCTTGCGACAACCTCTCCTGGAGTGAGCGCTGCGACATCGATGTTCATGATGTCGTTTACGACGGACTCACTCCCGGAGGAGAAGAGATCGAGCTGGACCTGGCGCTTCTTTCTCTTGCTGCTGGCGAACTTCGGCCTGCCTGTTTCATTCAGTTCCTCGTTTTCGAGGTTATTCAGGACCTCCTTCGCCCGCCTTATGATCGTCTCCGGAACGCCTGCAAGCCGCGCCACCTGTATGCCGTAACTCTTGTCCGCGGGGCCTTCCTCGATCTTTCTCAGGAATATGATCTCGTCACCCCACTCCTTCACCGAGACGTTATAGTTCTTCACCCCATCCAGTACGAGTGCGAGTTCCGTCAACTCATTGTAGTGCGTTGCAAAAAGCGTTCTCGCTCTGATGCGGCCCACGATGAACTCGGCTATGGCCCATGCAATGCTTATTCCGTCGAAGGTGCTCGTTCCCCTGCCGACCTCATCGAGAATGATAAGGCTCTTCGATGTCGCATTGTTTACGATATTCGCCGCCTCTATCATCTCGACCATGAAAGTGCTCTGTCCCATAGACAGGAAATCGGAGGCCCCTATGCGTGTGAAGATCCTGTCGGCGGTCCCGATCTTTGCGGAGGATGCCGGAACAAAACTCCCCATCTGGGCCATAAGCGTGATGAGAGCCACCTGTCTCATGTATGTCGACTTGCCGGCCATGTTCGGCCCGGTGATTATATGCAGCATGCTCTCGGAAGTATCGATGACGGTGCTGTTGGAGACAAAGCGTTCGCCCTCGAGCACCCGCTCAAGCACGGGATGTCTCCCGTCTGAGATCTCGAGCAGGCATTCTTCCGCAATCGAGGGCCTTACGTAATTATGCCGCTTCGCCACCACCGCAAGAGAAGAGATGAAATCCAGTGCGGCAAGGCCGCCGGCGGTCTTCATGAGCTGGTCAGATTCCTTTGCCACCGACCCAAGGATGTCCTGAAAGACCTCGTATTCGAGGTTCTTAAGCTTTTCCTCCGAACCGATCACCTTGTTTTCATATTCCTTCAGCTCGGGCGTGGTGAACCGCTCCCCGTTGACAAGGGTCTGCTTCCTGACGTAATCGTCAGGCACAAGTTCGAGGTTTGCCTTCGTCACTTCTATGTAGTAGCCGAAGATCTTGTTATAGCCGATCTTGAGAGACGATATGCCCGTCCGCTTCTTCTCCCTCAACTCCATTTCGGCGATGAAGTCCTTGCCCGTTGTAGAAATATCCCTCAGGGAGTCCACCTCGGGGCTGTATTTGGCCCTTATGATTCCGCCCTCCCTGATGCTGAAGGGAGGACTGTCGACGATGCTTCTTTCGATGAGGTCCCTCAGGAGGGAAAAGTCGGCGGTTTCGGCCGCGATCGACTTCAGGGAAGGTTCCCGGGAGTTCATGAGTGCCTTTTTTATCTTTGGAATTTCTGCAAGGGTATTCTTTATGGCAATGAGGTCGCGCGCATTTGCGCTGCCGGAAGAGACACGCGCAGCCAGCCTCTCCAAGTCCTGCACCTTACGCAGGGAGGTTCGGACCTCATCGAGGAGTTCGAAGTCATACACCAGGAATTCGACCGCGTTATGGCGCACCCCTATCTCACTGATATCGGTAAGCGGCCGGACCATAGCTGATCTGAGGAACCTCCCCCCCATCGGGGTAAGTGTCTCATCCAGCGCCCAGATAAGCGTGCCCTCCCGCGAGCCGTCCCTGAGATTATGCGTCAGTTCGAGGTTCCGTTGCGTCGCCGCGTCCATGAACATGTATGCAGACTGCCTCAGCGTCGATATCTTCTTGAACGCCGGCAGTTCCTTCTGGGTGTTTTCCAGGTAGGCGACAAGCGCGCCCGCTGCGGAAACTGCCGATGCCAGCCCTTCGCATCCGTACCCCTCGAGAGACGTTACCCTGAAGTGCTTCAGAAGGGTCCGATAGGCCTCGGAAAAATCAAAAAGCCCGTCGTCCGTGGAGGTGATATAGAAACCGGAAAGTGCATCCCTGTAATGAAGGTTGCCGGCAACGCTTTCGGGTATAAGGACCTCCTTCGGCTCAAACCTGCTTACCTCGTCTTCGATGTGTTCGCTCGTCTCGTAAACGATGAATTCCCCTGTAGAGATGTCGGCGGCGGCGATGCCATGCCGGGCCCCCGAAGGGAAGACGCTGACGATGAAGGTGTTTTCCTTTGGGTTTTCGGGCGAATGCGTTCCGGGGGTGATGACCCTGACCACTTCACGCAGCACGATACCCTTTGCGGCCTTCGGGTCCTCCATCTGCTCACATACAGCAACTTTCTGACCGGCCTTGATAAGCTTCGTTATGTATGATTCCGCCGCAAAGTAGGGGACCCCGCACATCGGTATGGGGTTATCCTTCGATTTCTCCCTCGTGGTGAGCGCGATCTGGAGAATCCGAGACGCCTTCTCGGCGTCCTCGCCGAACATCTCGTAGAAATCGCCGCACCGGAACAGAAGGATCGCGTCGCCGTGGCTTTCCTTGATGCTGAAATACTGTTTCATTAAAGGGGTTAGTTCGGACATATCAGATATTAAAATATATCGGGCGGTCAAAGTGCAACCTGCGAAACGGAACCGGCCTTTTTCTTGACTTATATCAAAAAAAATCTTTATACTTTAAGACATTCTTACGGTCTTTTAAAATGAAAATTGTAATAGCAGATATCCCTGACGAAGGGCTTGTGTTAGACATCGAGGAGAAGTTGTCGGTCGACGGAGTTTCATCGGCTTCTCCTGTGAAAGGCACCCTCCAGGTGACCAAAAGCAGCGGCGAGGTTATCGTTGCCGGAAGGGTCGCCTCGGAAGTGGGTCTGCAATGCAGCAGGTGCCTCAAGGATTTCAGAAGGACCATCGAAATCCCGGTAAATGTCGTCTACCACCCGATAGAGGAAATGGCCGACGACAGGCATGCGCTCAGGGACGACGAAATGGACATGGAGTTTTACAGAGGTGAAGAAATCGACCTGGAGGAACTCGTTCGGGAACAGGTGCTCCTTAACCTGCAGATGAAGCCGTTGTGCGATGAAAACTGCAAGGGCCTGTGCCCCACCTGCGGCGCGGACCTGAACGCGGGGCCATGCACCTGTAAGGTTGTAAGTATCGATCCGAGACTCGAAGTGCTGAAAAAATTATTGGACAAAGGAAAGGAGTAGAAAATTGGCAAATCCAACCCATAGACATTCAAGGGCAAGAAGAGACAAGAGAAGGGCGAACTGGAAAGGTCAGGCGGTGAATCTCGCACAGTGCCCGGAGTGCAAGGAACTGAAGCTGCCCCACAGGGCATGCCCAGGCTGCGGGACATACAACGGACATAAGGTGCTTGAGATCATCGAAAAATAGATGAGAGTAGCTCTTGACGCGATGGGAGGAGATTACGCTCCCTCCGTGAATATCGAGGGTGCGGTCGAGACCGTCAACGAGCATGATGATATCGACGTAATCCTCGTCGGCAACGAAGCGTTAATAGAAAGAGAGCTGCAGAGCAAGAGGTACCGCGCCGGGCGTATGTCCGTTATACACGCCTCCCAGGTGATCGAGATGAACGAGTCTTCGACCGCCGCAATCAGGAAGAAGAAGGATTCCTCGATCAGGGTCGGTATCGATCTTGTGAAATCGGGAAAGGCCGATGCCTTCGTCTCCGCAGGCCACTCCGGTGTGGTCATGGCAACGTCGCTTCTTCTGCTGGGCAGGTCCGAGGGCGTGGACAGGCCGGCGATAGCCACGATCATGCCAACCCTCAAGGACACCTTTATCCTCGTCGACGCCGGTGCGAATGTGGATTCGAGACCGGAAAACCTGCTGCAGTTCGCTTTGATGGGCAATACTTACTGCAAGCTCGTTCTGAACAAGACGAGACCAAAAGTCGGCCTCCTCAGCATAGGGGAGGAAGACACGAAGGGCAATGAACTCACGAAAGAGGCGTTCAAATTGTTGAAGGAAACACAGCTGGACTTCATCGGCAACATTGAAGGCAAGGACATATTCACCGGCAAGGCGGATGTGGTCGTCTGCGACGGCTTCATCGGAAACATCGCTCTTAAGGTAAGCGAGGGGCTCGCCGAAACGATAATAAAGATGCTTAAACGGGAAATCACCTCTGTCTCCACTGGCCGGGTGGGTTATCTTCTGATGAAGCCGGCGATAAGAAATTTCAAGAAGAGGACCGACTACGACGAATATGGCGGCGCACCGCTGCTGGGCATCAACGGCTCCTGCATTATCAGCCACGGGAGGTCTACGTCCAAGGCCATCAAGAATGCGCTGAGGGTCGCTGCGGACTATTCGCGGAAAAGGGTCTTTGATGCCATCTCAACGGACATCAAGAACGATCTGCTGGGCAGGGGGACAAGCAAATGATCAGGGGCAGGATAATATCTACGGGTTCTTATCTTCCCGAGGGGGTTATCGCCAACCGTGATCTCGAGAAGATCGTTGACACCTCCGACGAATGGATCATCGAGCGGACAGGCATCCGCGAGCGGAGAATCGCCAGCGGCAAACAGGCAGCCTCCGATCTTGCTTACGAAGCGGCGTCAGCTGCCTTGAAACGCGCCCACCTGAAGGCCAGGGACCTGGACCTTATCATAGTGGCAACCATAACGGCCGATATGCCTTTTCCGTCAACCGCCTGCGTTTTGCAAAGCAGGCTCGGTGCGAAGAATGCCGCGGCATTCGACGTCAATGCGGCATGTTCGGGGTTTGTTTACGGTCTCCATATAGCCAATAGCTTCATCAGATCGGGGATGCACAACCGCATTTTGCTTGTGGGCGCCGAGACGCTTTCCAAGGTGACCGACTGGCAGGACAGGTCAACCTGCGTGCTTTTCGGCGACGGTGCCGGCGCCGTCATCATCGAGCCGACGAAGGAAAAGCGGGGGATTTTTTCGACTCATATCCATTCCGACGGCGACCTCGGCGACTTTATCGCGCTGCCAGGCGGGGGGTCGAGGAACCCATGCTCCAAGGAGTCCATAAGAAAGAAGCTCCATTTCATCAAGATGAAGGGAAACGAAACGTTCAAGGTGGCGGTGAGGACCCTTGAGGAACTTGCGGTAAGAACGCTCGAAGAAAACGATCTTGATCCTTCAAACCTTTCCCTTCTCATTCCCCATCAGGCCAACATAAGAATCATCAAGGCCACTGCAAAGCGCCTCGGAATGCCCGATGAAAAGGTCTTCGTAAACATCGACCGCTACGGAAACACATCGGCGGCATCGATACCGATAGCTCTCGACGAAGCGGTGCAGTCCGACAGGGTGAAAGACGGGGACTTTCTCCTCCTCGAAGCATTCGGCGGCGGGCTCACCTGGGCCTCTTCCCTCATCAGATGGTAGGCTGACCCTACTTCCCGGTCTCCTCCTTTTTTCCGGACCTGACATGCAGTCTGTGGAAGAGCCTTTCGAGCCTGTCCTTGTATACAAGAGAAAAAAAGATGAAGATGACGGCCGCCCCAAGGAGGGCCGAAAAACGGTAATACTGATGGTGCCGTATATAGCTTCCGCCGAATGTGAGGAGGGCTGTGCCGGCAAACCGCCCCACAGTGCTTATGACAAGGAATTCCCTGGTGCTTAAATGCCCGAGCCCGAGGATATAGCAGAGGAAATCCTTCGGCGTCCCGGGAATGAGGAACAGAAGGAACACGAGAAAGGCACCCTTATGGTGCAGCAGGTAGTCGTACTTATCCATCGTCTCCTTTTTCACGAACCTCTCCACAAAAGGCCTTCCGAAGATCCGTGAAAGCAGGAAAGCAGCCAGGGAACCGATGGTAAGGCCTATTGTCGAAAGCAAGATGCCGAGAAACGGACCATAGACATATCCCCCGATGAACCCGGTGACCTCTCCGGGAATGGGCGCTGCGATGACCTGGAGCATCTGGAGAAAAATGAAGCCCAGAAAAGAGGCCGGGCCGAGAGAATCGAGAAAGGACTTGATCCTCTTCCTGTCCATAAAGAACTGGAAGGCCCCGGTTTCGTACAGGACGTAAACGAGCGCCAGGAAAAGGACGAGTACCCCTATCCTGATGCATATGTATCTATTCTTCCTGGCGGACGCCTGGTTTTCTATTTCTCTTCCCTTCCCTGCCCTCTTTCGAGAAACATCTTCAGCATGTCTATGGGCACCGGAAAGATAATGGTCGAATTCTTTTCAGTTGCTATCTCCGTCAGGGTGCCGAGGAATCTCAGCTGGATGGCGAGGGGCTCGGTCCCCATGATCTTTGCAGCGTCGGCCAGCTTCTGGGATGCCTGGAAATCTCCGTCAGCATGGATTATCTTCGCCCTTCGTTCCCTTTCGGCCTCGGCCTGTCTTGCGATAGCCCTCTGCATGTTTTCCGGCAGATCGACATTCTTCACCTCGACCGTCGTTACCTTCACCCCCCACGGTTCCGTCTGAAGGTCGATCACCTTCTGGAGTTCTGCGTTCAGCTGCTCCCTGTTGGTAAGAAGCTCGTCGAGCTGGCTCTGTCCGAGTATCGACCGCAGAGTCGTCTGGGCAATCTGGGAGGTCGCGTAAAAGAAATCCTCAACGGCAGTAATAGCCTTCTCCGGGTCCATTACCCTGAAATAGACGACCGCATTCACCTTGACCGTGATGTTATCCTTCGTAATAATGTCCTGGGAAGGCACATCGAAGGTCACGGTCCTCAGACTCACCCTTATGAGCTTATCGATAACGGGCCAGATGATCACAAGGCCAGGACCCCTGACGGGGATAATCCTGCCGAGTCTGAAGACGACCCCGCGCTCGTATTCCTTCAGTATCTTGATCGCACTCGACAGAAAGTAAAGCACCAAAACCACGACAAAAAACAAACCGATAAACGATGGCGTCATTTCCATTCTATCCTCCCTGTGATTTAACGACCTTCATTCTAAGGTCCACTACCGACTGTACCACTACCTTTTGTCCCTTTGCTATGAGACTGTCGGAGTAGGCGGACCACAGTTCGCCCTGCACGACAACCATGCCTCCTTCCCTCGTTATATCCGTCTTTGCAGTGCCCTCCACGCCTATCAACCCCTCTTTTCCGGTTATCGGCTTCCTCCTGTAAGCCTTATAGGCAAGACTGAACGTTATGGTAAAAAAAAGGGCCGTGACAATGACGGCCGGAAGGACCAGATAAACGGAAAGCCTGAAGAACGGGGCCGGCGACTCAAACAGCATCAGCGATCCGAGCACCATCGAGATGATGCCGCCTATCGTCAGGACGCCATGAGACACGATCTTGATTTCGAGGATAAAAAGAACAAGGCCGAGTATGATCAACAGAAGGCCTGCGTAATTGACCGGGAGCGTCTGGAAGGAATAGAAGGCGAGTATGAGAAAGATCGCCCCTGCAACGCCGGGGAAGATCGTTCCGGGATTGGTGAATTCGAAAAAGAGTCCGTAGAAACCAAGGAGCATAAGCATATACGCAACGCTCGGGTCCGAAATAAAATTCAGTATCCTGTAGCGCCACCCCATTTCCTGACTGACGATGACCGCGCCCGCTGTCCGGAGCACCCTTTCTCCCGATGCGGTAGTCACCGTTCTGCCGTCTATCTCTCTGAGAAGGGAGTCAAGGTCCGGGCTTACAACATCGACAACGTGGTCCCTCAGCGCTTCGCTGTCGGTAATGGAAACACTCTCCCTCACAGCCTTTTCCGCCCACTCCGCGTTTCTTCCGTTCCTTTCCGCAAGGGACCTTATGTAAGCCGCGGCGTCGTTTGTCACCTTCTCGGCCATCGTCTTGTCCAGCTTTTCGCCTACGGAAACGGGATGCGCGGCCCCGATGTTCGTCCCCTGCGCCATGGCAGCCACGTGCGCCGCCATCGTAATGAAAACACCGGCCGAGGCGTCGCGCGCCCCACTGGGTGACACGTATACGACGACCGGAACGGCGCTGCCGATAATCACCTTGACGATGCTGCGCATGGACGTGTCGAGCCCTCCCGGCGTGTCAAGCTTTATGACAAGAGCCTCGGCATGCATGGCATTTGCCCTTTCGATGCTCTTTTCTATGAACTCCGATGCGACAGGATTGATCACGCCGTCTATCGTGATGACAAGAACCTTGCGGGAAGAGCTGGCCGAAAAAGCGGACGTAAGAAGCGCGACAGCGAAAAAGATGAGGAAGAAATACGCCTTCACCCCGTTTTTCATACTTCAATTATACATTCACAGGGCCATTTTTTTTCGCAATCTTGTATCGGTGCCGACTGACACATCTGATTCGGTCGTTTGGCCACATGATCATTTGACAAAGGCGCATCTTTTTTGATATAAAAAAAGGCTGACGGAGTTCATCCGCAGTCGAATTTCACCATTGTTCCCGGGTAGCTCAGCCGGCAGAGCAGGTGGCTGTTAACCACCCTGTCGGGGGTTCGAATCCCTCCCCGGGAGCCATTTCCCTTGAGCGCAGCCCCCTGCCGTTCGTCGTTCCCATACTACAATCTTTAATAGAACAAGGCTTCTTCCGAGTTTGCCTTGCCTCCCGACGATGGTAAACGGGCTCTGTAAGAGATAAGATTGAATAAAGACTGGCCGCACTTGTCTTCTCGGTATTGAGCGGATTGCAATGGAGGAGGTGCCGCGATGACAAAGAGAAAACCCCGTGCAAGGCAATTTCGAGGTGCATTGTGATGTCATCCCCTCCTGAAAAGTTCAGGTGCGAAGCCCTTTCATGGCCACGAGTCCTCAGGGATGCAAAAAGGCTGGCATGGGCCGTCAAGGATTCCGGCTACTTTCCCGATATTGTCATAGGGATAGGCAGAGGAGGTTACGTACCCGCGAGGGTCCTCTGCGATTACCTGTTGATCCACGATCTGGCTGCCTTCAAGGCAGAACACTGGGGGACTGCCGTAATGCGAAGGAAAAAAGCGGTCATTACCTTTCCTCTGTGCGCCAATATAAGAGATAAGCGGGTCCTCCTGGTAGACGATATCACCGACACGGGAGAGACCCTGAGGGTGTCCCTGGGCTATCTGAAGCGATTCAGGCCCCGGGAAGTCAGGACAGCAGTGCTGCGGCACAAGACCTGTTCTTCAGTTGTGCCTGACTATTTTGTGGCAAAGATCATTAAATGGAAGTGGATCATCTTTCCGTGGCATCTGTGGGAAGACATAACCGACTTCATCGAAAGACTTCAGGCCGAAGGGATTCACCGTGGTCGCGCCATTTCACGTGCACTTCGAGAGAGATATTGCATCGATGTTCATGAAGACATGGTAAGAGAGATTCTGTCTCATCCCGGTGCTGCAAACATCAGGAAGAGGAATCAGAATAAGCAGCATTGAGAAAGCCGGGAAGTTCATAATAGTTCATAATCATTTCTTCTCGGACACGTCGCCGAAACTGCGGGTGATCAGCCTGGTAATCTCGTCTGAAATTGTTTCGAGCGGCTTATTCGTGACGCCAACCACAGGAAAGCCGCCCTTTTGATATATTCTTTTTGCAGCCTCGATCTCGTCGAATATCTTTGACGGATCTGTATAAGCGGACGGTCCGGCTACCCCCATACGCTCCTGCCTCTTCTTGCGATGAACCATAAGATGATCGTATTCAATGGTGAGCCCGATGACGCGGCGGCGGTCGATCTGAAATAATTCACCGGGCGGAGGGATACCCATAACCAATGGGATGTTTGCGACCTTCCAGCCCTGAACAGCAAGATACATGCTCAAAGGGGTCTTGCCGGAGCGGGAAACCCCGATCACGACGATGTCCGCTTTGGCCAGGTCTTCAGGCTTCTGGCCATCATCATGGGCGACTGCGAAATCGATCGCCTCTACTCTCTGAAAGTAGTCGCGATGAACCTGTCTGTATAGTCCCGGACGTCCCAGGGGTTTCTGGCCAAGCACTTCGGTCAGGCGTGCAAGCAGGGCCCCATGAGGTCAATAGTCACAATCTTATGCTTTTTCCCAAGACGAATCAGAGCTTCTCTCAGGTCATTGTCCACCAGCGTATGGACAATGGTCCCGCCGGTTGCAAGCGCTTTTTCAACAACTTCTTCAATCTGTTTCATCTGACGGACATGAGCAACGCTGACGACGGGGACCCGACTGTCCGGAAATTGCGCCAAAACAGTCTCCACGATCTGTTCGCCGCTGGCTCCGAAGCCGCCTGAAACTATATATACAGGGGAAGCCTTTTCTGTCCTTCCGTCGCCTTTTTTAATCTTCTTGTCTGTCCTCATTCTCTAGTGTCCTTCGCCTGAGCCTTCATATTTGCGACGGAGGAATATTCTCCGGCCTGCAAGCGGTAAGATAGCGAACGCCGAGTTTACGGAGTCTCTCTTCGACATGCGGGTACAAAATCAGTTCCTCAACTTCAAAATCCTCCAGGCCGCGCTGGATCGACCGAAGCCGGGTCCTGAGGGCCCTGATATTATCCGACGTGCTGAAGCTCGTCATGCACGCCGGGTGAACCTTTACCTTGTTCCGGATCAGGAGTTCAATCGCCCCTAGCTGGAGCTGATAGCCTTCCGGCATTGCTCCGGTGAGGAAAGAAAACTCCGCTTCACAGGTACCTTTAAGACTGACCCGGACATGCACATTGGGAAACCGCGAGAGTTCCTCTGCGTAGGACTTGTCCCATCCTATGAGTATTCCGTTTGTCTCAAGGATAAAAAGGTAGTTCTTTGGCACGGCCTCAAGCACCCCTATCAGATGCCCTTTGCAGAGAGTGGGCTCATTTCCGCTGATCCGAAGCTGATGGAATCCTTTTCTTTTTGCTATGGAAATGAGTCGCCCTGCAACCTCCTGGGGGCTGTAGAATTCTCCGGATTCTTCCGGCCTCACCGTGACGTTCCAGGACCAGCAAAAGACGCACCTCAGGCAACACCCCACGCAATCGGCGGTCGCTATGCCGCCGTAAAACCGCGACGGCCTGAAACGATAGTACTTCCTTGCATTGTCCCTGCAGACAATCTTGCCGGTATGCACCGCCAATTCGACAGGATCAAACATACTAAAATTATATCACCTGCCAATCTCCCCGCTATTTCCGCGCGCCTACGGGCATGAGGCAAAGCGGGCGCTCATCGGCAGGCATCTTCATAATCTTCTTCACTTCTTCATCGTGGAACGCGCCGATAACCACTGTCCCGAGATTCAGCGATACCGCCTGCAGGTATACATTCTGGGCCGCGTGACCTGCCTCCATATGCACATATCTCACGCCTCTTTCTCCGTACTTTACCATCGTCCGCTCATATACTGCAGAAAACACTATCACAACCGGGGCGGTTCTCACGGAGGGCTGCCCGAGAGAGGCATTGCCCAAATCAATTCTCTTATCGCCTTTCACGATCCTCAATAACTCGTGCCTGTGAGAATTGTATCTATAAATGCCTGCCGGAAGGTCGCCCATAGACCCAACTACCGCATAAAGTTCAAGCGGATAAAGCGCGCCCGCCGAGGGGGCTGTTCTGAGACCACGCTGATCTGTAACACCTTGCGCAGCCCAGAGAAGTTGAGAGACTTCTGTAATCGTCAGCGCTTTGTCCCTGTAGTCTCTGATCGATCTTCTCTTAAGCAGTGCTTCTTCGATTGAGGTAGCACTCCTGTATCGAGGTTGGGGCAGTTTTATGATTACCGGTTCGACTCCAGACCCGCTCCCGGTCTTCTCCGCGGAGGGCTGCATAAAGCCCCCGGCCGACAGGAAAGGCAGGAGTAACGCTATCAGTAATGCATGCATCTTGTTCTTCCTCATATAAGCAAACCTTCCATCAGCAGGACGCCGACCATTCACAGACATGTGAAACCGGTCCTGTCAAAAAAAATCCCTCATTTGCGCTGCCAGTTCCTCAGGCAGGGTGATGATAAGTTCGGACTGAAGGAGCTTCTGAAGAAAATAGTCGTCGTTTCTGTAATTTTCGTAAACGTTTTGTCTGTTGATTATCTTAAGAAGACATAGAACGCCTTTGCCGTAGTTCTTCTTTACTGAAAAAAGGGCATAGTTGAAGCTCAGATAACCGAGACTTTCGTAAAAAGCCAGGACTCTCGACAGGCCATACCCCAGATCGCTGATGTCCTCTTTCCCCAGACACCCGAAGTCGCTGTCCTCCTGATGTACTGCGATGACTTCATTATTCCCCCCCGGAGAAAAGGCCGCAAGCCAGTGCCATCTGCCTGTTTGCGCTATATAGCGTTCGCCTCTTGCCCTTTCCTCTTCGATGAGGTTCAGATGGTAAATAGAACCCTTTTCACCATAATAACTGCTGCATGCATCCAGGAGCCTTCTATGATACGAGTATGCCACGGGCGTCACAAGTATCTGGATATGGGGATGAACGAGACTCGCGCCGGCCGGAAAGAGATAATTGCAGCATGTCACCGCAAATGGGACTGAAGGGTCGTGCCCATAGACTGTGTTAAGGAATTCCTGAGCTGCGGTCAGGCCGTCGGCGAGCAGTCCGGGGGTGAACTCTGCAAGCTTCAGGAAGTGGGCCCTGCCCAGAGAAACAACGGCATGATACTGGGCAATGGAGAAAAGGTTAGGGAACAGGACAGCCTCGCCCGACTTTATCCGGCCATCCGGAACAAGATTCCGGGGATACATCGGCGTATTCTTCATGACCCCGTCTCCGCAAAGAAAACAGGACCTTCCGCTTTCCTGTATCAGTTTCCCGATGACTTCGGTGTCGCAATCAGAGAAGAAGAGTTTGGCCTTGTCCCTGAGAAAGGGATTATAGACGCTCGTATCTCCCAGGAGAGGGTCCTTGCGGACTTCGACGGTATGGACCTCTTCAGCAAAATTTCTGGAGGGATCCAGGCTGTTAGAGTGCGACAGAATACTTTCAAAACGTATTTTGGGCGGCCCCTTCATTTCTCCTGACATCCGGCACACCTCCTTCAGGATGCCTTTGCCTCAAATCTATCACGTTTGCCAGCGCGTGTGAAGTGCGACAAAAGGAGGGGCATTCTAAGATCGACACATTCAAACATTGCTCACGCCTTCAAAAAAGGACAATTTATGTCTGAACATGCTTCATTTTAAGCAATTGGCGAAATTGACAGCATCACGTACTTTGATAGAATAAAATCAGAAGTCCCGACAAAGCCAAACCATCCGCAAGGATGAGACGGAAAGCAGCGGGTCTTTATAGGAAGAAGACAGCCGGGCTGCCGAAGGATGGACCTGAGGTAAGTCCGTTTTTTTTGGGGGGGAAAGGAGGTGGGGAAGTCGAAGGGGTCGGTTGAACCATGGAAAAAGAGGCTTACCTGTACAGCAATCTTGGAGGAAATAAGGTCCGCTGTCACACCTGCCAGAGGAGGTGCATTGTCGCGGAAGAGCAGAAGGGCTGGTGCCGTACAAGGATAAACAGAAATGGTAAATTGTACAGTGTGGTATATGGAGAGATCTCTTCGCTGTCTATAAATCCCATAGAAAAGAAACCTGTTTTTCATTTTTTTCCTGGGTCGAAATGGCTTTCTGTGGGAAGTCTTGGCTGCAACTTCAGATGTCCCGGCTGTCAGAATTGGGATATAGCCCACTGGAAGGAAGGCCGGATGCATACGGAATACATAGCGCCTGAAAACCTGGTTTCCCGTGCAGAAAAGGCCCACTGTCTCGGCGTATCCTTTACGTTCAACGAGCCCACACTTTTTTTTGAATATACCCTCGACGTCTGCAGAATTGCAAAAGCTGAAGGGCTTTATACGAACTATGTTACGAATGGTTATATAACGGAAGAGGCCCTTGATATGATAGCTCCTTATCTCGACGTATACAGGGTCGACATAAAAGGGTTTTCCGGAAAGACCTACATGAAGATAGGACATATAGAAAAATTCGAAGGGATCCTCGATATCACGAAGAAGGCAAAGGATCACGGCATGCATGTGGAGGCAGTGACAAATATTATCCCCGGGTTCAACGACGACGAAACGGAACTCCGGGGTATTGCGTCATGGATAAGAAAAGACCTCGGCCCTGAAACACCCTGGCATGTGACGAGATTCTATCCATTCCTCGAACTCAGCCATCTGCCTGTTACGCCTGTCTCCGTGCTTGAGAGGGCCCTGTCGATCGGAAAAGAGGAAGGACTGCGTTATGTCTATCTTGGAAATGTTCCTGGCCACAGGCTGGAAAATACGTATTGCCCTGTCTGCGGCGAAATGCTGATAGAACGATACATCTTTGAGATCATTCAAAACAGGATTAGAAACGGCCGATGTCCTGTATGCGAAACAGCTGTGCCTGGAAGATTCGGATGACGCGGGGGCGAAAGATATGGGCTGGATAGTGCCGCCGCCTAAAGAGCCTGTAAAAGGCAAAGAACAATTTGCAAGGGAGAGAGAAGAGAAGGTGGACTGGCTGATGAGAAATGGATATCTTAGATCTGACCGCATAAGGGACGCCATGCTTAAGGTCCGACGGGAAGATTTCATACCCCTTTTATACAGGGACTACGCCTTTCTTGAAGTTCCTCTCCCATTGCCGGGGGAACAGGCAACGATATCATGTCCGCACAGTTATCCCCTTTTTTATGAGGCCCTTCGTCTGGATAAAGGTGACAGGTTTCTCGAGATCGGCCTCGGGTCGGGATACGGCACTGCCCTGGCCAGAGAAATCGTTGGCCCGGGAGGCCTTGTTGCATCTGTTGAGATAGATCCATTGACCTATGAATTTGCACGCGACAATCTTAAAAAGGCGGGCTATGACGACATTATTCTTGTGCGGGGAGACGGCGGTCTAGGCTATCCCCAAAAGTCCCCCTATGACAGCATATGCATCACCGCTGCGTGCACCCGCATACCTGCTCCCCTGCTTGAACAGATCGTCAACGGGGGCAGGTTGATTGCCCCCGTGATTGAGGGAGGAACGCAGAATCTTGTCCTGATGAAGAAGGAAGATAACCATGTTGTCAGAGAGGTTATTTGCCAGGTGCTGTATGTTTCCCTGAGGGGAAGATACGGCGTGAGGGCATGATAAGGTATCTCCTTCCCTTAGATGGCACTTTTTTGTGCGATTTGGCTGGCATGCCAAGATATAGCCTTGGTGGCATCAAGCATATCGAGATACAGTGGCGAGGCCTTGGGCATGCATAACCCCTCGATTCGATTGATCCCGAAATTCCATACAGCATGCTTGCCTTTCATCCTCATTTTTATATGTCGGACATGCCGCTGACCGAAAAGGCCATGGCTGAAAGATGCATGGAGGCCGCGCGGAAAGAGGGGCTGAAGAACGTGAGGATCGGGGACGTCCATTTGCTGGTGTAAAAAACTGCGCGGCGCAATTTGCTGTTAGACAATCTTGGGGCCGATGTCATTACGCTCTGAGATCTGTCTCACTTCAGGAAGTACGGGCTTAAACCCCGTACTTCATTCTTCCTGTCCTAGAGTTTAAGTATGAGAATCAGGACTATTTCCAGGGCGATCAGAAAGACGATTACCAGTTCAAGCAGTTCTGTCCTCTTGTTTGCTATCACCCGGTACAGCATGTCGTAGATCCTCGAAGCTATATTTATTTTTCGCTCTATGCTTGCCTCCCACTGCTGCACCTTGAAGAGGGAAAGCGCCGATGCGTATATCCGGGCATAATAAACGTCCTCAGTTACTTTAAGGGAATTATCGATCTTTTCCGTGATATGGGTGAGGTCTGTAACCGTCAGCATCACCTTTGCCGCGAGTTCCTCATAGCGTTTGATCTTCCATATGGACGGAGAGACCTGTTTCAGGATACGCTCATTGATGATGTCGAGTTCTCTATCAAGCATGTCGTCATAGACCCTAAGTTCGAGAAGCTGTGCATTGGCGAACTCCAGCAGGTCGGGGATGTCCATGCTTCCGCTGGGTTCAACCACGAGGGCCTTGTCCCAGCTTAGTACTACGATGTCGTTGTCCGAGTAAGAGAAACTGGCCGAAAGCAGTTCCTCCCTTGTCGCTGCACTTGGAGGGCTTTCCGACTCCTCGTAAAGAAGGAGATTTCCGATGTCGCAGCTTGTCAAGAAGTCTGTTGCAGGTTGTTGAGGATACAGTTGCCTGAGATAATAAATCGTGTAGTCCTCCTCAAACCTGCTCGGGTTGACCTGGTGAAGAGCATCACCAAGGTCCTCAACGAGACGCTTGAGCTCTTTTTGAAAGTCTTCTTTGAAACAATCCTCAAGATTGCTCGCGAGCGTACGAAATTCGGCAATTTGAATGTCTTTGACCGGAATCTCGAAAATTATACTCAGGACTCCGTAGTCATATGCCTTTGCATAAGCATTGACGGTGAACACTTTTTCATGAAGATTCTTGTCAAGGCTCTCCAGGGTCAGGGAAAGCGGCGGGTTTACAAATTCAAATGCCTTACTGAAGCGTTTTCTGTCGATGCTCTGGCGTTTGTAGTTTCTGACTTTCTCTTCTACAGCAACCAGATTAATATCCCAGGCAACATCATAGAGTTTGTACAAAAGAATGCCACCCGTGACCCTTAATGCGGTATGTTCCATCTGTTCCATCAAGAGATCCTTGCGCTGCGATGTCCGCATGCCGGCTCCTCTGAGGTTATTCAAGCTCTACGCGAATCAAGAAAGGGGATTGACCTTTTTTGTTCATGGACTCTCAGGCTTTTGCAAATGCCTCTTCGAGACTGAAGAACTGGTCCCTCTTCAACGCCGCCTCGAAAACTTTAGATGAAGGCGACACTGCTATAAGGTCCTTCCGCATTATCTGTCTTATCTGCATGGGTTCCTCCTTTAGCCAATCCCCTATGGGTCCAACTCTTTCACCTCCCATCGCCGAAGAATCGATCGCTTATTATTCCGGGGCAAATCTGCCTTCAAGCTTTTTCATCAGCTGCGGCATGGTCGTATATTCCATGTCGTCAAGCCCCAGTCTGTGAGGTTCGAATGGGCCGTGGCGCCTGAAGTAATCCGCGACCTCGTTGGCCTTCTTTCTCGCACCGTCGAAGGCAGGGTCATCGAAGAGGTCCCTCGGACCTATCAGTTTTCCGTTACATAACTGGAACCCTGCCGCGATCACCCTCGGCGGCCCGTCGAACCGGGTCGGGTTGGCCTCGTAGAAGGGAACCGGCATCAGGGGACCGTGGTGGGAGCCGCGCATCCATCCCTCAACAGCATGGGGAAAGGAAAACGGTTCAAGCACTTCGCCGACCGCAGGCAGCCCCGACTGACACCTGACGATCAGAACAGGGTCGTCTTTTCCGACATATCTGCCTGCTATAAGGCTCAGTTTCTGTGTCGACGCCGAAGCCGCAAGCGTCCCGTCCCTCCGGTGCACGGTTCTTATGATGAACCTCCGCATGGCACCAATGAACATGAGGAGGTCATAAATCTCCTCCGGCGCGGAGAGGGTGATTTTCCTGTTTTCATAAACATCAACAACCTCGAAACGGAAGCCTTCGTGCATCGCCGGGTCTATCACAAGACCAGCCGTATTGAAAGGATCGGCGAATATCTTATACAGAGGAAGGTTCCATGCCCCGGGTGATGTCTTATCGGCCATGAAAACTATGACCGGCTCGCTCTTTCGTTCCTCGAACTCCATCTCAGCCACGCCCGGGCCCATGCCCTTGACTGTTCCGGAAAAGGTGTCCTGCAATAAATCCTGACCGGCCCCGTAGAGCTTCAGCTCCTTTGCCACTTCGGTGCAGGCCACAAATGTATCCCAGGCCAGTTTGTGGACTTTTTCGTTTTCGGTGCCGTGCCTGTGGGTCATTATAAGCTCAAGATCGTCACCGCATCTCGTTACATGAGAGTCAACAAGAATTCCTTTCTCGACGGCGAAAGACAACCTCTCCTCAGCGGTTTTCAATAGGTCCGGATGCATTGCCGAATGTCCAACAAAGCCGCCGACATCCGCCTTTATGACACTCACCG
This sequence comes from Thermodesulfovibrionales bacterium, assembly GCA_033853975.1. GTDB lineage: Bacteria > Nitrospirota > Thermodesulfovibrionia > Thermodesulfovibrionales > UBA6898 > JAWOKY01. The sequence continues at coordinate 52,294 of JAWOKY010000029.1, forward strand.
TTATCTTCTCGGGCATCGTTTCCTCCTGATAGATGAGAGGGTGAATTCGGAGCTTCCCAGCGTGAGGGATTGCACCCTCGATAGTTATTTCATATCACAGGATCAACCGTTTGTCCACCGGCAATTAAATGCCAGCTGAAGTGTTAAAGTCCGGGTCCGCCTCCCGCTGACGTAGCCAGGAAAGAAAAGACTCGTTTATAATAGAGAGTGAGTATGAAGCCGGTTAGTCGTTCAAATTGGGCCGGGTACTTTCTGAGACTCTCCCAGTTGTTGATACTGAGCACCGCAATTGTCGTTGCCACCGATTTTGCTGTCTTTGCCGGGGAGCCTGCACGCGGCGACACAGTCCTGAAGGAAACCTATGACAGGATTGAGGCCAAACTCGCACAAAACAGCTTCGGAGTCCCTCTTTACCTGGAATCTTACGATCAGGAAGGCAGATTGCATGCGGATGTCTACGGGATCTTCGATCATCCGTTTAACGACATCCTTAACGTACTCAAGGTTCCGGCTAACTGGTGCGACATTGCTTCTCTTCACCCCAATATTAAAGCGTGTATTTACAAGGAACTCCCCGACGCATGGCTACTTACTTTTTACGGCGGACGCAAGGTGTACCAGACTCCGGCTAACGCATATCAATTTGCCTACCATTTTTGGAACATCGAACAGCTGAAGGGATATATCGATATCGTGCTCACAGCGGATAGAGGCCCTTTTGGGACAAGGGATCACAGGATGAGATTCGAGGCTATGCCCCTGGGCGGCGCACGAACTTTTATTCACGTCAGCTATGATTATAGCTATGGTCGATCTCTTCGCCTCGCGGAAAAGATCTACTTTGCAACACTCGGACGCGATAAGGTGGGGTTCACGGTAAGAGGTGTCGACCACAGAGGCAATCCCATCTATATCACCGGCGCGAGAGGAGCGATCGAGCGCAACGCGGTGCGGTACTATTTCGCGATCCAGTCCTTCATGGACACATTGCAGTACCAGGGAAATAGCAGGTTCACGATGAGAGTCAACGAATGGTACGATCTTACCTGTCGCTTCAGGAAACAACTCGTCGAGATGGACAAAAAAGACTACCTGGCTTTTAAGACGGAAGAGCACCAAAACCAGGTGATGTTGCAACAAGGCGGCGCTACGGCTCTTCAATGAACTGCTTTTTATGTAGCACCCAGGAGCCGACAGCGTAGCGACACCGGCAGCCACGAGCGCATTCCTTCGAAGTCATTTCTTCTCTCCCCCCCTCCATAGGTTCATGGCAGCGGGCAGCATTACAAGAGACGATATTATCAGGAATCCGAGGCAAAAGGTGAGCAGTATCCCGATACTCGCTATTCCCCTATGTGGTGAGAATGCCAGACTGCTCGTACTGATCATTGTCGCAAGGGTACTGTACAACACGGAGCGCGAAGTACTCGTTCTGAGCATATTGCCGTCAGCAGGCGGAGCAGTCTGGTAACGGAGGATAAAGATAATGCCGCTGTGCACACCCATGCCAAGAAGAAGAGGCACAACGATCACATTTGCAAAATTAAGCGGGACCCCCAGGAGGACCGAAGAGGCCGCTGTCAGAAGCATCGCCATGATGAGGGGGCCGAGTATAAAAAAGGTCATCACCAAACTTCTCGATTCAATCAGTAGCAGTAACGTGATCGCAACAAGAGCGTATATGGTTGCATGATCAAAGGAGGAGATTATCGCCCTGGCCGACTCGTAGATCGTTACCGGCGAGTCCGTGGCATCGGGGGCGACACTTCTCACCGCATCCACAAAACGCACAAGGGCTGAGTTCCGCGATATATCTTCGGCGGGAAATACCTGAACGCGGTAGCGGCCGTCGGCTGAAACATACTGAGAGACAAGATCTCGCGGCAGATCGGCCATGCCGAAAGACGATGCATTCAGGGAATTGCTCAACATCCGCAAGAGGCCCGGAAGATTCGACAATAGATTGTTTTCGAGCTGCCCGAAGGATCTCCCGGAGCCACCTCCCTTTTCCAGACTCCTTTTGAAGCGCCCTGTGCTTTCGTATAATTTCGCTGCTCCAGCGCTGCCGGCCGAACCGGGTAGAGAACGCTTCAATGCCTGTCTGAGCTTGTCGAGGGCCTTCATGTCCTCCTGATAATTCCCGGGCCTTACGACAGCCTTATCCATATCCGGAGGCATGAAAAGGGAGATATCTGAGATAATGCCCATCTTCTCCGCCTGGTGATCGGGAACAAAGTCGGAAAGCGAGACGGCCATCTTGACTTCCTTGAGTTTGCCCAGCTTGTCGGCGAGGTCGCTCGCCTCCTTTTTCCCCTTTGCCAAGACGGAGATAGTCCATGGCGGCTCCTGCGCATTTTTGAAGAGATCTTTTGCGGTAACGACGGACTCCGCTGTCCTGCTGTAAAGATTCAAGGGATCGTAATCGAAATACATCCGGGGAACTAAAAGGGCTGCAGCCAATGTGAGCATCACGGACGCTGCGGTGATTGCCTTTGAGTATTTATACGGAAAAGCCACGAGCGACTTGCCGCCGCCATTCTTTGAAGATGCACCTTCCTTCAGTGGAAATAACGTCAGAAAGGCAGGCAGGAGGGTAATGTTTGCGAAATAACTTATGAACATGCCGGTTCCCGATATCAGACCCAACTGCGCGACGCCGGCGTAAGCGGTCGGAATAAAGGAGTAAAAGCCGATGGCGGTCGTCACGCAGCTAAGAAAGAGAGCCTTTCCCACGTCCATTGTGGCGGCGGCTATGACACCCTTTCTTTCAGCTTCTGACAGCAGCATCTCCCTGTACCTGAGGCAGAGCTGGATGCTGTAGTCACCGAGGCCGATATAGAGGACAGCAAAAGTGACCGAAATCATATTGAGGCTGCCCACGAAGGCCACCGCAAACCCCGTTGTCCATATGAGCCCCATGATGAGAGTCGCCAGGTATGAGAAGATAAGACGGCCCGAGCGGGCCAGGCCGATGTAGATGACCAGACTTACAAGGAGGAAAGACGCCAGGGTGGCAAGGCCCATGCTGTCCCTGACAGTCTTCATGTTTTCGTAAGACAGCGCTGCGTCGCCGGTTATGCGCACCCTCACACCCCGCGATTCCGAAAGCCCCAGACTCTTCACGAGGTCGCGGATTGCATCGATTCCCTGTCCCCCATCTGAAAATCCCTCGTCGGAGGAAAGCGGCTGAAGCATGATGAATTGTCTCTGCTGCCCCGCCATGACCTTGTCCCCAAGCATGATGCCCTGCCACGACAGATCATACGGTCTTCCTTCGGCTGCGCTGTCAAAGGCGTTGCTCATCTCTTTGTACATCGTGTCGATTCGCTTGTCGTTCGGCCCTGCTTCCTTTGAATTCTCCAGCATCACTTCGACAACCGAAAAAAGCCCTTTCAAACTCAGGTCCCGGGAAATGAGCGCAATCAGGGGCTGTGCAGCAGACATGTTGTCGCCGAAATCCTGCAGTTGGTCGACACTCAAATACAAAAGCCCGTTTTTTTCGAAAAAGCCCCCCCCGCCGGGCACATAAATACTCTTGAAGAGGTCCCTCTTTTTCCTAAGGCCGTCGGCCAAACGGTCACGGGCATCGATGGCCCGCCCGGCGCTGTCCGCATCTATCACAACAACTATCGTATTAGTCAGATTCGGAAATGCCCTCGAAAATTCCTTTTCCATGCGTCGAAAAGGGAGCTTGTCAGAAATCATGCCGGTGATATCAGCATCGATCCTGAAATTCTTCACCGAGTAGACGAGGA
>JAWOKY010000030.1:0-2938 GCA_033853975.1 Thermodesulfovibrionales bacterium
TTATGAACATCAGTCATATTTCAGAGGGCCGAAGCTTTAAGTACGGATTCGCAGCATTTCTCTTCCTTGCGGTGTCCCTTGCTTTCTTAAGAAGAATTTATGACTATGATGTCTGGTTTCATCTTGCCATTGGCCGGGAGGTCCTTGCAAGCCTCGGAATTCCGAAGACCGAGGTCTTTGTCTATACTCTCCTGGGTACCCCTGGTGCTTACCATGCATGGGGTTTTGAGGCTATTCTCTATTTTATCTATGACCACTTCGGATACTGGGGCATAAGCTGCCTCCAGGGCATAATCGCAGGTCTTTTGGCGGTTTTTCTTTACCTGTCTGTGAGCAGGGGTGAAACGCTTGAAGGATGGGCCATGTTATTTCTGGCAGCAATGATGCCTCTTGTCGAATTCCGCTTCGTATACCGGCCGGAGATTTTTCTCTGCCTTTCTCTGGCAATTGAGATATATCTTCTCGAAAAATTCTCACTGACCGGGAAATGGAAGTACCTAGCTCCCGTCCCTTTCCTTTGCATGCTCTTGAGCTGGGTGCATCCATCGGTCTTAATTCTGCTTATCGTTCTTTTTTGTTATACGGGAGGCTTGCTGTGGGACTGTGTGAGGGCCGGAAAAATCGAGGGAAAGACGGTCTGGCCCCTTGGTATGGCGATCTCCTTTTCAATCCTTTTTGCCCTCATTAACCCTTATGGGATACAGCAGCTTCTCCTTCCTCTTTTTCTGTCAGGCGAAAAGGCCTTTCTTCAGGGAGTCTCCGAGCTCGCACCGGTAATGAAAACAGCGCATAAGAACAGGTTCTTGCTGTTAATCATTGTCGGCCTCATACCGGTAATCGCCCTGAAAGGAGGAAAAAGAATCACTTACGTACTGCTCTTCCTGATTTTCGGATTCCTGACATTTCAGTACGCGAGAAATCTCGCCGTGCTGGCAGTCATCATGTATGTTCCCGTAGTCCGTTCTTTCCAGTCATCAGCGGAAAATTCCTCAAGGCTATCCAGGGCTGCCTCAAAAAAATCTTTTATAGCCCTTGCGGTGGTGCTGCTTACGGCTTCGCTTTTTTCGATCACGCGCGATGGCCGTTGGGGAGCAGGCCCGGTGGAAGAGCTGTTCCCCGTAAAGTCTGCCGGGTTCATGATCGAGCACAGGCCGAAGGGCAAGGTTTTCAACCAGTTTTACACCGGCAATTTCCTCGAATGGAAACTGTATCCATCATATCTCGTTTCAATAGACGGCAGGCATTATGCCTATGACAGGAGTCTCGAACTTTATGAGCAGGTATTCTGGATGAGAGCGGGCTGGGAAAAGGTCCTTCTGGACTTTGACGTGGGAACAATAATTACCCCGGGCACGAACCTGGTCAGAGGCTCGCTCGTGCCCCTCGTCCTGAAACTGGATGCGGATCCCTCGTGGTCTCTGGCTGTCACTGAGCCTGCCGCGATGCTTTTCATGAGGACGGCACTGCTCAGGAATCTCGACGGCGTGCAGGCCCTCAGCAAAGATCTCATCTGGAGACAGGTGATTCAGGAGTCGTCGAGAAACCTCGTTCATTATCCCGATTCAGTCGAGTCATATCTGTCTCTCGGCATAGCATATTTCAAGCTTCATGAATTTCATGACAGCCTTGAGCCCTTTAGAAAATATCTCAAATATTTTCCGAACGACTCTCAGGCCCTTCAGGCCGTAACACTCATTGAAGCCGCTGAACGGGGCGATCTTTCCTCGAGGGAAGAACTCGAAGCCCTTTACTGGAGCGGCAGGCATAAAGACGGTCACTAGGATTACTCATGAATCCCCGATGAAACGGCTGCTATCTGCTGCGAGCGCTGTTGTAAACGCTTCTTCCCGACAATCATGATTCCTTTGAACTGATCACAACAAGGGACTGTCCGAACGGAACAGGGACCTTCCTTTCCATCCTCGACAGAAACGGCACGACAAGTTTGTCGTAAATGCGGACATTGCCGGGCGATGTGGCGGGACTTTTCATGATCCTGTTCTTGATAAACCAGAGGACGGCCCCGAGACTGTTCAGATAGCCGACTTTTTCGACATGCCACCCTGCCTCCGAGAGCTTGTGAACAAGCTCCGGTTTCGCATACCGCCGGAAATGGCCAACGGCCTTGTCTTCTACACCGTAGAGGACCCGTAATGCCGGTACGATCAAAAGAAGCCGACCGGCGGAAACGAGAAGGCGCAGGTTCTTCAGCGCCAGGGTATCCTCCCTGATATGTTCGAGAACATTCAGGCCTATAATAGTATCAAAGTCCTTCTGCCGCAGCATTTCATTTTGTTCCCGGCTGATTTCCGTGATGTCCAGATGCATGACCTCGACGCTCCCGGATCCGGAGAATCGTCTCGACAGCTCGGCAAGGCAGGCTTCGTCCATATCGGTTGCGGTAACGTGCGCTTGCTCCTGAAGGAGGGCCGTGAAGGTGCCGATCCCCGCGCCGATCTCGAGCACCCTTTTTCCGACATAGGGTCTGATCGCATCGAAGAGCCATGCATTGTAATTGTCTGCCTCCGCCAGGAGATGTAGATTCGAGAGTCCTTCGTAGGCCATGGCGCGTTTACGCCTTGTGAAGGATGAAGGATGAGCGCTGAGGGTTCCGCGATTTATACACAGGATACCTCACTGCCGCCTTCTGCCGGCGTATTCAAGGAACAATCTTGCCTGATCCAGGGAAGGATCGATCCTGAGCGCAGCTTCGAATTCGTTCCTCGCCTCTTCTACAAGGCCCTGTCCCAGATAAATCACCCCAAGGTTGAAATGCGCCTCCGGATAGTCAGGCTTTAATTTCAGCGTGGCCTTGTAATAAAGAATCGCCTCATTCCTCATCCCCTTCGATGCGTACGCGACGCCGAGACTGTAGAAAGCGCCTGTAAAGTTTGGGTCAAGGGAAACCACCTTCTTATACTCCTCGATCGCCTCATCG
>JAWOKY010000031.1:0-3087 GCA_033853975.1 Thermodesulfovibrionales bacterium
CGCCCCCCTTTCATAAAGGGGGGAACCATTGAAGGAAGTTTGGCGCATAAAAAGGAGCAACTCTTGATCCCGAAACGAATTGCGGAAATGACCTCGTTCATCGTCATGGATGTCCTGGAAAAGGCCCAGGAGATGGAGAGGGCCGGGGTGGACATCATCCATCTGGAGGTGGGCGAACCGGACTTCGCCCCGCCCGAATGCGTAAGCACGGCCATCGCCCGGGCGCTCAGGGACGGCCGCACCCATTACACCCACAGCCTCGGCATGATCGAGCTGCGGGAGGCGATCGCCGGATATTACGGCCAACGCTACGGGGTTGTCGTGAGCCCCGAGCAGGTTGTGGTCAATTCGGGAACGTCGCCGGCGATGCTGGCCATGTTCTCGGTCCTCCTGGAAAAGGATTCCGAGGTGATCATTTCCGACCCCCACTACGCCTGTTATCCCAACTTCATCGGCTATCTGGAAGGAAAGGCGGTCAAGGTGCCGGTTTACGAGGAGGATGGCTTCCAGTACCGGCCGGCGGCCATCCGCGAAAAGATCACCGATAAAACCAGGGCGATCCTGGTCAACTCCCCCGCCAACCCGACGGGCGCGGTTCTCTCCGCGGAACGGATGAAGGAGATCGCCGGGCTCAGTCCATACATAATCTCCGATGAGATTTACCACGGCCTCAACTACGAAGGGGAAGAGCATACCATCCTGGAGTTCACCGACCATGCCTTTGTGCTGAACGGTTTTTCCAAGCTGTTCGCCATGACGGGCCTGCGGCTCGGCTACCTCATAGCCCCGGGACCGTTCATTCCCGCCTTGCAGAAGATACAGCAGAATTTCTTTCTCGCCCCCAACTCGGTGTCGCAGGTCGCCGGCATAGCCGCGCTGAAGGAGGGGGCGCAGGATGTGCTGAGAATGCGGGAGATCTACAATGAGCGGCGCCGTTACATGATCGACCGTCTGCGGGGCCTCGGCTTCCGCATCCCGGTGGAGCCGACCGGCGCTTTTTACGTCTTCGCCAATGCCCGCCACATCTGCGGCGATTCCTACAGGCTCGCCTTCGATATCCTGGAGAAGGCCAATGTCGGCGTCACTCCCGGCATGGATTTCGGCAGAGGCGGAGAAGGCTATCTCAGGTTCAGCTACGCGAACTCCATCGAAAACATAGCCGAGGGGCTGGACCGGCTGGAGAGATATCTGCAAGAGAAAGGAGTTTCCCTCTCCCATGAATAAAGTCTACGCATCCTTCCTCATCGTTTTTGTCCTGGCTGTCGTATCTTTCGGGACATGGCAGCTCTATCTGGGCAATTTCGAAGCCGCCTTCTCCACCCTGCCTTTCCTTGTTATCGTTTATTTCTTCGTAATAACGCATCGGAAATAGGGCCAGGCCCGAATGGCGCTAGTTTAAGCCCTTGCGGCACGGTATCTGTTCCGGTGAGGTACCTCTTTCATTTCATGTCTAGGCGCGGTCAAAAGCTGATAACTTTTAGGTCGTCGCTTCATGCAACGCGGTTCACTGCGCCCTGGTCGTTGTCTGATTGGTGTATTGGTCATTGCCTCATAGAGGTCGCTAATCAGCCTGAAGCATTCTGCCTTGCTGAGCTTGGCTTGATTTAAATGTGGTTCCCAGTTACGAAGAGCTTGCAAGCTGCCCTTGAAACTGACTACTCGCACCTCAAGGTCTGCTTCTTCCGCAGCCTCATACATCAGTCGCCGGATGCAGTTATAGGCAATGAAGTGTATTAGGATTTCTTTGCGGATCATATCCGGAGTTTGGCAGCGAAGGATGTCCATACCCATGGTGGTCTTGATGTCGCGAAAGAACAGTTCGACATCCCACCGTTTAAAGTAAAGGTCAGCCAAGTCCTGCGCCGGATATTGTATGTGGTCAAGTAATGTCGTGACGATGTAAAGCTCCTGTGTTCTGAAGCCTGGATTGTTGATAGTAATCTTGATTTGTCTCAGGATTAGTTCGTTCGGCAGCTTTGCCCAATCTTCTTGTGAGTATGACAACTTGGCATTATAAACGGGGCGTTTCCATGTAATAAGGAGGTCATCTGGTCCGAGTTCTTTGAAGCTGGTTGCTGTGTTCACCGGTGTTCTCCTTGCGAGGGTAACAACACTGTCTACGCCCTGCTCTCTCAGGTTTGCAATGTGGAAGTAGCTGCAGAACCCTTTATCTCCCAAGAAGATGTCGCCTTGGTTGAACGTCTTCCATAGCTCGCGGAACAGTGGAAGCTCGTGGCTCTTTTTGTTGCCGACGGCATAACTGAGCAAGGCTCCAGTTTGCAGAGAAAAACAGGCACAGATACGAGCTGTGGGAAATCCGCACCCAGGCTTCTGTGAAGACGTCTGCGGCCAGACATCTTGATTGTCAGGTGTGTCCGGCATACTGACGCCTGTTCCGTCTACAACAATAACCCTTCGGTTGTTCAGTATGCCGGCTTCAGGGATTTGCTCAAGCCGCTCAGCCGTATGGGCGAGAATGTCAGCGAGCATCTGTTGCGGCAACTTCTTTCGGGCCGTGCAGTAAGAGGCTGTTGAAGATGAAGGAACCTTGATGCCCTTGATGGAGGCATACGATTGCAGTTTACGGATCACCTCCATACAGCCGCCGTCAGCATCAAGCACTTGGCTTAAGAAGGCCCAAAAAGTGTTCTCTTTGGAAAACAGCCTGTTGCGACTCATGGCACCAGAGGCTTCTTTCTTCAGCAGTTTACGAGGGATGAATTTTTCGAAGACCTCGCCAATCTGCTTAAACGACTTTTGTTGCAGTAGAGCAAACTTCTCAGCGAGTTTCCGTTGTGCGATACGAGGTTTTCTGTGCCGAATCTGACGGCTGAAGCCAGGGAGTAAGGGAGTGGTATAGATCAAATGTCGCATACACAATATTAGCACATTTAATTAAAAAACACAAATAGCATGCGCTTGCATTGCCACATTTTTCACTAGCAAATACTCTTAAACTAGCGCCATTCGTGTCAGACCAACACATATGACATTCCACAATTTTGTCGTTGCGATTTCGTGTCCAGTCATAATCTAAATTCGGCCTCTCGCAAGGACGCCAAAACGCAAAGGTTTTAAACCATAAAA
>JAWOKY010000032.1:0-5306 GCA_033853975.1 Thermodesulfovibrionales bacterium
GGAGGCTGGACAACGGGCAGTCGGTCGCACTCATATCGGATGCGGGAACACCCGGCATATCCGATCCAGGGTCAGTACTGATACGAAGGGCTATAGAAGAGGGGATCGCCGTCGTACCTGTCCCCGGTCCCTCCGCCTTTATTGCGGCGCTTTCACTCTCCGGATTTTCGACGGAGAGTTTTCTTTTCCTGGGATTCCTCCCGCCGAAAACCAGCCAAAGACAAAAGATGCTCAAGGAACTCAGCCTCGAAAAAAGGACCCTCGTCTTCTACGAGGCGCCCCACAGGATTCTCGAAACACTGGAGGACATGTCTGCGATCCTCGCGCAAAGAAAGGCCGTCCTGGTAAAGGAGATAACGAAACTCCACGAGGAGGTCTTAAGGGGAACGATTTCCGAAATTCTTGAGTGCATGGAAACTGCGAAGATCGCTGGTGAATACGTTATCGCTGTGGAAGGGAAGTCTGAAGAGAGCGGCCTGTCACCCGACGACGCCCTTGCAGAGATACGGTCTCTCATGAAGAAAGGCCTCGGCAGAAAAGAGGCTGTCAAGCGCGTTGCCGAGGCTTACGGGATGAGCAAGAAAACGCTTTACGATCTGAGTCTGAGCCGCGGTTCTTGACTTCTCTCCCCTATCGTATACACTTTTCCTAAAGCTTCTTGGAAGATCAGGAGAAGAACATGAAGATGATTACGGCCTTTGTAAGGACCACGAGCCTCGAACATATTGTAAATTCACTTCAGGAAACCGGCATAACCGGGATGTCCGTCTCCGAGGTAAGGGGCTTGGGGGACCAGGTCGGGTTATTCACGCCCTATGCAATCCACAACATGATAAACGTAATCGTTCCTGACGAAAATGTGGGGACGGTCACGGACATCATTGTGCGGCACGCCCATACCGGACTTCCGGGCGACGGCCTTGTCGCGGTGTCGCCTCTTGATAAGGTAATCGAGATCAGGACAAAGAAAGAGATGTCGTAGCGGACCGCTACTGCAAGCCTGCAGCGCCCTGCTGTTGCGGCTGGGTTCCGGGCGGGGTTGCACCCTGCTGTGGCTGCGGCTGCGTCAGGTTCTTCTGGGTGCTGAGCCTCACCACAAGCTCGGGCATGGTCATTTTCTTTCCGTTATGTTCGAAGGATATTTTGACCTTTACGGCGGCAGGCATATACTGCTTGTCCGTAGGGTCCCAGTCGGAAACCCATTCACCGTCTTTTTCGTCGGGCGGAATATCGAAGTACTTGAATTGGAGGTCCGTTACCTCGGGGTCAAGGACGTAGACCTTTCCGCCGCTGTCGTCGAACGCATCATCCAGGAAAAAGACCTTTTCCCTTATCTGAAGCCCCTTCCTGTCCTGAAACAGCGAAACGTACTTGAGACCGGCGATGTCCTCCGGCCCCTTTCCCCGACTGTCGACGCTCGTTGTGACAAACCCGATCTTGTCGTCTTTCCCCTCGAAGTAGAGTTTGGGCTCGCTCGTCTTCTCGGGGTCTGTATAGACAAAAGGATACACGCCCCTGATGAGCCACGTTATTCTGTCGTCCAGGATGCGCATCTTCTGCGTGACCTCTTCTTTTTCGCTGCCGCTCTCCTGGGACTTATAGCCGAGCCGCATGGCGGCAAACAGGATTACGAATATTGCGACCGAAATCGTCAGGGCGATAATGACCTCAAGCAGTGTAAAACCGCGGCTATGATTCCGCTTCATAGACGTTCCTCAACCCCTTGATGGTCAGGCTGCCCGCCGGCTCCCATGTCACGGTAACGGTGATCTCGTAAAGTTTCGATTTGTCGTCCTCGGAGGAGGACTTGACGCTGATCTCCCTCTTTGCCTCGAACCCGTCCCTGAAGTCTGTGGTATCCGAGCCCGTTTCGATATCGGGGAGCACATATGCCTGATCGAGCACTGAGCGGGCGTAAAAAAGCGCCTTCGTGTAATCGTCCGCCTTTTTCGTCGATCTCAACGTGATCGAAAAAATCTGGAAGACGGCGACTACCGCAACGCCCATGATGGCGAGTGCCACCATCACCTCAAGAAGGCTAAAGCCGCTTGATCTTCGGCACGCCTTGAATGGGGTCGACTTCAATCTCATATCCCTGCCCTTTGGCATTTACAATTCTTACGGTGCCCCCCGAACTGCTTCCCTTTGGAGAAAAGACGATATCACTGCCGCTTACGGTGATACCCTCGTGGAGGGAATGCTCATCCGACGTCTTGCCGTCTCCGTAATCGATCCAGTATTTGTTGTCCGGCGCATCAATCTTGACCGCAACGTCGGTCCTGTCCATCAGGGATATCTCCCTGGCGTGCTTCAGCGTTTGGTAGAGACGCCTCGCCTCGTCGTTGAATACCGCGTTTTCATGGATTCTGGCGGCCGAAAAGACAACGACCGCCACGGCCATGCCTGCTATGAAGAGGACAATTATCAGTTCAAGGAGGGTGAACCCCTTAATCCCAGCTGTCGACGTCCTTGTTTTCACCGTCTCCGCCGGCAGCGCCGTCAGCACCGTACGAAAAGAGGTCGTAATCCCCATGCTGTCCCGGCGACTGATACTGGTAAGGTTTGCCCCACGGGTCATTGGGAACACCCTTTTTAAGATACGGGCCGTTCCATCCTTCCGCGCCCGGGTTCGTAATAAGCGCGGTCAATCCCTCGGTCGTATTGGGGTATCTGCCGACGTCGAGCCTGTAAGCGTCGAGAGCCTGCCCGAGCATCTCTATCTGCGTCTTTGCCGTCGACTGTTTGCTCTTTCCGACGTGGCCGAAGAGTCTCGGCCCGACAAGCGCGGCAAGCATTCCAAGGATCACCATGACCACGAGGAGTTCGATGAGGGTAAACCCTCGTTTGTCTCTTATCTTCCTTTCGATTTTCTTCATTTTCATTCTTCCTCCGGAAATATTTTTCTCAGTTGATTAATCGGCTTAGAGCGGTATCTCATTTATGCTGAAGATACCAATAAGCATCGAAATGACGATGAACCCGACGACCAGGCCCATGAGCAGTATAAGTGCGGGCTCGAAGAGGCTCACGAACCTCTTGATGAGACTCTTCGTCTCCGCCTCGAACCTTTCGGCTATAAGGAGAAATGTCTCCTCCAGTTTTCCGGCCTCTTCACCCACGCTCACCATTTGTGTAACAATCGCAGGAAAGATACCGCTTTCGCGAAGAGGCGCCGCGATGCCCTTCCCCTTGCTTATGCCCTCTTCGACCATCGCCAGCTTTCTGGAAACAGGCTCGTTATCGATAACGTCCCTCGATATCCTTATCGCCTCGATGATAGGCACCCCGCTTTGAAGAAGCGTCCCGAATGTCCGGGAAAAACGCGATATGATAAGCCTCATGCTCAGCTTCTTGATGAAGGGAATTTTCAGCTTCAGGTTGTCGATATTCTGTTTGCCCTCCGCAGTCTTTGTGTAATTCCTGACGAGAAGGACCGCAGCTGCGATCGCCCCGATCCCGGCCCACCAATAGGCCGCGAAGGCGTCGCTCACCTTGATCAGCATCACGGTGGGAAGCGGAAGCGCCTGTCCCATATCAGTGAATATCTTCGAGAAGTTAGGTATCACATAGAGCATGAGCACAGCCACTGCCAGCCCGCCGACCGTTGTCAGAAGTATCGGGTAGACCATGGCAGACGTGATCTCCTCTTTAAACGCTATCGTCGTTTCGAGGAAGGCAACGAGTCTCTTTATGACCGTCTCGAGTATGCCGCCCATCTCGCCTGCCCTGATCATGTTTACGTACACCCTCGGGAAAACCTTGTGCCGTCCCATCGCATAGGAGAGCGTGTTGCCCTTTTGTATGTCTATATACACTTCCCTGATGATGGACCGGAAGGACTTCTTCTCCGAGTGCTCGGCCAGCACGTACAGTGCCCTGTCGATGGGAAGGCCGGAATCGAGGAGGTTTCCGAGTTCCTGGGTAAAGGTAAGAAGGTCCTTGCTCGTAACCCTTTCGAAAAAGGACGTTTCCTTCTGGGTCGATATCTTTATGCTGAGAGGAATGAGACCCTTGTCTCTGAGGGTTGATTTGAGGCTTCCCTCATCCGAAAATGATGCGCTTTCCCTCACCCTTCTCCCCGAGGAATCTACGGCTTCGTATGTGTAAAACGGCATGAATTATATTATCACCACGCACATGACAGGGTCAAATTGGGAAGCCTTCCGGGCCTCTCCCGTTTGACTAATCGGGCAGACGTTTTATAATGTACTTTATCGTGATACAGAGCATGACAGGCTTCGGAAGCGCCGAAAAGGACGGCTGCAGGGTTGAGGTCCGTTCGATCAACCATCGTTTCCTCGATGTTTCGATGAGGGCGCCCTCCTTTTTGACCCAGCTCGAAATGCCCTTCAGAAATATCATGAAGGATTACTTTTCAAGGGGCAAGTGCGATATTTCGATCAGCATCTCCGAACAGGCAGCGGCTGAAATAAGCGTAAATGTCGAATTCGTGAGGAAGATCCACAGCACGTTCAAGGCCCTGCAGGAGGAGCTTTCAATTGCCGGGGAGATCGACATCAACGGGCTCATCAGTCTGCACGACATGTTCATCGAGACCAGTCCGAAATACGACATCGAAAAGGTCAAAGGGATATTCCGCCAGGCGCTGGAAGACCTGCTGAGAATGAGGACATCCGAAGGAGAATCCCTTGCAGGCGAACTCAGGAACATGGCCGGCTCCCTCGCTTCGATGAACGAGACGATCAAATCGTCCTGCGGCAAGGTTCTTGCGGAGGTGAATGACAAGTTCAACGAACGATTGACGACGCTGCTCGAAGGGAGGGAAATCGATGAAAACCGCATCCTGCAGGAGGCGGCGATCATGGCGGCAAGGCTCGACATCTCTGAAGAGGTCGCGCGGATCGAAAGCCATGTGAGGCAGTTCGGGGAAATACTTGATACCGGTGGTATAATAGGAAGAAAGCTCGACTTTGTCCTCCAGGAACTCAACCGGGAGGTAAATACCATAGCATCAAAATCAGCCGACTATGACGTTTCGAGCATCACGGTGGAAATGAAGACCGTGATCGAGAAGATGAGGGAACAGGTCCAGAACATACAGTAAAGGAGAGTGGCCATGAAGAAAGGTGATATCAGTCCCGTTCTCGTAAACATAGGGTTCGGAAATGTCGTTGCCTCATCAAAGGTGGTTGCGATCGTCACCCCCGGCTCGGCGCCGATCAAGAGGATGAGGGAAGAGGCGAAGAACGAAGGGAAGCTCGTCGATGCAACACAGGGGAGACGGACGCGTTCCATCATCATCACCGACAGCAACCATATCATCCTCTCCGCTCTCCAGGCGGAAA
>JAWOKY010000033.1:0-80666 GCA_033853975.1 Thermodesulfovibrionales bacterium
AAATGAAATTCCCTATTCCCACTTACCACCCAGGCCTTCGGCCGCCCTTCATGGAACAGGCGGGAGCTGTTGAAATGGAGCCCTTTCTTCACAAGAAGCCCATTTTCTATGGTACAATAGCGGAAAAACAATACGTTGCCGGGTCCCGGGCGGCCCGCCGAGGAGTGGAAGGAATGAAAATATCAGGTGCTGAAATATTCGTTGAGAGCCTCAAGAAAGAGGGAGTGAAACATATCTTCGGATATCCTGGAGGGGTTGTCCTGAATATCTTCGACCTCCTGCATGACGAAAAGGACCTCCAGCTCATTCTCACCAGACACGAGCAGGGTGCCGTCCATGCGGCAGACGGCTACGCGCGCGCTACCGGAAAGGCGGGCGTTGTCCTTGTCACCTCCGGTCCGGGAGCGACGAACACGGTGACCGGCATAGCGACAGCCTCGATGGATTCTATCCCGATGGTCGTCTTCACCGGCCAGGTCCCGACGCTGCTTATCGGAAACGACGCCTTCCAGGAGGCGGACATCGTCGGCATTACCCGACCCTGCACGAAATACAATTTTCTGGTGAAGGATGTAGCCGACCTTGCGGGTGTGATCAAGGAGGCGTTTTATATCGCAACCACCGGCCGGCCCGGCCCCGTTCTGATAGACTTGCCGAAGGATGTTACGACCCATAAGACGGAATTCGTCTGGCCCGAGGCGGTGAAGATGAGAAGCTACAAGCCTACCTACGAGGGCAACAAGTTCATGATTACGCAGGCCGCTCATATGATCGCGAAGGCCAAGAAGCCAGTGATCATCGCCGGAGGCGGGGTGATCCTTTCGGGCGCATCGAAGGAATTGAAGGAGCTCGTGGAGTATACCGAGGTGCCCGTCACGATGACCCTGATGGGGCTCGGCGCATTCCCGGGTTCACACAAGCTCTCGCTTGGCATGCCCGGCATGCACGGCACCTATTACGCCAACAAGTCGATCCAGGAGGCGGACCTCCTCGTCGCCGTCGGCATGCGGTTCGACGACAGGGTCACCGGAAAGATAGACGCCTTTGCACCCCATGCCAAGATTGTCCATATCGATATAGACCCGACGTCGATCAGAAAGAACGTGCGCGTCGATGTCCCGATCGTCGGAGACGTCAAGAAGGTGCTCGCCGTCATGAACAAGGTCCTGAAGGAAGAGGTCAAGGAACAGTGGCGCGAGGTGAGGAAGGCCTGGCTTAAGCAGATCAACGACTGGAAGGCGGAGCGTCCTCTTTCATATGACAAAGAGAGCGATATCATCAAGCCGCAGTTCGTGATCGAAAAGATCAATGAGCTTACGAAGGGGGACGCGATCATCACCACAGAGGTCGGCCAGAACCAGATGTGGACTGCGCAGTTTTACAAATTCGACAAACCCCGGACCCTGCTCACTTCCGGGGGACTTGGGACGATGGGCTATGGATTTCCTGCTGCCATCGGGGCGCAGCTTGCCTTTCCGAACAAACTCGTCGTGGACGTGGCGGGCGACGGCAGTATACAGATGAATATCCAGGAACTGGCGACCGCGGTCATTAACAGGCTCCCGGTCAAGGTGGCTATCCTGAATAACCGGTTCCTCGGCATGGTCCGACAGTGGCAGGAGCTTTTCTTCCAGGAGAGGTACGCGCATACGAAGCTCGACGACACGGTGCCGGACTTCGTCAAGATCGCCGAGGCATACAACGCCGTTGGCCTGAGGGCGACGAAGAAATCGGAGGTGGTGCCGGTGCTGAAGGAGGCGTTCAGCGTCAAGAGGCCGGTTCTGATGGACTTCGTTATCGATTGGCAGGAGAAGGTCTACCCCATGGTGCCTGCCGGTGCCGCTATAGACGACATGCTCTTCCGCGAGGAGGAAGAGAAGGTCGAGAAGAAGCTCAAGGCCGTA
This sequence comes from Thermodesulfovibrionales bacterium, assembly GCA_033853975.1. Lineage (GTDB taxonomy): Bacteria > Nitrospirota > Thermodesulfovibrionia > Thermodesulfovibrionales > UBA6898 > JAWOKY01. The sequence continues at coordinate 1,905 of JAWOKY010000033.1, forward strand.
AAATAATACATTTCAGAGGAGCGCTATGAGACATACGATATCGGTTCTTGTGGAGAATAAATTCGGTGTGCTGTCGAGGATCTCAGGCCTTTTCAGCGGCAGGGGGTACAACATAGAGAGCCTTTCAGTGGGCGAGACGACTGATCCCAGGACGTCCGTCATGACGATAGTCACAAGCGGCGACGACTGGATCATCGAACAGATCACAAAGCAGTTGAACAAGCTCGTGGACGTGATCAAGGTGGTTGACATGACCGAACTCGACCATGTCGAAAGGGAGATGGTGTTGATAAAGGTCTCTCCCCGTGCCGAAGACAAGGCCGAGGTGCTGAGGCTTACGGAGATCTTCAGGGGCAGGGTGGTGGACTCCTCACCCAAGACCTATACAATCGAGATAACCGGCAATGAGAAGAAGATAGAGGCGATCGTCGAACTCCTGAAGCCGATGGGGATAAAGGAATTTGTACGGACCGGCAAGATAGCCATCGCAAGGGAAGGGATTAGAAAGCAGGATTAGTCCGACATTTGTCAGTGACGAAGACCAATCCCTGGCCTTACGTCATGCTCGCGTGCGGGAAAGGCTGTCTCTACCGGTCCATTGTCTTGTTTCTTCCCGGGGCGGAAACATTTCTGTTGTCAACTCTGACATTTTACAATACCATACCATAAGCATAAGCCAGAAATTCGGGGAGGATCGTTGCGGAAGGAAGATATAAGACTCATACTCGAAGGTTTTCATCCTGACCCCTTTTCCGTCCTCGGCATGCATATAACCGGGGAGGGAGAACACCTGGAGGTGAAGGCTTTTCTGCCCGAGGCGGTAGAGGCATGGGTGGTTCATGTAAAAACAAGCGCTGTCTTCCCGATGGACCGGATGCATAAGGAGGGTTTTTTCGTTGCTCGTCTGTCTCAGAAGAAGGCGTTTCCATACAGGATCAGGATAAGAACACACGAGGGCGAGGTGTTGTCTTTCAGGGACCCCTATTCCTTTGGGCCGGTCCTTACGGATTATGATCTGCACCTCATCGGCGAGGGAACGCATTACAGGGAATACGAGAAACTCGGCGCGCACGTGATGAATGTCGGCGGCACGGGGGGGGTGCATTTTGCAGTCTGGGCCCCCAACGCCGCAAGCGTCCATGTCATAGGCGATTTCAACGGGTGGGACGACCGAAGGCACCCCATGCGGCTCCTCGGGGCGTCCGGGATCTGGGAGATCTTTGTCCCGGAACTCCGGGTGGGCGAGAAATACAAATTCGACATCCGCTCGAAGTATCACAAATACGAGGCGGTGAAGTCCGATCCTCACGGCTTTTATTTCGAGCACAGGCCGAAGACCGCGTCGATCGTTTATGACATCGACAGGTACCGGTGGGGTGATGCAAGGTGGATGGAGACGAGGGCCCGCACCAACCGGTTCGAAACTCCGTTAGCGGTCTACGAGGTCCATCTGGGGTCATGGATGAGACATCCCGACAAGGAAGACGGGTTTCTGACGTACCGGGAGCTGGCCGACAAACTGGTCTCGTACGTTAAGGAGATGGGGTATACCCACATAGAGCTGCTTCCTGTCCTTGAACACCCCCTCGATGCCTCCTGGGGATACCAGACTATCGGGTATTTCGCGGTGACCTCAAGACACGGCACGCCGGAGGACTTCATGTTCTTTGTTGACAGGTGCCACCAAAACGGCATCGGCGTCATCCTCGACTGGGCTCCCGCCCATTTCCCGAGGGACGGACACGGCCTTGCGTTTTTTGACGGCACGTGGCTTTATGAACACAAGGACCCCCGCAAGGGCGAGCACAGGGACTGGGGCACTCTGATATTCAACTACGGCAGGAACGAGGTGAAGGGCTTTCTCATTTCGAATGCGCTGTTTTGGTTCGACAAATACCATATCGACGGGCTGAGGGTCGATGCGGTCGCCTCGATGCTCTACCTCGATTATTCGAGAAAGCCGGGGGACTGGGTCCCCAACAGGTTTGGCGGCAATGAGAACCTCGAGGCTATCGATTTCATAAAAAAATTCAACGAGGTAACCCACGGTTATTTCCCGGGGATATTGACAGTTGCCGAGGAGTCAACGGCATGGCCGGGGGTCACGAAGCCGGTATACCTCGGCGGACTGGGCTTCGACATGAAATGGAACATGGGCTGGATGAACGACACACTCGAATATATCTCCAAGGAGCCTGTGCACAGGAAATATCACCATAACAACCTCACCTTCAGCCTGCTTTATGCCTTCTCCGAAAATTTCATCCTCGTGCTCTCCCATGACGAGGTGGTACATGGAAAGAGGTCTATGCTGAACAAGATGCCCGGGGACATGTGGCAGAAGTTCGCAAATCTCAGGCTTTATTACGGCTACATGTACGCTCATCCCGGTAAGAAGCTTCTGTTTATGGGTGGTGAAATCGGCCAGTGGGACGAATGGAAGTTCTTTCAGGCGCTGGACTGGCCGCTCCTCGAATACGACCAGCATCGGAAACTCAGGAAATACATGAGGGACCTCAACGGCCTCTACTCGTCAGAGCCCGCCCTGTACGAGATCGATTTCGACAGCAGGGGTTTCGAGTGGATCGATTTCCGAGATACTGACGATAGCATCATCTCGTTCATCAGGCGTTCGAAGGACCCTGATGATCATATCGTGATCGTCTGCAATTTCACGCCGGTTCCCCGGCACAATTACCGGATAGGGGTACCGGATCATTGCTTCTACAGGGAGGTCCTCAACAGCGATTCCTCTGACTACTGGGGCAGCAATGTTGGAAATGCCGGGGGGGTACATGCAGACGCGATGCCGTGGCACGGCAAGCCGTGCTCTATCAATATCGTGCTTCCTCCCCTTGGGGTCCTCTATTTCAAGCCGGTGAAAGAGACGCCGCCAATTTCAGCTAATGACAAGTAGATAGGCCGTTGAACACAGGCGGGGCGGCATCCCTATTAGCCTTTTAAGGCGATAAGATTTGATCGGGGCATGGCGTAGGGCAACTGTGACTTCGCTGAACGTCATAACTGTTTTTTATCGTTTTGCCTTGCTTCCGATGCCGTAAGGAATCGCTGCAAAAGGCTTTTCGGGCTGCTCCCCCTGCCTGAGGCGTAGCGCCTTGTTTACCTGCAAGGTAAATGATGATCAGACTGCCTCGACCGCTTTGACCTCGGGCACTGCCTTTTTCATCTCGGCCTCGATGCCGCCTTTGAGTGTCATAAGCGACATCGGGCAGGAGCCGCAGGCCCCCTTGAGCCTGACCTTAACCACGTCGTTCGGGGTTATCTCGACCAGTTCGACATCGCCCCTGTCCCTCTGAAGGGCCGGCCTTATTCTGTTTATCACTTCTTCAACTTTTGTTCTGTCTATCATGGATGAAACCTCCTTTATAATTAAGATAGCAGAAAGCGCCGGAAACGGGAATGATCTGGATCATAATAAATATTAGGGTGTCAATAAACACTTTTTTACATGGGTTACTTTGGGGCAGCATTCAGGTAAAATAAGCGGACTTAATCCATACGTTCAGGGAGGAGACCCTATGGAAAAAAAGATCGTCTACTTCGAAAAGACCGGAAAGGACAACACGGGAGCATGTCTCGAAATTGTGAAGGCCACGGCAGCGGAGGAAAAGCCGAGGCATATAGTGGTAGCCTCAACCACGGGGAACACGGGGCTTCTTTTTTCGGATGCCTTCAGGGGAAGCGGAATGGAACTCGTCGTTGTTACCCATTCCGCGGGCTTCAAGGGGCCCAATACCTTTGAGGTACCGGCCGAGGCGGTCGAAAAGATGAAGGCCGACGGTGCGAAGATCTTCACGGGCACGATACTTACCCATTCGATAGAGACCGCACTGAATGCGAAGTTCAGCGGCGTCTATCCCGCCATGATCATTGCACAGTCGCTCAGGAGGTTCGGGGAGGGCGCAAAGGTCTGCTGCGAGATCGTAATGATGGCCGTTGATGCCGGGCTTATACCCGAGGGCCGGGAGGTCATCGCCGTAGCAGGTACGGGACATGGCGCCGATACGGTCATGATCTTGCGATCGGCCGCCTCCAAAAGGTTTCTTGACCTGAGGGTCCTTGAGATCCTCGCAAAACCGAGGCTCTGACAGGGTAGGCAGTTTTGAGCCCAGGCTTGTCAGCCCGCGGGCTTTTCCATATATCCCTCGACGAGGATGTCATCGCCGATCTTCTTTATCCTTACATCCCTGACGCGGTGGGCCTCCTGGAGACTGCGAAACGCCTTTCCGCCTACGGCTGCGTATGATTCCTTCCCTCCGATGATCTTCGGGGCGATGAAGAACATCACCTTGTCTACAATACCGCTTTCCATGCAGTAGGAGTTCAGCGACGACCCGCCTTCCACCAAAAGCGATGTTATGCCGGCCGCCCCGAGTTCCCTCATGAGCCGGGGCATGTCGACCTTTTCACCTTCGAAGTGAACGATCTTTACTCCTCTTTCCCTGAGCACATCCTCCTTAATCCGTCTTGCTTTCGATTCGTCGGATCTTGCGACCATGACGGTTTCAGGGGGCGTGCAGAGGACGTTTGCATCGGGTTTTATTTCAAGCCCCGGATCTATGATGATGCGGGTGGGGCTCCTTTTCCCGACGGTCCTGCAGGTCAGCCTCGGGTTGTCGGCCTTGACAGTCCCTATCGCGGTCATGATAGCGTCCACTTCAGCCCTGAGCTTTTGCACGGCGTTCCTGGCCTTTTCCCCGGTGATCCATTTCGATTCGCCGCTTGGCGTGGCGATCTTTCCGTCGAGCGTCATCGCGACCTTCATGACCACGAAGGGGGTGCGGGTCGTAATATGCTTGATGTAGTATTCATTAAGTCGCTGCGCCTCTTCCACAAGAATCCCCGAAACCACCTCGATTCCTGCGCTTCGGAGCTCCTGTATCCCCTTTCCGGAGACCTTGGGGTTGGGGTCCTTCATCGAAACTACCACCTTCGAGATCTCTGCGGAGATTATCTTTTGCGTGCACGGTGGTGTCCTCTTGTCCTTGTGGCAGCAGGGTTCGAGGCTCACGTAGAGAGTCGAGCCGGCGGCTCGATTGCCCGCCCTGTCGATTGCGATCACCTCCGCATGGGGCGTCCCCGCCTTTTTATGGTAGCCCTCCGATACGATCCTTCCGTTTTTTACGAGAAGTGCGCCCACCATCGGGTTGGGGCTCGTCATCCCCCGGGCCCGGGCAGCGAGGGTCAGGGTCCTCTTGAGAAAGAATTCGTCTGTCATGGCCTTAAAGGATAACATAAAAGCCTTTACTTGTAACGAAGTTGCCGCTAGAATCTATATTGTTCCCACTTTCGGATGATGAGAAAAAGTGTGATATAATTTTCAGGAGGGAGCATGGAAACTATTCTTTTGGCGATCATTGCGCTTTGTTTGCTGGTGCAGGTATTGTTTTTTGTTCCAATGGTTATAGAGCTCAGGAGGGCGCTTAGTCGCCTGAGTAAATCCATGGATGAAGGTCTGAAACCGGCGATGGAAGAGTTGCAGGCCGCGATGAAAAGTCTCCGCGTCATTACGGAAGATTTAGGTGGCATCACCTCCGACGCGCGGGAATTTTCGAAATCGATCGGAGAGGTCGGCCGTACGATCAGCGCGATAAACGTACTTGTAGAGAACGTCGGCTCGTCGGTGTCGGTCCGGACGATGAGTGTGAAGGCGGGCATAAGGGCCGCGATAGAATATCTGGCTAAAAATCTGATCAGGAAAGGAGACGGAAGATGAAAGACGAAGGTTATAGTGCGGGTTCTGTCCTGTTGTCTTTTCTCCTTGGCGGGGTCGTCGGCGCCGGGATCGCTTTTCTCGTGGCGCCCCAGTCGGGCCGGGAAACAAGGGAGAAGATCAGAGGACTTGCCGAAGATGTGAGGGATAAGGCCTCCGGATATGTCGATCAGGCGAAGGAAAAAGTGGGCTCCTATGTCGACAGGGGAAAGGGATACTACGACGAAAAGAAGTCCCTTGTAAAGTCCGCTATCGACGCCGGCAAGGAGGCGTACGAAAAGGAGAAGGAGCGGCTGTCGAAAGAACAGAATGCATGAGGTATCCATCGCGCTGAACCTGCTCGATATCGTCGTCGAGGAATGCAGAAAAAGCGGCGGCAGTACGGTCGAATCGATCAATATCAGGATCGGAAGGGCGTCGGGGGTAATGACCGACGCCCTTCTCTTTGCCTTTGATGCGGTCAAGGCCGGCTCCGTGGCGGCAGGTGCGGGTCTGAATATAGAAGAGGTGCCGCTCTCCGGGCACTGCAGGGAGTGCGGAGACGATTTTGAGGTGGGTGAGGAATACGTCCTTTGCTGTCCCCTCTGCGGCGGTGTCTCCTTCGAGATCACCGCGGGGCGCGAACTGGATATAATCGATATGGAGGTTACCTGATGAACGTGAAGGTAGTGACCAGGATACTTGAGGCCAACGACAGGATAGCACTCGAAAACAGGCGGATGTTCGACAGCGCGGGGGTTTTCGTGATCAATCTCATGAGCGGACCCGGTGCCGGAAAGACATCACTCCTGGAAAGGACGCTCGCCGGGAACACTGGCCTGAGGATCGGCGTCATAGAAGGCGACATCGCCGGCACCGACGATGCCGAAAGGATCCAGAAGTTCGGCGCTCCCGTTGTACAGATCAATACCGGCGGCGCCTGCCATCTCGACGCCAACATGATCCGCGAGGTACTCGGGGACCTCCCCCTCGGCGGTCTCGACATCCTGTTTATAGAGAATGTGGGGAACCTTGTCTGTCCGGCCGAATTCAAGGTGGGAGAGGACATGAAGGTGATGATCCTCAGCATTGCCGAGGGGCACGACAAGCCCCTTAAATATCCGCTGATGTTCCAGGAGTCCTCGGCGCTCGTGCTGAACAAGATCGACCTTGCTCCATATACCGACGCAGATGTAGCAAAGATACGCAGGGACGCGCTCTCTCTCAATCCCCGGCTCAAGATCTTCGAGGTCTCATGCAAGACCGGGCAGGGCCTGGAGGAATGGGCCGGCTGGCTAAGGGAAAGGGCGAAGGGCTGATTTCTTTATCATAAGAATGTAAAGGGTCTCAAATCACTTCTTGCCGGGCATCTGCCTGCCCTCATTGCTCGCATCTTTTGCGTGACAATTCGTACAGCGCTCGTCAGAGGTCATCTGTAGCTTCAGTTCTTCAGGAGTTTTTGGGGAACCCGGAGAATGGCATTTGAAGCAGTCCCTGAACCCGAGCTCCTGATGCATCCTCACCATCTTGGGATTCTTGCTGTGGCAGACAGTGCAGCCGGCCGCATGGGAGCCGGACAAAGCAATGATTGCCAGCGCTGAAAGGAGGATTTGTAGCGTCGCCCTCATAGATTACTTTAACCCGGACGCGGCGAAAAATAAAATGATCTTCATCATGATGCGCCTCGCGGGATTTTTTTTCCTAAATTGTATAACGATTTCTCAAAAAAGGATGAAAATCAGGACGGTCCTCGGGGTTAGCCGGAAGGCGCCTTGATTTCATTGGAAATGAAAGTTGGCATGGGTTTTGTATATCTTTATATCTGAAATTTCGAGGCAAAGAAATTTATTCCAATATAAAGGTGGTGAAAACAATGAAGAAGGTTATCGCGTTAGTTGTTTCAATGCTCTTTGCGTTCGCAGTTACTTCGATCTCATTCGCAGCTGATACGACGAAGGCCGACAAGGCTAACGGCACGAAGATGGAGGAGAAGAAGGCTGATACCTCCAAGGAAGGCACGGCTGAGAAGAAGGCTACGAAGAAGCACAAGGCAGTGAAGAAGCACAAGAAGGCCACGAAGAAGGCCACGAAGAAGGAAGAGAAGGGTGCCGAGGCACCGGCCGAGACACCGGCGAAGTAATTTCGGTACAGTGAAAAAGGCAGGGCAGAGATAAGGTCTCTGTCCTGCCTTTTTTTTATCTATGAAAGGATTGCTACGGTAACACCGTTGCCGCCCTCGGACCTGTCTCCCGCCCTGTAGGACGCAACAAGCGGATGCCCCTTAAGGTGCCCGCGCACGGAGCGAGAGAGTATGCCCGTTCCGATACCGTGGATAATTGTAACCTCGGTAAATCCCGCCAGGGAAGCATGGTTCAGGAAGGGCTCAAGCCGGGACAGCGCCTCATCTACTCTGAGGCCGATGAGATTGATCCTCGAAGGGACCATTTCATCAGGGACTTCAGGCGCTGACCATGTTTCTTTTGTCTTGCCCTGCATCTTTCCCTTTCGAAGACGGATATCGTCGACGGGAAGCTCGATTTCAAGGCCTCCGGCCCTGACCTTCAGCCTCTTCAGTTTCGCGTTCACCTTGGTCACCTGCGCGTCATGTCCGAGAGACTTTACAAATACGATGTCGCCTTCCCTGATCTCCCCGATGTCCGGTCCTGCCGCGCCACTGTCGTATTCCGCGAGTTTCTCCGTCATCTGCTTCTTCGCGGCCTCGGCCATCCGCATCGCGGCCCTGATTTCTTCCCTGTTTTTTTCTTTTTCCTGTCTCTTAATCTCATCGAGGAGGAGATGCATCTGCCTTTTGGCATCCTGAATGATTTCAGCAGCGGCCCGGTGGGCGCCTGCCAGTGTCTCCTTCTTTTCGCTTTCGGCCTCGGCAAGTCTCTTCTCCGCCTCTTTCTTCTTTTCCTCCTGGGCAGACCTTTCCTTTTGTGCTTCCGACAAGGCCTCTTCGTATTCCGCCCTCATTTTGTTCAGGTCCGCAATCAGGTCATCGAATTCCGCCTTTATTCCTCCGAGCATCTGTCTTGCGGAATCCGCAACATGGTCCGGCAGGCCGTAGCGTCGCGCGGTATCGATTGCGTGAGACCGGCCTGGTTCCCCTATCCGCAGCCGGTAAAGCGGCATGAGGGTCTTCTGGTCGAACTCCATGGAGGCGTTCAGCATGCCGTCTGTCATGTGAACGTAGCCCTTTATCTCGGAGAGGTGGGTGGTTGCAAAGACCATCGCCCCCGAGGTCTTGAGTTCCTTGAGTATGGCGCAGGCCAGGGCGGCGCCCTCGTCGGGATCTGTTCCGGTGCCGAGCTCGTCGATCAGGACAACTGCATCCCTGTCGGCCTCCCCGAGGATGCCGGAGATGTTTGATATATGTGCAGAGAAAGTAGAGAGGTTTGCCTCGATCGACTGTTCATCGCCGATGTCGACGAGCAGGTTTCGAACAAGCGGGAACCTCGATGATGAATCCGCAGGCACCGGCATGCCGGAGAGCCCCATCAGAAGGAGAAGACCGATCGTCTTGATCGCTATCGTCTTTCCCCCGGCATTTGAACCTGTAATCACCATTGTAGTGTCCGCACCGCCGAGTCTGACATCGAGGGGGACCACTTCGCGGCGAGAGCCGGTCTTCCCTATTGCGAGCATCAGAAGCGGGTGTCTCGCCTTTACGAGGCTGATTACGCCGGAGGCGCAGATCTCGGGTATCTCCATCCTGAGCGACAGCGCAAACCGTGCGATGCTGTTGAGGACGTCCAACTGCACGATCACGCCGTATTCGGCGTCGATGCCGTCTGCGGCATCCCGTATTTTCGAAGAGATGTTCCTGAGTATCCTGATCTCTTCGGCCTTCTGTTCAGCGATCAGATTTTCAAGTTCGTTTGCGATCTGGATGATGGCCAGAGGCTCGATAAACGCTGTCTCCCCTGATTTTGAAACATCGTGGACCACTCCGGCAACCTGCCCTTTTGAATCCATCCTGACCGGAATCACCCATCTGCCCGACCTCCTGGTAATGAAGTCGTCCTGAAGGAAGATAGAGATTCTTTCGTCCCTCGTTATTTCTTCGAGCCTTTTTGTTATCCGTGTTTCGAGCCGCCGGATATCCTCCCGCAGGCCGGCAAGGATCGGCGATGCCGTATCGAGAATGGCGCCTTCGCTGTCGACCGACCTCCTGAGAAGGCGAAGGATTTCCGGGAACCCCGTGATCCCGCCGGCAAGTTCTGTCAGGAAGGGGAGGTCATTTCGTTCCCTTATCTGGAGGGAGACATCCGAGGCCATCTCGAGGACCGGCATGAAACCCGCCAGTTCAAGGCCCTCAAGTACTGCCCCCTCGGGTCTGGACTTTGCGATGAGGGGCGAGATGTCCTGAAAGCGGCGGAGGCGGGGGATATTTCCCTCCCGCGACATCTTCATTATTTCGGCAACGCGGCCCTGCCGTGTCTCGATGGCGCCTCTGTCGTGAAGCGGATGGATTTCGAGGATCTCCCTTGCTGAAGACACGCTTCCGGCATAACCTGCCACATGCTCAAGAAGCTTGTTGAACTCGAGGAGGTGAAGTGGGATCTTTTCCATCAGTGAACTTTGTGGGGCCTCCTGTGTCGAGAGAGGGCCTTTGGTCTTAGCGGGCAGCCCTGGATCTTCTCACCCTTCTTGTCAATGCTATCCAGAGAAACATCCCGGACATAACGGCGGCAAAGATCGTTACGTGCAACGCTATCAGTCCGCTCATGTTGTTGTCTCTCACCGCATGCGCCGACTCGAATCTGGTGAAGGTGAGGATGCGGGGTATCGCGCCGACCGTGATCCATATGAGGGAGACGATAAATATCCTGGATATCCAGCGGTAAAGCCGGAACATGAGCGCCTCCGTCTCCTCATCCCTGTTTTTTTCGCACTGGCTTATAATCGCCCACATCGCGATACCGCTTGCAAGTGGTATCCCGCTGACAAGGTCATGCATGAAATTGTTGATCGCCATCAGGGTGGCGAATGTGGGACTCATGATCTCCTCGTTTCGTGTAATCGCAAGCGTCCGAAATTTGATACGACCGACATCCTCCTCATTCTATCGCAGTTGCGGCGGGGAGGTCAATAAATCTGAACCTGCGGAGTGATCAAAGTCCATAGGACGGGTCTTATTTCCGGTCTGCGGCGCATGATAAATATTTCTTATCAGTCTATAGGTAAAATTATAGCTAACCTATTATTTTTAAACATAAATGATCTTGACAAACTTTCTGCCGCTGTGCTAACCTTCGTAGGTTTCAAAGCAAAAAATCTTACTTTTAATAAGGGGATAAGATGCTTGATATTCAGTTGAAGTGGCTTCTGGTCTTGGCAGCTAATTTTTTCGTCCTTCTGTATCTGCTTAACATCATCCTCTACAGGCCTCTACTTAAAACCTTCGACGAGAGAAAGAACACAGTCAAGGATTCACTGGACATGGCAAAGGAAATGACCGCAAAGAAAGAAGACGGGATCACGGCCATGAACAGTGAGATCGCCGAGGCGAGGAAACAGGCGAAGGCGGTCTTTGAGGGCATGAGAGGCGAGGGCGTCGAGATTCAGAAGAAGCTCCTTTCCGAGGCCGAAGAAAAGGCTGCCGGCATGCTCCAGAAGGCAAGGCAGGAACTCAGGGCAGAAGCGGAAAAGGCGAGGCAGGCGCTCAGAGGGGATGTCGAGAAGTTCTCCGATGAGATCGTCAGGAAGTTGGTAAAGGCATGAGGAAAATGAACAGAGAGGCAATAATCTGCAGTAAGAGGTTCCGTTCGGTGTTTTATCTTTCACTTTGCGCTTTTCACTTTTTTCTCTTCACCGCGGTCGCATTTGCCGCGGAAGGCGGCGAGGCAGAGGAATCCATCTTTAAGGCCTATATGTGGCCTGTCATCAATTTTCTCGTCCTCCTTGCCCTTCTCATTTACGCCTTTAAGAAGGCGGACATAAAGGGATACTTCAGGAAGAGGACAGAACTGATAGAGCAGACTCTGAACGAGGCGAGACAGGCGAAGGAACTCGCGCAAAAGGCGCTCGCCGAGGTTGAGGAACGGCTCAAGGTGAAGGACAAGGAGATCGAGGAGATCGTGGCGTCCGCCAAATACTCCGGCGAGAGGGAGAAGGCCCGGCTTGCCGAAGAGGGCGAAAAGATGAAGGAAAAGATCATGGAGCAGGCCAGGACCAACATAGAGTTCGAGCTCAAGAGGGCGAAGGAAACGATCAAGGGAGAAGCGGTAGAGATCGCGATGGAGCTGGCCGAAAAGAAACTCAAGGAGAAAATGACGAAGGAAGAGCAGATGAAGCTGCTCGAAGAATCCGTTGCAAAGATAGAGGGCAAAAATTGAAACCGCAAAAGCAAGCCAGAAAATTCGCAAAGATGTTCATCAATGTGATCGGCATGGATGAGGCGCCGGCGGCGCTGGCAGAGCTGGGCGTTGTCGAGCAACTCATGACGAAAAGCCGGGAATTCAGGAGTGTCCTCGTGAGCCCCGCGTTTACGGAGGAAGAGCGGCAGCAGGCCCTTCGGGATGTTGCGGCAAGGATGAAGCTGTCCGAAAAAGTCGTGAAGTTCCTCAGCCACATAACTTCAGCGGGTGTGGCTGCGGCCCTTTCGGAGATCGTCAAGTACGCAACCGCGATATACCTCGAAAAGAAGAGGCGCGCAAAGGCGGTTGTGATGTCGCCGGTGGCGGTTGGCAAGGATTACGAGGACAGACTGAAGGCGGCGCTGAAGAAACTTATAGACCGCGATGTTGATGTGGAATATGTGCTTGACCCGTCGCTGCTCGGAGGTGTCCTGGTGAAGGTCGGCAGCACGATGTATGACAGCAGTATCAGAGGCCAGCTGAGGCTTTTAAAAGATGAGCTTATAAAGGGGTGATGAGATGGAGATCAAAGTAGAAGAGATAAGTGAGCTTTTGAGGAAACAGATAACGGACTTCGAGAAAAAGGTCGATGTGAGCGAGATCGGAACGGTCGTGTCGGTCGGCGACGGTATCGCCAGGATCTACGGTCTCGAAAAGTGCATGGCCTCGGAACTCCTGGAGTTCCCGAACAACGTCATGGGAATGGCGCTTAACCTCGAAGAAGACACGGTAGGAGCGGTTCTCTTCGGAGAAGACTCGTTTATCCATGAAGGCGACGTCGTGAAGCGTACCGGCAGGATCATGTCCGTGCCGGTCGGCGAAGAACTCCGCGGCAGGGTCGTCAACGCCATCGGTCAGCCGATCGACGGCAAGGGTCCCATCAACGCAAAGAAGATGAGCATCGTCGACGTGGTTGCCCCCGGCATCATCGACAGGCAGCCGGTCAATCAGCCTATGATGACCGGGTTAAAGGCGATCGACTCGATGATCCCGGTAGGAAGAGGTCAGAGAGAACTTATCATCGGAGACCGCCAGACAGGCAAGACCGCGATAGGAATCGACGCGATCATCAACCAGAAGGGTGGCGACGTCACCTGCATCTACGTGGCCGTCGGACAGAAGGGCTCGAATATCGCGCGTGTCATGAAGACGCTCGAAGAAAACGGCGCTATGGAGCATACCATCATCGTCTCGGCAACGGCCAGCGAACCGGCCCCGCTGCAGTACATCGCTCCCTACACCGGCTGCGCGATGGGAGAATATTTCAGGGACAACGGCAAGCACGCCCTCATCATATATGACGATCTCAGCAAGCAGGCGACGGCATACAGGCAGCTTTCGCTGCTCCTGAGGCGTCCGCCCGGACGTGAGGCTTTCCCCGGCGACGTCTTCTACCTGCACTCAAGGCTCCTTGAAAGGGCTGCGAGGGTGTCGGCGGAGCTCGGCGGAGGCTCTCTCACCGCGCTTCCGATTATCGAGACACAGGCGGGCGACGTCTCCGGTTACATACCGACGAACGTTATATCGATCACCGACGGCCAGATCTACCTCGAACCGGAACTCTTCTATGCCGGCGTCAGACCTGCTGTCAACGTCGGTCTCTCCGTCAGCCGCGTCGGCGGCGCGGCGCAGACGAAGGCCATGAAACAGGTTGCGGGTACTCTCAGGCTCGACCTGGCCCAGTTCAGGGAACTGGCAGCATTCGCCCAGTTCGGAAGCGACCTTGACAAGGCCACCCTGCAGCAGATCGAACGCGGCAAGAGGATGGTCGAACTCCTGAAGCAGGGACAGTATGTACCGATGTCGATGGAGGACCAGGTGTCCGTTCTGTTTGCGGCGACTCAGGGATACATCGATGACATACCGGTCGAATCGATCAGGAAATTCGAAGACGAGTTCCTGCGCTACATGAACGACAGGAAGGCCGATGTCAAAAAGGAGCTGGCGGATAAGAAGGCTATCGACGACGATCTCAAGGCGAAGCTCATTGCGGCGATCGAGGACTTCAAAAGAGGGTTCCAGCCCTAAGGCGGCAAGGAGTGAAGAGTGAGGAGCGGAAGATCCTCGGAACGAAACTCCCATCACGGTAAAGGAAGAAAATGGCGACATTAAGAGATATAAAAAGAAGAATTAAGGCGGTTCAGAGCACAAGCAAGATCACGAAGGCGATGAAGATGGTCGCCGCCGCGAAGTTCAGAAAGGCCCAGCAGAGGATGTTTGAGATGCGGCCTTATGCAGACAGGATGAACGGCATCCTGGCGAGTCTTTCGAGCGGCGCTACTGCGGAGAGCCACCCTCTTCTTGCGGTCAGGCCAAGGAAGAATATCAGAATCCTTGTCCTGACGAGCGACAGGGGTCTCTGCGGGGCGTTCAACACCAACATCCTGAAGACCGCGGCAAGGTATGCGGCAGATCTCCGGAATGAGGATTTTGTCGTTTCGGTCAGTTCTGTAGGCAGGAAGGCCCGCGATTACTACAGACGGCGCAGTGTCGAGCTGACGAAATCGTGGACCGGGATATCCGGCAAGGTCTCCTATGCTAACGCCCAGGAGATTGCGTCTGACGTGGTCGAGGACTTCACGAACGAGACCGCGGATGAGGTTGTTCTGATCTATAACGAGTTCAAGTCCGCGATAGCCCAGCAGGTGGTCGTCACGAAGCTTCTCCCCATGGCCCCTATTCAACAGGCTGAGGACACGCTCCCCGTATTTAATTTTGTCTTTGAACCTTCGAGACAGGAGATTTTCAGCAGGCTCGTCCCGAAGAACGTCGAGATACAGATATTCAGGGCGCTCCTGGAGTCTCAGGCTTCCGAGGAGGCCGCGAGGATGGCCGCCATGGAGAACGCGACAAAGGCGGCAAACGAGATGATCGGCAGTCTGACGCTTCAGTTCAACAAGGCGAGACAGGCGTCGATTACGAAGGAACTCATGGACATCGTAGGCGGAGTCGAAGCGCTCAAGGGATAACGGCGCAATTCCTAATGAGGAAGAGAGGATTCGCAATGCACAAAGGTGATTCAAGATTTCATAGAGAGACGGGGGTACGCAGATGAATACAGGAAAGGTTTCACAGGTTATCGGCGCGGTCGTGGACGTTGAATTCGAAGGGAAGATGCCCGAGATCCTCAACGCCATCACGATCGAACAGAAAGGGGATGAGTCTAAAAGCATTCCCGACATCAAGATTACGCTCGAAGTGGCGTCCCACCTTGGCGACAACAAGGTCAGGACTGTTGCCATGTCCCCTACCGACGGCCTCGTCAGGGGCATGCCGGCTGTCGACACCGGAGCTCCGATCAGCGTGCCGGTTGGAAAGGCGTCGCTTGGAAGGATCATGAACGTCATCGGCGAAGGCATCGACAAGAAAGGGCCGATCAATGCTGAGGTGAAACTGCCGATCCACAGGACAGCCCCCGACTTCGTCTCACAGGAGCCGGTTACGCAGGTCTTCGAGACCGGCGTTAAGGTCTTCGACCTGCTCGTTCCGTTCGTGCGAGGCGGAAAGATGGGCATGTTCGGCGGTGCAGGCGTCGGCAAGACAGTCGTTATCATGGAGATGATCCATAACATCGCCATGAAGCATGGCGGCGTGTCCGTGTTCGCGGGCGTCGGTGAAAGGACGAGGGAAGGAAACGACCTCTACGGCGAAATGAAGCATTCCGGCGTTCTTGAGAAGGTTGCGCTCGTTTACGGCCAGATGAACGAGCCGCCGGGAGCAAGGGCCAGGGTCGCACTTACCGCGCTGACCTGCGCGGAGTACTTCAGAGACGAGGGTCAGGACGTTCTCATATTTATCGATAACATATTCAGGTATACCCTTGCCGGCGCCGAACTCTCGGCACTGCTCGGCAGAATGCCCTCCGCGGTCGGATACCAGCCGACCCTCGGAACCGACATGGGCGTGCTCCAGGAGAGGATAACGACCACGAAGAAGGGCGCGATCACGTCGATGCAGGCGATCTACGTCCCTGCCGACGACCTCACCGACCCCGCGGTTGCGACCGCATTTACCCATCTCGACGGTACAGTCGTTCTTTCGAGGCAGATCTCCGAGCTGGGCATCTACCCGGCCGTGGACCCGCTTGATTCCACATCCCGAATCCTCGATCCGAAGGTCATCGGCGAGGAGCACTATTCGGTTTCAAGAAGCGTGCAGAAGATCCTTCAGAGGTATAAGGAGCTTCAGGACATCATCGCCATCCTCGGCATGGAAGAGCTTTCCGAAGACGACAAACTCATCGTCGCAAGGGCGAGAAAGATCCAGAGGTTCCTCAGCCAGCCCTTCCACGTTGCAGAGGTCTTCACCGGCAGAGCGGGCAAGTACGTCAAGGTCGCCGATACGATCAAGGGCTTCAAGGCGATTGTCGACGGGCAGTACGACGACGTGCCCGAGCAGGCGTTTTATATGACCGGCGGCATCGAAGAGGTCGAGGAAAACGCGAAGAAACTCGGCTGGTCGAGGTAAGGATCATGGCTGAAGGGAAACTTCTTCTTGAAATAGTGACGCCCCAGGGGCTGGTCTTCAGCGAAGAGGTTGATGAGGTCAACGCAGCCGGAAGCGAGGGCGAGTTCGGAGTCCTTCCGGGGCATGTCCCTTTTGTGACGACGCTGAAGATCGGCATGCTTGCCTGCAAGAAGGGGAACGAGACAAAATACTTCTTCGTCAACTGGGGGTATGCCGAGGTCGGTGCCGAGAAGGTGATGATCCTTGCCGACAGCGCGGAGAGGGCGGAGGAGATCGACGTCGAACGTGCCAAGGCCGCGATGAAGAGGGCCGAGGAAAGACTCAAGAAGGCTGTTGACATCGATTTCGCACGGGCCGAGTCCGCTCTTGAAAGGGCGATGATCAGGGCACAGATCGCTGAGATGAGAAGGGCCAAATAGGCTGACCGATAATAGTCGATCGAAGGAAGGGTCTGCAGGAATGCAGACCCTTTTTTTTGCCCGTTTTCACTTCTTCCCCATTTGGGGAGAGGAGACAGGTCGGAAAATGTCATACGACGAAAATATAGCATTCATGCGCTTTTTTCTATGGACAATGCAGTATCAAATAGAATATACTCGATGAAATTTTTTTAATATTCGTTTTTCGGGGGTAGTAGATGTGTAGTCGCAAGATTGCCGTAATCGTTGCCTGCCTGTCGGCATTCATCTTCATTTCCACTATTGTCTATGCAGCGATGTCCGAAGAAGAGAAGAGCTTTCTCAGCATGTATTTCACCGATCAGGAACTCCAGGTGATCTCGACGACTCGGAGCCTGAAGTCGATCACGCGCGTAGCGGAGAATGTGGAGGTGGTAACAAAAGAAGATATAGAGCTGATGAACGCGCATACGCTTGCGGATGTGCTTAATACTGTCAACGGCGTAACTGTTCAGTTCTTCGGCGGGAGTCCTGGAAGTGTGGCGTCGGCGATGATCCAGGGCTCATCTCCCGAGCATGTCGTGCTCTTTATCGACGGCGTAGCCATGAATTTGATCTCAAGCGATCAGGCGGATGTTGCCTCCATTCCGGTGCAGATGATTGAGAAGGTGGAGGTTATCAAGGGGCCTGCCTCTTCCGTATGGGGCTCGTCCCTTGGCGGAGTGATAAATGTGATAACGAAAGCGCCGACTACGAAAGATGGGTTAGATGGAATTGCATCCTTGTCTTACGGAAAGAAGGATACAGGAGACTTCAGGGCGGAAATGAACGGCAGGAAAGACGCTCTCGGCTTTTATCTCTACGCAGGAAGGCTTCAGACGGATGGCTTGAGGCCTGTCGAAGAGATAAGTTCTAACAACCTTTATACGAAGCTTACCTATGACGTTTCGAGGAAGACCAACGTTGGCTTTACCCTTTTCTACGGCCATGGCAAAAGGGAGGAAGGCGATTTTAGCGCAGATGATTTATCGCTCAAAAACAGGATTGAAAACCTGCTGGCTACTCTAAGCCTAAATAGTAACCTCTCTGAAGGGCTTGACCTTAATTTCTCGATTAGGGCTGCACGCCTGCGGTCGGATTTCGATGTGCAGACCTTGAGCACGGGCGAGATCTCGACTACGCCGCTGGACGACCGGAAATACGGCGCAAGCGGCAGAATCACATGGAAGACCGGAATCAATAATATCGTGGTCGGCTCTGACTATGACTACAAGAAGGAGCTTTCACCTATCTACCTCGGCGCAACGCCCTCCCTGAATGTCTTTGCCGTCTACGGAAATGACACAATCACGCTCGGCCAATTTTCGATAACGCCCGGAATCCGGTTTGACCATACCGACAGACAGGGTGATTTTACAAGCCCAAGCATCGGCGCGACATTCGCGGTTGGAGATAAGACGCTCCTCAGGGCGGATGTGGCGAGGGGCTTCCAGCTGCCGAATCTCGGCGCGACTGTTGCCGACGGGCTTTTTTTTAAGCATAACCCTGATCTCAAGCCCGAAGAGGTGTGGTCATACCAAGGAGGCATTGAGACTGCGTTGCTGAAATATGTCTGGCTAAAACTTGCTGCCTTCAGGCATGACATAAGCGATGCCATTGTCGGTGTTCCTGCTGACCCGAACAATCCCGACAACGGGATAACGACAGTCGTGAATGAAGATAAGGTGAGAAGACAGGGGTTCGAGGCCGAGCTCAAGTCCATGAAATTCTATAATTTCGTGTTCTCTGCGGGAGTGGCGTATGTTCATTCGAAGAATCGTACAACAGACGAGACACTACATGATGCACCCGATTATACGTATGATGTCGCCCTGAAATACGACGACGAGCGGTCCTTCAGGGCGCTTCTTAAGGGAAGATATGTCTGGTGGCAGAATTTTGGCGGAACAAACCCAAGAAGCGACGTGATTTTCGATCTCAATCTCATAAAGACTCTCCTAAGAAAAGAAAACAGGACATTGGAAGTTTATCTTACAGGCCACAATATCTTCAACGGGGCTCAATACTTTGACGAGCTTTTCAGGAATGCGGAGAGGTGGTTAGAGGGTGGAGTGAGATACAAGTTTTAAACGGCATCAACCTCTTTGAGGGGATTAAAAAATAGTAGGGAGGACAATATGGCGACAAAGAGCACGAAGACAGCAAGCAAAGGAACGGCAAAGAAGACTGCTGCCGCGAAAAAGCCGGCCGCAAAGAAGGCTGCAGCTGTGAAAAAGCCTGCTGCGAAAAAGGCTACGACTGCAAAGAAGACTACGACTGCCAAGAAGGCTGTTAAGACAGTCAGCAAGGGGACGAGCAAGAAAGCAGTTGCGCCGAAGATAGCCTGCTGCAGGCCTTCGGGGATTGGGTACGGAGTAAAATAGGTAAGACTGCTAAGAAGGGAGGGGCTTGCCCTCCCTTTTCTTCTATCGCTCATGCATTTCTCAAAATACTGCAAGATATTTCCCGCCTCTGACCCTGAAAATGTCATCATCTTTTCGACAAGGAATGCCGCGATAGTCGAGGTTCCGGCAATGGTAGCCTCTCGCCTGCCAAATGCACGAATTGGCAGCCAAGATATCAAGACCTTAAAGAAGCTTGGTTTCCTGATCTCAAGCCCTGAACGGGAGCGCAAGGAAATGCTCGGCTTCATCGATGAATTGCGTGCGCCCGCCCGGACCCTGAGCATCAAGGTCGCGATGAACCTGGACTGTAACCTTGCGTGCAAATACTGTTTTGAAGGCAAGAGAAAAGGGAAACTCTACATGTCGAGGGAGACCGCAAACGGACTCGTCGATTTCATCGAAAAACAAATATCCGGTCCGTCAGATAGGCGGAGGAAAAGCAGGTTCGAGGAGATATACCTCACCTTCTATGGAGGTGAGCCGCTCCTTAGCAGGGAACTGGTCATCTACATCGCGGAACGCGTCAAATCCATCTCAGAAGAAAAAGGAATATCGTTCCACTTTTCATTCATTACGAACGGCACACTACTGACAAGAAAGACTGCTGAACGCCTGAGACCTCTCGGTCTAAAGGATGCCTATATAACGATTGATGGGCCTAAGGATATTCATGACGGTCAGAGGCCGTATAGGACGACGAAAGGCAGCAGCTTTAGTGCGATTGTAAGAAATATCAAGGCTGTCTCGGATATCGTTCAAATCCAGACAGGAGGGAATTTCTCCCGGCATAATTACAGGAGGTTCCCTGAGCTGCTCGATTATCTTGCGGGCAATGGCCTGCCGCCTTCAAAAGCAGAGGTGCTCGGTTTTTTCCCCGTTCTCGCCGAAGGTGCTGACTTTGGCCCTGTTGAATTCAATGACGGCTGCGCTTCGATGAATGAGCCATGGCTCTTTGAGGCGAATCTTTTTTTGAGGGAAGAGCTTCTTAAGAGAGGCAACCGCCTCAACAATATTTCGCCTGGTCCCTGTGCGATGGAGTTTGAAAACAATATGCTCGTCAACTATGACGGCAATATCTACAAATGCCCCGGCATGATCGGCAGAAAGGAATTCTGCGTCGGCAACGTGCGTACCGGCATTAATGATTACCGCCAATCCCACAACCTCGACAACTGGAAAAACGATGAATGCCTCGAATGCCCTTATCTTCCGCTTTGCTTTGGTGGGTGCAGGTACATGAAATTCGTGCGCGATGGAAACATGGACGGCGTCGATTGCAAGAAACCCTATTTCGACGCCTGTCTTGAGGCGCTTGTCAAGCAGGACATCAAATACGGTCTCACCACTTCCTGATCGGAGATTTTTCGAGAAAGTAATTGTAGAAAATTTCTTTTTCCGCTATCATATCAGTGACCGGGGCGGTCACATGCCGGGGTCGGGGTTTGTTTTATAATAGGACAAGGTAACGTGTATGGCTGTGATAACCGGGGATTAGTGTTTAAGAAAGCGGCAGTCCTTCTCATTATTCTTCTTTTGTTGCCTCTGCTCGCCGTATCGGCGCGGGCCAGCGAGGTGATCGTGCTGAAGAGCGCGGACATCAGGCCCTACGACGATGCGTTCGATGGGTTCAGGGGTTCCTGCGGATGCAATGTTAGGGAACTGGACCTCGGAAAGGTCGGCGACATTTCAAAGAGGCTTTCAGACCTCGACCCCGATATGATCCTCGCCATCGGTACGGACGCGCTCAGCCGCGCACAGGCAGTCAGGGACCTGCCGGTCCTCTATGCGATGGTCATTCCCTCTGAATTTCCGGGTCCCCTCAGAAGAAACATATCCGGCGTGAGCATGTACATACCTCCGGAGAGATATCTCGAAGTGATGGGGGATATCGTTCCGTCCGCAAGACGCGTCGGCGTGATCTACGATCCGAGATATTCGGAAGCCTTTGTCCGGGAGGCGGTCCGGGCGGCTGAGGAGCGCGGCATCCAGCTTGTCCTCAGGAAGGCGGAGAGGTCCTCTGATGTCCCTCCTCTCATAGACGCAATGAGGGGGAAGATAGACGCATTCTGGATGCTCCCGGACATAACAGTCGTCAACCTCGAAGCGGTCAAATACCTGCTGCTTTTCTCCTTCCAAAACAGGGTGCCTGTTTTCACCTTTTCCGACAAGTACGTTTCGATGGGTGCGCTGGCGGCGCTGAACATCGTTCCCTTTGATATCGGCGTGCAAGCCGGAGAGATGGCGAAGAAGCTCTCGAAGGTGCAGGACGACACGACACCTTTAAGAACGGAGGCGAGGAAGGCGACGCTGACGATCAACCGTACGGTTGCTGCGAAATTAGGAATCAGGATCAGGGATGACATACTGAGAAAGGCCGATCATGTCTACTGAAAATACGAAGATGAAGTACCGGGAGTTCCGCAACAGCCTGAGAGAGAGTTTCAGCGTAAGGGTGTTCAGTTCCTTCGCGATCTCGATCATGGCGGTGTTTCTTGTCTTTACGCTCTTCTTCGTTGCCTACGAGAGAAAGATCGTCAGGGAGGACCTCGTGAGAGAGGGCAGGATGCTCGCGAGATTGATGGCGTACAGCTCGACGACCGGGGTCTTCGCGGAAAACGGCGACCTGGTCAAAGATTCGGTGCAGGGCATCATGAGTCAGAAAAATGTCCTTTCCGTCGCCATATTTACCGCCGGCAACAGGGCGCTCCTCGTCGAAGAGAAGAGGCCCGGGAAGAAGGCAAGTACCTTCCTGAGTCCCCATGAGATGCAGTCTGGCTCATTATCCGGGGACGGTGCCATGAAGGTCATCGACAGCGTCGATACGATCGAGATCATTTCGCCCGTTATCATGGAAACTCCCGCGGACTCCGGCGAGTCGCTTTATTTCGGAAGCGGAAGCAACGAGAAGAAGCAGGAGGTCATAGGGTATGTAAGGGTGGTCATGGACAGGAAAGTCCTCTACGAGAAGATGAAGACTGTTCTTTTCAGGAGCGCCGTGATCGCCGTGGTTTTTCTGATACTGAGCGCGGCGGTCATGTACATATCGATCCGCCGCGCGACGAGACCGCTTACCAGCCTGAATGAGGCTGCAAGACGCCTTGGTCTGGGAGAAGACGTGGGCGAACTGTCCGTGGAGTCAAATGATGAGATAGGCAAGCTTGCAGCGACGTTCAACACCATGTCCGAAAACCTGAAGAAGAGGGAGGAAGAGAAGAAGGCGCTCGAAGAAAAGCTGAGGTATGCGCAGAAAATGGAGGCCGTCGGAACGCTTGCGCGGGGAATCGCCCATGACTTTAATAACATCCTCTCTACTGTCCGCGGGTCGATTTACATACTTGAGAAGAAGTTTATCGATAATGGTCCGCTTCGGCTGTATACCGAACAGATGCACAACTCCCTCAACAAGGCCAAAAACCTGATCGGAAGTCTCATAGCCTTCAGCAGGATACAGTCGATACAGATGAAGGTCATCGATCTGAGCAGCGTCATCAGGAGGCTGAGGCCGGTTCTTGCCGGCATCACCGGTGAGAATATCGATGTCCGTTTGGCTCTGCCGGACACCGGGCTCTACGTCTCAGGCGACGCCGTCCAGATGGAGCAGGTGCTTATGAACCTCTGTACGAATGCGCGCGACGCGATGCCCGACGGAGGAGTTTTGACAATCCGCGCCGAACCTGCAATAATTAACGACGACAACGGGGCCCGGCCGCTCGTGGAGCCGGGAAGATATGCGCTGATAACGGTCGAGGACACCGGCTCGGGCATCGACGACGAGATCAAGGAGAGGATTTTTGAACCCTTTTTCACTACCAAGGAGGTGGGAAAGGGTACGGGTCTCGGACTTGCGATCGTATACGGCATCATAGAACAGCACAGTGGGCATATCGAGATCATCACAAAGAAGGAGAAGGGCACGAGATTTGAAATTTATCTCCCTCTGGCTGAAAAAGAAGGACCATAAACTGTCATGAGCAGCCTCACGGAAAAGATACTTGTTGTAGACGATGAAGAAGACCTGAGGATGATCGTCAGGGAAGTGCTCAAGGACGAAGGGTTTTCGGTGACCGAGGCCCGTGACGGGCTGAGTGCGCTGAAACTCTTCAGGGCGGATGTACCTGATGCCGTCCTGATCGATCTTAAGATGCCTCACATGGACGGACTCGAGACGATGAAGGAGTTCAGAAAGATCGACCCCTCCGTACCGGTCATTATCCTCACCGGCCACGGCGATATCCCCACGGCAGTAGAGGCTATCAAGTGCGGAGCCTATGATTTTGTCGCGAAGCCGCCGGAATTCGACAGGCTGGTCATTACGTTGAGGAGGGCGGTCGAAAGGCAGACTCTCCAGCGGGAGGTGGAGAGGGCCAACACAGCGCTTGCATCGTCTCTGGAGTTTCAGTTCGGGAAAAGTGCGGCGATGAAGACCGTCATCAACCACATGCAGCAGGTGGCGTCCACGGATTTTTCGGTGATCATACAGGGCGAAACAGGGACGGGCAAGTCCGTTTTGGCCGGTGCGATCCAGGGTTTGAGCATGCGCGCCGACAAGCCTTTTGTGAGCGTCGACATCGGTCTCATTCCGGATCATCTTGTTGAGAGCGAACTCTTCGGCTACAGGAAGGGGGCCTTTACGGGGGCAGAACGCGACAAGGTCGGATATTTTGAAACGGCAAACAGGGGGACGATCTTCGTCGATGAGCTCGAAAACATGTCGCCCCATGTTCAGGCCAAGATGCTGAGTTTCATAGAGCAAAAGAGGATATACCCTCTTGGCGGGACGACGCCCGTTGCCCTTGATGTCCGTGTAATTGCCGCCACGAACAAGGACATCAAGGCATGCGTCAAGGCCAAGGAGTTCAGGGAGGACCTCTTCTACCGGCTGGGCGAATTCATCATCACCATCCCGCCGCTTAGGGAGCGAACCGAAGACATCCCACTCTTTGCCAAGCGGTTCCTCTTCGAGGCCGCAACCGAGCTGAACAGGCAGATAAGAGGCATAGGGGATGACGCTGTCGCCCTTCTTTTGGCCCATTCCTGGCCGGGGAATCTGCGGGAGCTCAAGAATGTGATGAGAAGGGCAGCCCTGCTGACCGAAGGGGACGTTATCGAAAGGGGCTGCATAGCCTCTCTCATTTCGGAGCAGTGTGCGGACAAGAGCTCCTCCTCTGCCTTTTCACCCCTCAAGGAGGCGGTGAGGGAGCTTGAGAGGAAGATCATTTGCGAGGCGCTGGAAAAAACTAAAGGAAACATTACAAGGGCCGCCAAATTGCTCGACGTAAGCTACAAGAACCTCTATGACAAGATCAAGGAATATGAGGTCAGAGGGCAGTATTCCCGCAAATGATCTGACTGCATAGCTGCGGTCAGCTGTCTGTGTAAAAAGATCATAATCGTGTAAAATTTATACAACATCTTTCCTTACGGCCAAAGCCCGATCTGCCCCAAAAAAGGCATTCTGCGGGGGTTTACCGTCTTTTTCCTCTTGTGGCATCCTGTTTGCTTCTGTCGGTATGCGATGTCTGCATACCTGAATGGAGGGGGGTCCGGCCAGACTGCGGCCGGAAGAAAAATCCTGATCGTGGACGACGAGCCTACGATTCTGCTGGCGCTCTCCCGTCTGTTAGAGACCGGAGAAAGCAAGGTCATCACTGCGGAAGGCATGGAGGATGCCAAACAGGCGCTTCTGGAATATTCATTCGACCTTGTGATCGCCGATGTTCGGCTGAGCGGCATGAAGGGAAGGGAAGGACTGGAACTGCTCAGCTCCATCAAGGAGTCGAGTCCTCAGACGACGGTAATCATCATGACCGCTTTCGGCTCGGAGGAGATCAGGGAGGATGCATACAGGCGGGGGGCGTCTCGTTATTATGAAAAACCGATCGACCTCGGTCATCTTCTTTCGGAGATAGGGGCTCTCGGCATCACCCCGCCTTCTGCGGCGCGTGGAGGTTCCTGAACCTTTACGCAGCAAAAGGGGACCGAATGGAAAAATCCTTTTCTCTCTCACCGAGGGAACGGGAAGTGCTGAAATGGCTCAGACTCGGGAAGACTTCCTGGGACATATCCGTGATAATGAGGATCAGCGAGAGAACGGTCAACTATCACGTCAACAACATAATGAAGAAACTGGATGTGACGAACAGACTGCAGGCGGTATCGGAAGCCGTGAACCTGGAGCTCTCTGACGATGAATAAGCAGGGGGAAGGGGCTGTCATGTCCGAAGCGGTGGACATCCACATACATGTTGTGGGCACGGGCGACTCGGGAAGCGGCTGCAGTCTGTCAGCGGGCTTTGCTTCCGGTTCTGTCTTTGCTTCGATACTCGATTCGCTGAATATTACGCCGCCTGAGGCGAGCGACGGGTTGATCGAGGAAATCCTCCTCGATTTCATAAACTCGTCAGAAAAGATCAGGCGGTCGGTCCTGCTTTCAACAGACGCAGTGTACAAAAACAGCAGGCCGGTCGAGGCGGAGACTTGTCTGATGGCCTCCAATGACTACGTTGCGCGGATCGCCCGGGGAAACGGGCGTGTGCTCTTCGGGGCCTCCGTCCATCCTTACCGGGACAAGAGGGAAATGGTGAACGAGGTCGACCGCTGTCTGGATCTGGGGGCGGTTCTTTTCCACTGGATGCCATGCATCCAGCAGATTGATCCGGAGGATGACAGGTGCATTCCTTTTTACATCCGCCTTGCGAGAGCGGGAGTGCCTCTTCTATGCCATACGGCAGCTGAGTTCGCAGTCAGGCCTTTGGATGTCAGGACAGCCGGAAACGGGGGCCTGGGAAAAATGGTGAAACCCCTTGACATCGGCGTGAAGGTGATTGTGGCCGGAAGCACTCATCTTGAGGAACTCATCGAAATGCTGGCGGTCTCGGAAGAGAAAAGGTGGGACTTCTATGCCGATATCTCCTGCCTGTTTACACCTGAGGGGCTTTTTCACCTCGATAGGATTATGAAGGAGATCGACAGGGGCACTATCGCAGCGGACAGGATCATCTATGGAAGCAATTTCCCGGCCTCACAAGTTCCAAGGGAGGCACTCGTCCCGGCCTGTGAGGAGCGCTCTTCCCGCCACAAGCAGTGCAATCCCCTTGACGAAAGATATGAGGTTGCGAGAAATCTCGGGGTGCCTGCTTCCGCCTTTACCAGCGCCTGGAGGGTGCTGCGGCCTTTATCCCGGTGAATCATTTTCCCCCTGACCCTTCAAATCCCTGAGTAAAGAAGACCTTCCTCACGTAAAGCCGCAAACCTGGAAGAGAAAGGCATAACCCGCAGTCCCCGGGAAGTGCATTTCAATGCAACCGGATTGGCTTTCTTCGCGCGTGACATCTTCTCTTCCGCAGGTCTAAGCCGTTTTGCGCGGCTTTTATGGTATTATTTATATCTCATGGAACAGCGTCTCCAGAAGATAATCGCCGAGATGGGCGTCGCCTCTCGCAGAAAGGCGGAGGAATTGATCGCCGAAGGGAGGGTGAAGGTTAACGGGAAGGTCGCGGTAATCGGGATGAAGGCCGATCCTCTGAAAGATCACATCAAGGTCGATGGAAAACTTCTCGTCACCCCGGAAAAGAAGGTGTATTTTGTCTTCTACAAACCGAGGGGAGTGGTGACTTCTCTGAGTGACCCCGAAGGAAGGCCGACAGTGAATGATTTTCTTCGCGGCATAAAGGAGAGGGTTTTTCCCGTCGGCAGACTCGATTACGACTCCGAAGGTATGCTCATACTCACAAACGACGGAGATTTCGCCCATGCGATCATGCATCCCTCCAAGAAGATGCCGAAGACGTACCTTGTGAAGGTGAAGGGCGTGCTCCAGGAAGAGGAGATGGAGAGGCTCAGAAAGGGTGTCAGGCTCGACAGGACGCTGACCTCCCCTGCCAAAGTGAAGCGACTTAGGAAAACCGAGCAGAATTCCTGGATCGAGATGACGATATACGAAGGGAAGAAACGCCAGATCAGGAGGATGCTGGAACTGGTGGGACATCCGGTCATGAGGCTGATGAGAATCAGAATCGGCGGGCTTGAGATGGGAGACATGAAGCCGGGAATGATTCGGCGCATTACGCTGGAAGAGATGAAAACGATTGCAAGGGAATTCGATACATGGGAGGCTGCATGATTCGCGATAAAGGATGTGGTGATATCAGGGAGTCCGACATCGGCTCCCGGATTACGCTCTGCGGATGGGTCTTCAGAAGAAGGGACCATGGCGGGCTCATATTCATAGACCTCAGGGACAGAAGCGGGGTATGTCAGATCGTCTTCAATCCCGACGTTGCCGCCGGCGCCCACGGCAGGGCACACGACCTGCGTGCCGAGTATGTGATAGCGGTCGCAGGAGAGATCAGGAAGAGGCCGGAAGGTACGGAGAACCCGGCGCTCCCCACCGGCATGACCGAAATGTATATCAGCGAACTCGAAGTCCTGAACACGGCGGCGCCCCTGCCGTACAACATGGAGGAGGCGGCTGATGCCGGCGAGGCACTCAGGCTGAAACACCGATACCTCGATCTGAGGAGGCCGGAAATGCAGAGGAACCTCATTCTGCGCCACCGCATGGTGAAGCTGATGAGGGACTTTCTTGATGAAAGAGGCTTTCTCGAGATAGAGACGCCTATGCTGACCAAGTCGACGCCGGAAGGCGCGCGGGACTACCTTGTCCCGAGCCGCCTGAACGCCGGTCACTTTTACGCCCTCCCCCAGTCGCCTCAGCTTTTCAAACAGATCCTGATGGTTGCGGGGTTCGAACGGTATTTCCAGATAGTGAAGTGTTTCAGGGACGAAGACCTTCGCGCCGACAGACAGCCTGAATTTACCCAGATGGACCTTGAGATGTCCTTTGTCGACAGGGAACAGATCGTCTCTCTCATGGAAGGACTGATGAAAACACTCTTCAGACAGGTCCTCGAAGTCGATATCGAAACGCCCTTCGAGCGGCTGAGTTACCGGGAATCGATGGACAGGTTCGGGAATGACAAGCCGGACATGAGGTTCAGCCTCGAACTGAAGGACATGGCGGATCTCGCGGGCAGAGGGACCTTCAAGGTATTTCTCGATGCACTTCAGTCCGGAGGCCTTGTGAAGGCCATAAACGGCAAGGGAATGGCGGGGCTGTCCAGAAAAGAGATCGATAATCTCACGGCCGAGGCCCAGTCTTTCGGGGCAAAGGGTCTTGCGTGGATAAAGGTGAAAAACGGCTTCGAATCGCCGATTGCGAAATTCTTCCCTGAAGACGTGTTGAAGCAGATGGCCGAGAGGCTCGAAGCCGGGGAGGGCGACCTCATGATGTTTGTCGCCGATTCGCCGAAGGTTGTATACGATGTCCTGAGCCGCATGCGGCTTGAGCTCGGGAAAAGACTCGACCTGATCCGGTCAGGATATAAGTTCGTCTGGGTGACAGACTTTCCTCTGCTCGAATGGGACGAGGAAGAAGAGAGGTTTCAGGCTATGCATCATCCCTTTACCTCTCCGATGGACGAGGACATCGGAAAAATGCTTTCGGGTGACGCGGGCGACAGAGGCCTTCTGTCCTCGCTCAAGGCAAAGGCTTATGATATCGTCCTGAACGGTTACGAGATAGGCGGCGGGAGCATCCGTATTCATAACCAGTCCGTGCAGAAGAGGATGTTCGAGATACTCGGTATTACGGACGATGACGCGAGGACCAAGTTCGGCTTTCTCCTGGATGCACTCCAGTTCGGTGCGCCCCCCCATGGCGGCATAGCCTTGGGCATCGACCGGCTCGCGATGCTGATGGCAGGCGTTTCGTCCATCAGGGACGTTATCGCCTTTCCGAAGACCCAGAAGGCGTTTTGCATGATGTCGGGCGCACCATCAACCGTCGACCCCAAGCAGCTCAGGGAGCTTCATATCAAACTTGACGTGGTCCTGGAAGAATAAGGCTGCGCATTATTTTTTGAGGGCCCTGCGCAGGGAAAGAGTTATTTTCCAGGCCCTTACGGATAGGTGAACTGAAGCCGCTGGATAGCGGTCGACTTTCCGGTGTCTGCGTCGATCTCTATCACGACTCCCGATAGGATGCCTTCGCCCGGCGCGGTCTCGAACCGGGCAGGCATGCCGGTCAGGAAACGCTGTATTATCTGGCTTACCTCGATCCCGATTACCGAATGTGCCGGCCCCGTCATCCCCACGTCGGTGATATAGGCGGTACCATTGGCAAGTATCTTTTCATCCGCTGTCTGTACGTGCGTATGTGTGCCGATCACGGCACTTGCCCTGCCGTCCATAAAATAGCCGAAGGCAACCTTCTCGGATGTGGCCTCAGCATGAAAATCGACGATAATGATCTTCGTCTCTTCCGACACCCGCTCGATTTCGGCCTTTGTTGTTCTGAAGGGACAGTCGAGGCTGTTCATGAAGACCCGGCCCATGACGTTCAGCACCGCGACCTTCCGGCCGTTTCGCAGGGTATGGACGATGCTCCCCTGTCCCGGAACGCCCGAAGGATAATTAAGGGGCCTCAAAACGCGGTTGTCCTTTGCGATGTACGGGACGAAGTCCTTCTTGTCCCATACGTGGTTCCCCGTCGTGACAACATCCACGCCGGCCCTGAAAAGCTCGGAGACGAGCGGCTCCGTGAGGCCGAAACCGCCGGCGATGTTTTCACCGTTTGCGATGACGAAGTCGATCTTGTATTTGTCCACAAGGTTCGGCAGAAGCGTCCTGACCGCCATCCTCCCGGTCTTGCCGACAATGTCTCCGATAAAAAGGACCCTCATCGCAGAGCCCGAAACGCCTTATTTCGCATATTCCACGTATCTCGATTCCCTGATGACCGTTACCTTGATCTGTCCGGGATACGACATTTCGGATTCTATCTTCTTCGAGATCTCTCTTGCGATTAGCGCCGACGTTTCGTCGGTCACATCCTCGGGCTTCACGATGATCCTTATTTCCCTGCCCGCCTGAATCGCATAACACTTGTCCACGCCCTTGAAGGAGTGGGCCATCTTTTCGAGCGTCTCCAGCCGCTTGAGGTAGTTTTCGATGCTCTCCCTCCTCACACCCGGCCTCGCTGCGGAAAGGGCATCAGCTGCCGCGACTAAAGCGGCCTCTACGGTGATCGGGTCTCCCTCGCCGTGATGGACGAGTATCGCATTCACCACCTTGTTGTTTTCCCCGTGCTTTTTTGCGAGGGTAGCACCGATCTCCTGATGGGTCCCCTCAGTCTCGTGGTCTATCGCCTTTCCGATGTCATGGAGAAGGCCCGCCCTCTTGGCGAGCTTGGTATCGACCCCGAGTTCCGATGCCATCATCCCTGCGATATAAGCCACTTCGCGGGAATGCTGCAGCATGTTCTGACCGTATGAAGTCCGGTATTTGAGACGACCGAGGATCCTGATCAGCTCAGGGTGAATGCCGGAAAGCCCCAGATCGAAGACCGCCTTTTCCCCTTCCTCGCGGATATTGACCTCGACTTCTTTCTTGATCTTTTCGACAACTTCTTCTATCCTCGTGGGGTGAATGCGGCCGTCGGCGATCAGACGTTCGAGGGCCAGTCGCGCGACCTCGCGCCTTACCGGGTCAAAGGCGGAGAGGGTGACCATCTCAGGCGTGTCATCGACGATGAGGTCCACGCCGGTTGCCGCTTCGAGTGCCCTGATGTTCCTCCCCTCTCTGCCGATTATACGTCCCTTCATCTCATCATTCGGAAGATTCACTGCCGAGACTGTCGCGTCCGCGACATAATCGCTGGAGTAACGCTGGACGGCAAAGCCGATGATCTCTTTCGCCTTCTTCTCGGCATTTTCCTTTGCCTCGTCCTCTATCTTCTTCGTAAGCTTTGCGATCTCGAACCGCGACTCCTCTTCGGTACGTCTCAGGATTTCCTGCCTGGCCTCGTCGGAGGAAATGCCGGAAAGTTTTTCGAGCACCTGAGTCTGTTCCTTGACCAGCTGGTTGTACCGGCTCTCCTTTTCCTGTATCGAGCGCTCCTTTGTGCCGAATTCTTTTTCCCTGCGGGAAAATTCATGTTCGCGCTTGTCGATCTGATCGAACTTCCTGTCGAGAGACTCTTCCTTCTGCCTAAGCCTCTTTTCGAAGTGGTTGAGCTCGGATCGCCTTTCCCTGAGTTCCTTTTCGGCCTCAGTCTTGGCCTGATAGACGATATCCTTCGCCTCGATCGAGGCCTCCTTTTTCAGGGATTCGGCCTCTTTTTGAGCCTCCTCATTGATTTTTTTCCTTTCAGTCTCTATGGAATCCTTTTGCCTTTTCAGACTGCCCCTGTATATGAAACTCAGAACCAGGCCGATCACAATTCCGCCGCAGATTGAAACGAGCAGGTAAGCTATATTACCCATCTGAAGTGGTCCTCCTTTTTTGTAGCCTTGATTTGATAATCCTTTCGTATCCTTCAGAAGAAGGGGAGTAGAAAGATTTCTTGTGGATCATGTAATCCTGTCTTACGAAATGACCCCCGTAATTATGAGGATAGAGATATCCCTTCCCTGCGCCGAGCCTTGCCGCGCCGGCATAGTGCGCGTCTTTAAGGTGGTCGGGAACGGGCTGGAGCGGCTCCTTCCTTACCGCTTCAACCGCCTTTTCAAGGGCCGTGTAAGAAGCATTGCTCTTCGGGGCAGCAGCCACATAGACGACCGCCTGGGCGAGCGGGATCCGACCCTCGGGCAGGCCTATCTTTTCGAATGCCTGCATTGCCGAGACGGCGACAACGAGCGCATGTGGGTCGGCGTTGCCGACATCCTCCGACGCGCATATGACAATCCTTCGGGCGATGAAGAGCGGATCTTCTCCCGATTCGATCATCTTCGCGAACCAGTAAAGGGCGGCGTCCGGATCGGAACCGCGCATGCTCTTGATAAACGCCGAGATGGTGTTGTAGTGGTCGTCCTCGTCATAGTAAAGAGTCCTGCTCTGCAGCGCCTCTTTTACGCGGGCAAGAGTGATCGTATACCTGCCTGTTTCGCCGTCAAAGGACGACAGAAAGGAGAGCTCAAGGATATTGAGAGCCCTCCGGGCATCTCCATCACTGACTGATGAGATAAAATCGATTGCGTCGTCGGCGGTGTCGACATTATATTCGCCAAGACCGCGGCTCTCGGAAAGCGCCCTGCGCAGAATTTTCTTCATCTCCTCAGCGGGAATGGGCTTGAACTCGAAGATGATGGACCTCGAGGAGAGGGCCGGAACAAGTGCGAAAAAGGGGTTTTGCGTGGATGCGCCGATAAGTGTGAGTTCGCCTGTCTCGATATGCGGCAGCAGGGCGTCCTGCTGCACCTTGTTGAAGCGGTGAATCTCATCGACGAAGAGTATTGTTTTTTCGCTCCTTATGGATGCGACCGCCTCCCTTATCTCTTTGATCCCGGAGGTGACCGCATTGATCGAGATAAAATCGGAGCTTGTCTTTCTTGCTATGATGTGGGCAAGCGCGGTCTTGCCCGTGCCGGGGGGGCCGTAGAATATCAGCGATACTATACGGTCTTCCTCTATCAGGCGGCGCAGCGGCTTGTTTGGCCCAAGAAGATGCGACTGGCCGAGGAAGTCGTTGAATTCTTCCGGCTGCATCCTCCAGGCAAGCGGAGGCGTTCTCTTTTGTGTTTTAAAAAGTTCCAACCTATAGTCCGGGCCGGACTACGGTTTATTCAGGGCTTTTGGCGTAAATGAAGCTGTTTTCCGAAACCAGCAAGACCAGCAAAGATTTATGAACGAAGCCTGCCGGGGCAGGCCTGAACCCCCTGTTTTCTCTATTTTTACGAAACGCCTTTGCCAAAAGCGCGGAAACCGCAGTAACCAGCCGTAAAATGAAAAGTATCCCGCCCTGTCGTGTATGTGAATAATCAGATCCGCCTATAGAATAGGTGGGTGCCATAAAGATGCCTTCAGGCTTTTGCCACCTGGGCAACATGCTCACCAGCACCTCACACTGGCTCCCTAAAGATCTAATTTGCCGGACCAACTTTTTCACATATCACCTACAGGGCAGGTAATCGCCCTAAAGTTCCTTAATAATATTTATAGCAGAAGACGAGCCCTTTGGGCAAGCGGAAAGTCGTTTAACCAAAAGATATTATTCTTGTATTATAAGGCATTTTTAAATAAACTATAAAAATGTGCGAAGTTATGGCAGCGCCCCTCCCGAGGGGGGGCTGTCAGATTGTTCGTACGTTATTTGATGCAGGTAAAAGAACAATAATTTTGTGTATGGGCAGGGGCATTGCGTGCACCTGATCGATTGATCGTACATCGGAAGCAGGAGGGAGGTCGACAATGTTTGGATTGGGAATGCCGGAACTTATCATCATCCTGATTGTTGTCATTGTGCTGTTCGGCGCCAGGAGGCTGCCGGAGATAGGCAGCGGCATCGGTCAGGCCATCAGAAACTTCAAAAAGGCGACCTCTGAGCCGGACGAGATCGACGTCACACCAAAGGAGAAAAGCCAGGAGGACGCAGACAAGGCCTCGGGAGAGCAGAAAAAGTAGGTGAACAGAGGGGCTGTAGCCGAAGTAGATCTCTCCGCCCTTAGGCATAATCTCGATATTGTCGGTGGTTTTACAGGCAAAAGACCGGTCATAGCTGTCGTAAAGGCCGATGCATATGGACACGGCGCGGCACCGATATCAAAAAGACTCTTATCCGAGGGCGTCTCCGCCCTCGCTGTTGCCTTCATAGGCGAGGCGAAGGCCCTGCGCGCCGAAGGAATCCGCTCCAGGATACTCGTCCTCTTCGACCGGACCGATATCGCCGATTATTTCGAGCATGATCTTACCCCTGTAATCCAGGACATGAAGATTGTCGGCGAGTTGTCGAGGGAGGCCAGGAAAAGGGGGACCAGAATCCCGGTGCACCTGAAGGTCGACACCGGGATGGGAAGGATAGGAGTAAGACCTGAGGAAGCGGTCAAGGCGGCACTTGAAATTTCAGGGAAAGAAGGAATAGAGCTTGAGGGTCTTATGAGCCATTTTTCGGAGGCAGACCTTGCCGACCGGTCTTTTGCGGTGGCACAGATAGAAACCTTAAACGCCATAAGAAAGGACATAGGGGAAAGACTGGGTCGTGACATCACCGTGCATATGGGAAACAGCGCCGCTGTCCTCTCCCTGAAGGAGGGTCTCTTCGACGCAGTCCGGCCGGGCATACTGCTCTACGGATGTTCACCCGTAGCAGCACAGCACGGACTATTGCCCCTGATGAAGATAAAGACAAGGGTGCTTTTGGTAAGGAGTCTGCCCGCGGGATGCCCGATCAGCTATGGGAGGACTTTCATCACCGCCCGGGCCAGCAGAATCGCAGTCTTGTCCGTGGGATACGCCGACGGCTACAACAGGTTATTTTCGAACAATGCCGAGGTTCTCGTAAGAGGGAGACGGGCGCCCGTGGTCGGGAGGGTCTGCATGGACCTGACGATGGCTGATGTTACCGGCATCGAGGGAGCCTCGGAGGGAGACGAGGTTGTGCTCCTCGGACGCCAGGGAAACGAAACTATTACGGCCCGGGAACTTGCCGCGAGGGCCAATACTATTCCATATGAAATACTGACCTCACTCGGGGGGAGATCGAGAAAGGAATATATCGGTTGACTATTTCCCCGAACCCCTCGGGACTGTTTGTCTTTCTCACCCCGGAGAGCGGGAGTGAGGTCTTCTGCAGGTTGTCCATGTCAATGCAATCCTTATCACGAGTTGGCCGCCTTCGCGACAGTAGACAACAGGGCGGTATCGGTGGAAGTGGATCGGGAAAAAGTGTTATTTTATGATGTTGGGCATTGTCGGATTCGAAGACCGGACGTCTTCTGCGTTTTCTGGTGTCACCAGGAAGGTGCAAGGGCTTGACCGGTCAGCGCGGATCTGGCAGAAGATCTTATCATCTGGATGCGGGATTGGCCGGAATGAGCGGTAAAATAAAAAAATGTACAAGAAAATAGGCGAAGTCATGAGGGAGATGGGCTTCATCACAGAAGCCGATATTATAAAGGCGCTCGAAATGCAGAAGGCCGACGGCGCAGGCAAACGCATCGGCGAGTTCCTGATCGAAAACGGTGTCACGGAAGAACAGGTCAGCAGGGCACTCGCTGCACAGTTCAATATGCCCTTCGTGGAGATGAGCGAATTCCCCGAGACAATACCCATTGATAAGCTCTCCTTCAACTTCCTTGAAAACAACGTGATCCTTCCGCTCGAACTGAAGGACAACCGTCTAAGAATAGCCGTTGCGGACCCTCTCGACACCGAAGGGGTCGAGACGCTCCGGTCCACGTTCAATTACGAGATCGCGGTTGGCATTGCCAATAAGTCCGAAATACTGCAGCATCTTGAACTTCTCAGGGGATCGCGAAGCGCCGTCATGCAGCGGCTTATAGAGGACGCTGCGGAAGACGAACTCTCCGGCACGGACCTGACAGGCGAGGTGAGCCACCTCAGGGACCTTGCACAGGAGAAGGGAATTATTCAACTCGTCAACCTGATCATCGAAAATGCGGTGAAGGACAGGGCAAGCGATATACACGTCGAACCCGGCGAGATAAGCGTAAGGATAAGATACCGTATTGACGGCATCCTCTACGAGAAGGAGCTGTTTCCTATCAAGATGTACTCTGCGATTTCCTCGAGGATAAAGCTCCTGGCCCAGATGAACATCGCCGAAAGAAGGCTGCCCCAGGACGGGAGGATCAAGGTGACCTCTTCGGGGAGGGCGATCGATATCAGGGTGTCGACGCTCCCGACGATTTACGGCGAGAGCATCGTCATGAGGCTCCTCGACAAGGAAACGTCCTTCGTTACGCTCGAGGAACTGGGTTTTGACAGGATGATGCTTGATATCTACGAGGAAACCATAAAGAAGCCTTACGGCATGATATTGAGCACCGGACCCACCGGAAGCGGGAAGTCCACAACGCTTTACGCCTCCCTTGACAAGATCAACTCGCCTGAAAAAAAGATCATCACCGTAGAAGAGCCGGTCGAATACCTGATGTCGGGGATCAACCAGATACAGGTGAGACCGAAGATCGGTCTGACCTTTGCAAGCGGCCTCCGTCATATCGTAAGACAGGACCCCGACGTCATCATGGTCGGTGAAATCAGAGATCTGGAGACGGCTGGTATTGCCATCCATGCGGCCCTTACGGGACACCTTCTCTTCAGCACCCTTCATACGAACGACGCCCCCGGAGCTATCACCAGACTGATGGATATGGGTATCGAAAACTATCTGGTTGCCTCTACGCTCATCTGCGTCATGGCACAGAGACTCGTCAGAAGGATTTGTCCCCACTGTAGGGTTTCGCAGGAAGTCCCTGCCGACGCGGCACTGAGATTCAGCGAAGGACTCGACCAGGTATGGAGCGGCGCCGGTTGCGAACACTGTTCCGGGACGGGTTACAGGGGACGGATAGGTATCTTCGAGGTGCTGGCCGTGGGAGACGAGGTACGCGATATGATCATGAGACGGGCAACTGCCAAAGAGATCAAGGATCGGGCGGTAGCGCTTGGAATGAGGACTCTGAGGGAAGACGGCATCAGAAAGGTGAAGGCTGGTGTAACGACTATAGACGAAGTGTTGCGGGTGACGCAGGTGGAACTGTGACAGAGAACCCGCGACCCGGAACGCAGACCCCGGACAGCGCAGGAATCCGGCGTTCCGAAAAGGGCATCGCCCTCATCATGGTTCTCTGGGTCCTTGTGCTGCTGGGTATTGTTGCGCTGAACTATCTGAGTTCAAGCAAGTGGAACATAGCCAGCACCCGCAATCTGAAGGATGAGACGGTTTCCTATTATATGGCGCTTTCGGGGTACAACGAAGCGGTGAATTACCTTCTTAACGACAAGGATCAGACCTTCGATTTCTCCGATGAGGACGGAAACTTCTGGACAAGCGAAGATGCCGTGCCGGTAACTGGAAGAAAGGCGGTCGGCGCCGGCTGGGTCGACATAAAGATCATCGATGAAGACTCGAAGATCAATATCAATACGGCTACTCCGGACATGCTTCGGAGCCTTTTTGCCTACGCCGGGGTCCCTGACGACGATATCCTGATAATGATCGATTCGATAGCCGACTGGAAAGACCCCGACTCCGACGAACATTTAAACGGTGCGGAAGATGAATACTACGAGGGCCTTGACGAGCCTTATAAGGCCAAGAACATGAATTTTGACATCCCTGAGGAACTGGCGCTTGTCCGGGGAGTGAAGCCGGAATATCTCTACGGGGGTGAAAAGACCAAGGCGCTGCTGCCTTTGATCACCACCTTCGGCAGCGGCAACATCAACATAAACACCGTGTCGAGGGAAATGATGCAGGCGATGGGCCTCGACGACGGGACGATCGACGCGATCATGAAACAAAGAAGCGGAGAAGCAAAGGGCTTCAGGAGCGTGCCTGCGGAGTTCGCGGCCCTCGGATTCAGGTCGACTGTCACGAACAACCTCAGGATTGAAGTCACCGCGGCCTCAGACAGCAGCGGTCTTGCGTCTAAGGTCGTAGGCGTAGTCAACAGGCAATACGGCGCGGACGGATACCAGCTGCAGACACTGTACTGGAGAGAGAGTGCGGAGAATATCAAGAATGAAGAGAATGTGAAGAGTGCGGAGAATATTAGGAGTTAGCATAGATAACGGCACGCTGGGCGCTGCGGTCGTCGATGCAGGGTTCCGAAGCGCAAAGACGGTGAAATCGGAGGAGGTGCCTCTACCGGCAGTCTCCGGGGAACGCGCGGATGCCATCATCGCCGCGCTGAAGCAATGGAAGAATGAATATGCGCCGGCAGGAATCGTGATCGGACTGCCGCTGAAGAATTTCTCCCACCATCTTATCGATATGCCCTACATGAAGAAACCCGACATGGCGCGGGCCCTGCAGTTCGAGCTCGAAAAATATCTTCCCATCGCGGTGGACGAATATATTTTCGACTTTATTACGATGCCGCTGGAACAGGGAAAAGTCTCGACACTCGTGTTCTCGGTCAAGAAAGAGATTGTGAATGAATTTGTTGGATACGCGAAAGAGGCGGAACTGGATATCCTCTCGATCAGACCGAATATCTTCATCTCGCTCAATAGCATCATGGATGTTACAGGGGAGAAGACAATCTCGGGGCTCTTCGTGAACATGACCGACGGCGCCTGCGAAATCGTGGGACTGAAGAATTCCATGCCCTGTTATGTGAAGGGTTTCCCTAAAGGCCCGGCTATCACTGAGGAGATCGAAAGGCTCTCGACCCTCTATCCTGGAAGGGTCTATTTCATGGGAAATGCTGACCCCTCGGTCACCGGAAAATTCAACAGCCGCAAATTTGAAATGCCGGCGGCAAACGGCCTTGCCATATCGGGGGTAAGAAAGACGCGGTATCCGTTTAATTTCCTGCCCTCAGGACTCCTCAGGCAAAAGCCGGACATTTATCCTTTTGTGATCGGCGGCTTTGCAGCTGCCGCCCTTCTGCTCTTTCTTTTGACTGGGGTGTTCGGCTATTATAAGGACTCTCGTGCGCTGCACTCCATAGAGGTTCAGAGGGCGGCCCTGAAAACGAAGGAGGCGGGAACGCTGCAGGAGAGGATGAAACGAGAGGCGCTCCTGGACGACAGCAGGATATTGCTTAACTTCCTCGGCCGGAGCAATACCGCCATAAAGGCGCTCAGGGAACTCAGTGACGCGCTGCCGAAGGACGCCTGGCTGGTGAGCTTCTCTGCCGACGAAAAGGGGAAGATCGAGATAGAGGGC
Source organism: Thermodesulfovibrionales bacterium (assembly GCA_033853975.1). Taxonomy (GTDB): domain Bacteria; phylum Nitrospirota; class Thermodesulfovibrionia; order Thermodesulfovibrionales; family UBA6898; genus JAWOKY01. The sequence goes on from JAWOKY010000033.1 coordinate 40,985, forward strand.
TTCACCAAGAAGACGACCGATCTCGTCATGGGCATCGAAAAGTCGACGGCCTTCAGGAACATTTCCTTTGCGTCGCCGATCGTGGCCAAGGACGGAGAAGAACGTTTTTCGTTGAAGCTGGAGGTCTCTGAACCTTGAAAAAGAGCCGGTATACCCTGCTTGCCTTCGCTGTTGTGGCCGCCCTCTTCATTTTTCAGTATGCCTTCTTGGCGCCCAAGTCGGACATGATGAAGGAGTCGATTGAATCAGGTCAGAGGGCCCTGCTGAGGGAGCGGCAGTTCATCGTAGACGCTGCCAGGACCGCAGGCAGCATGGATTCGCTGATGAAGGATACGAAGAGCGTCGAAGGACGGTTGCTTGGCGAGAAATCCGATTTCCTCGACTCGGCGAAATTGCAGGGGGAGGTATCAGGAATAGCTGGAAAGTCGGGATTGCATGTATTGACGATACGGCCCCTCCCTTCGTCGAAGCTCGGCAAGTTCACCGTGATCTCCGTCTATTTTGAAGGCGACGGAGACATCAAACAGATGAGTGAGTTTCTGAGAGGCATCGAGCAGGACAAACTTCTGATCAAGACAGACAAGCTGAACATTACTATTACAAACGTGCAGAACCCCAAGGACCTGAAGTACAAGATCCAGGTCTCTGCGTTGGCGAGAACATGACGAAGAAGGCAGGCATGCTCGCGGTCGTAGTTTTTCTATTCCTTTATACCGCATGGGACTTTTATGCAAATGCGCTGAGTTATGACCCACTGGCCAACGTGACTGTCAGGGCATCCAAGGTACGCACTCTTGATCCGGTCATCTCGAAGTACAGGCAGTGGTGGGCCAAGGAGATCTACGAAAAGAACGTCTTCAGCCCTGCCAGGGGCTATGTGGAGCCGAAGCCCTTTGTCCCGCCTCCTCCTCCGCCCCCGCCCCCACCGAAGAAACCGGACATGGATCTGAAGGGGATCGTGCTTGACCCTTATGGGGAGTGGATCGCCTATGTTTCGATCGACAGGGCGAATGCCGTCGCGTTAAGAAAGGGCGACAAGACAAACGATATCGAAGTAGTTGATATAACTGAATCGGCTGTTGTGTTAAAATGGAACGGCGAAAATATTACCCTGAGCCTCAACAGGATAAAAACGATCACTAATCCGAGGATGGCGAGATGAAGAACAAGACATACGCAGTTATAGGTATCCTTTTTCTGCTGTGTTCATGCGCACCGAAACAGGAGATAAAACCGATTGAGCCGGCGCCTTCCCAGCCGGCCGCTGAGGCTCCCACGCCTCCTCCGGAGCCGGCTGTTGCCGAAAAAAAGCCCGAGGCGCCGATGGAGGCAAAGCAGCCGGAGCAGTATGTGATGCTGAATTTCGTGAATGCCGACCTCGAAAACGTGATATCGACTGTTGGAGAAATGCTGAAGATCAATTATATACTCGCCCCCGGAGTGACCGGCAAGATAACCATACAGTCCCACAACAAGATCCCTTTGAGCAAGCTGTTTTCTACCTTCCAGACGCTCCTTCAGACCAACGGATTCACCGCGGTGAAAGACGGGGAGTTCTATAAGATTGTACCTATCGATACTGCGAAGCAGGAGCCTCTGCCCGTTGAGGCAGGGAAAAAACCGGCCGCACCTTCGGATGCAAGTTTCATTACCCAGCATATTCCCATCACCTATGTAAAGGCCGCCGATGTGGCAAACATCATGAGGAACCTTATGCCGCGCGGCGCCGATATTGTCGTCTACGAGCCTACGAATTCGTTGATCGTTACCGCTCCGCCGAGCGCCATGCTGAAGTTTCTCAAGATCCTCGAGGCGATCGACATCCCGCCCGGGGAAAGGGACGCCGTCAGGACGTTCGTCTACTACGTTGAAAACGGCGAGGCAAAGAAGCTGGTGGAAATTATGAAGAGTCTTTATGCCTCGAAAAAGGAGGAAGGGGCGGTGAAAACGGTCACTCCCGCGGCAGTTCCGACCCCTGCTGTACCAGGCAGGACTATGGGAAGGCCGATACAGCCTACGACCCCGACGACACCTTCCGGTCCCACGGGAGGGGTGCTCGAAGGACTTGCAGGAGAAATCGAGGGGCCGATTACTATCGATGCATATGAAGACATTAACGCAATTGTCATAAAGACGACGCCGAGGGGCTATCTTTCCCTTCTTCAGACACTGAAGAAGCTGGATGTCCAGCCAAAGCAGGTCCTCATCGAGGTGATGATCGCCGAGGTCAGCCTCGACAAGACGACACAGTTCGGGCTTGAGTGGCTGCTTAAGGCAAACTTTAAAGTAGGCAACGAGCCAATAGGCGTTGTCGGCGGATTTGCCACCAGCACGAATTCGAGCAGTCTGCCTCAGTTCGATACATCTCAGAACAAGTTCGTTCTGCCGGGTACCACTTCCACGACCACCACGTCGACGGGGACGACCACGACTACAGGGGGAACAATACTGTCCCACCCTGCGGATGTATTTGCAACGATCCTGGATCCCACGAAGTTCAGCGCTTTGGTTACCGCTGCTGCCACAAAAGGACAGGTGCATGTCCTGGCGAGTCCGAACATCCTTGCGCTTGACAACAAAGAGGCAAAGATCGAGATAGGCGATGAGGTTCCTGTTGCGACCTCCATTACCCAGCCGCTTGCAGGCGCCCTTACGACGACGGAAGTCACCGCCACCTCACAGGTCCAGTTCAAGACCGTCGGTACCCTCCTTACGGTCACGCCCCACATCAATGCCAAGAAGGAGGTGACGTTGAAGATATCGCAGGAGGTAAGTGCGATAGGGTCAACGGTCCTGATCGGAGGGCAGAGCTTCACCGGGTTTACCACGAGGAAGGCCAATACAACCGCAATCGTGCAGGATGGACACACGCTCGTTCTCGGCGGAATCATCCAGGAAAACGACAACAAGAGTCACGAGGGAATCCCTTACCTGAGCGATATCCCGATTCTCGGCTACCTCTTCGGGACGACCTCGAACCATATTACGAGGAGCGAGCTTGTTGTAATGGTAACGCCGCACGTTATCACTGACGCTGAAGATGCGGACCAGCTTACCAAGGAAGTGGCCACGAGGGTCGAGGAACTCAGGGAGCAGATCAAGGAGAACGAGGAAAAGATGGGCAAAATCACCACCGAGGGCAAGAAATAGCAGGAGAAAGCGGGGATGAGAATATGAGAGGGAAATATATCCAGACTGTTGTTTCGGTGCTGTTCTTTCTCGGTGTCATAGGCAGCGGCATTTTTGGGGCCGTTCCTTCGGCCTCTGCGGCACTTACAATTCAATCTATCACGGCATTAAACAACTTGGTGACTGTTGTCTTCAGCGAGCCTGTTGCGGTTGATCCCAATGGCGCACTCGGCACTGTTAATAATACTAGTACTGTTTTCATCACCGCTCCCGGAAGCAGTACGCCCCTGAATGCACCCCCAAATACGCTTGGCAATCCCAGCATCGGTTTTGTCCCTAATCCCCAGCTTTCTCCCGGTGTGCAATATACATTTAACGTACAGAACCTTCTGTCCGCAAATGGGCAGGATACTCTCACCGTAACTCAGACTTTTATAGTGGGTGCTACACCAACCAATCTTCAAGTTTCTTCGACGGTGCCTGCCAGTAATTCCACAGGTATTGACCCTAATATTCAGATTAAGGCGACGTTCAATCAGGCTGTTACGCTTGCCTCAATCACCGGAACTGGTGTTTTTACTGTGAGTTCCTCCCAGGGTCCTGTCTCGGGAACGGTCACTCTGGACTCCACCGGCATGGTGGCGTCATTCACCCCATCCCAGCCGCTTGCTACTAATACGACGTATACGGCAACGGTGACGACCGCGGTGCAGCCCCAAACCAGCGGCAGTACTTCAATGAGCACCGATTTTACCTGGACTTTTACGACAGGTAGTACCGATTTCCAGCACAGCGGCGCGCATTGCTTCATCGCGACTGCGGCCTTTGGTTCATATCTCGAACCTCACGTTGTGGTCCTGCGCGACTTTAGAGACAGGTACCTCCTTACGAACGCCCCGGGAAGGGCCTTCGTAAGCTTCTACTACAGGCATTCCCCGCCTGTTGCGGATTTCATCCGGCGGCATGAGGGGCTTAGAATGATAACGAGGTGGGCCCTCACTCCGCTTGTGTATACCGCGCAATATCCCGTCAGTCTCGCCTTCTTCTTTGTCTTTGGTATCGTCTTTGTGCTGAGGAGGAAGAGGCGTTAGCGTGCATTGTTCCCCGCGAGGGGATTAATGGCAGGATGATCTGTGGAAGCGCGCAGTTGCGATAACATTCTGGTCCGGGGGGTCAACTGGATCGGGGACGCCGTCATGACCATGCCGGCCATGAGGGCGCTCAGACAGGCCAATCCCGGCGCAAAGATTACTCTTCTCGTCAAACCGTGGGTTTCTCCTCTTTTTGAAAAGGACCCCAATGTGGACGCGATCATCCACTATCGCCGGGAGCATCAGGGTATTCTGGGAAAACTGAGACTGGCGCGGGAAATCAGAAAATACCGTTTCTGCGAGGCGTTTCTTTTCCAGAACGCCATGGATGCGGCGGTCCTGTCATTTCTGGCCGGGATTCCCGAGAGGGTCGGCTATAGCAGGGACGGCAGGCGTCTCCTGCTCACAAGGCCCGTACCCTATGACCGTAATTCTGGAAGCGTCCATCACATCGAATATTATCTTAATCTTCTTCTGAAGTCGGGACTTCAGGCCGAAAAATCGTCTCCCTGGATCTATCTGTCGCTCGATGAGAGACAGCAGGCGAGGGCGAGGCTTGAGGAATTGAAGAGGCCGGTGATCGCGATAAACCCCGGCGCGACCTACGGGTCCTCGAAGCGATGGCACCCACGTCGTTTTGCCGAAGTCGCATGGAAGGTCATCAACGAGCTTCACGGCAGTGTGGTAATCCTCGGCGGTCCTTCGGAGGCCGCGATCGCCGCGGAGATAGCGGGACTGCTTGAGGCCGCCGATACACTCCACAAGAGTGAGCCCCGCCACCTCGTGCTTGCAGGAAAGACCAGCCTGCGCGAGCTTGCGGCGGTCATATCCGAAAGCGATATCCTCGTGACGAATGATTCCGGTCCGATGCATATGGGCTATGCCGTGGGCACACCCGTGGTTGCGATCTTCGGATCCACCTCGCCGGAGGCGACGGGCCCCGTAGGGGAGGGCGATATCGTAATAAGGAAAGCTCTTGACTGCTCCCCCTGCTTCGAGAGGGAGTGCAGCAAAGGCGACCTCAAGTGCATGGACCTGATAACGACGGAGGACGTATTTTCGGCGGTTCAGCGTCTCGTGAAAAAGAGGCCTGCGGTCTTTTTCGACAGGGACGGGACACTCTGCAGGGACGTCAATTACCTGAACAGGATGGAAGATCTTGAAATATTTCCGGAAGTGAAAGGACTGATGCGTCTGAAGGAGAAGGGGTATGCCCTGATAGGGGTATCGAACCAATCGGGAATCGCAAGGGGTATTATCAGAGAGGATTTTGTGAAAGAGGTCAATGGCATCTTCATTGATGAGTACGGCTTCGACGGCTTTTATTACTGCCCTCATCATCCGGATGAGCACTGTTTTTGCCGAAAGCCTGAACCGGGCCTTCTCATAAGGGCGAGGAACGATTTCGGTATCGATCTGAAGAGCTCCTTTGTCGTGGGCGACAAGGAGGTGGACGTACTCCTCGCAAAGGCGGTCGGGGCGAAGGCCGTACACGTGGCAACGGGTCAGGAGGCCTCTTCTCCCATTGCGGATTATTCGGCCAGGGACCTTGATGATGCGGTGGCTATCATCACGCATGGCAGTGTCAGGAGACAATAGATGAAAACCTCCGGCGGGCCGGCGAAGATCCTTGTCGTCAAACCAAGTTCGCTCGGCGATGTTGTCCACAGCCTTCCCTTCCTGAGCGCCGTTAAAACAAGGTATCCGGAAGCCGAGGTGCACTGGGTGATCGCCAGAGGACTGGAGGGTCTTCTCGAAGGTCATCCGATGATCTCCAGCCTCATTGTGATCAACAAGGATGAATGGAAGAGCCTTTCGAAGGTCGGCAGGACCGCTGGGGAATTAAGGAGACTCTTCAGGAGATTGAGGGCCGAACGCTACGACGTCTGTGTGGATCTCCAGGGGCTCCTCAGAAGCGGTATCATTACAATGGCTACCGGGGCCCCTCTGAGGATCGGGTTTGAGGAGGCGAGGGAGGGAAGCCGTTTTTTTTACAACAGGAGAATCCGGGGCGGAAGGGAAATTCATGCGGTCGACAGGTACCTGAAGATTGCAGGCGCACTCGGCTGCAGTATCGAAGAGGTGTTGTTTCCCTTTCCGCCCGCGACGGTCAAGAGCGGGGATATTATGAAGATCATGGCCTCCGGAGCATATGCAGTCATCGTGCCCGGCGCACGATGGGACACAAAGGTCTGGTCGGCTGCCAACTTCGGCAGGGTAGCCGCGGAGCTCCCCTGGCGGTCGGTCGTTATAGGGGGCAGGGCGGACGTGCAGAAGGCCGAGGCAGTAGTAAGAGAGTCCGGCGGCAGGGCAGTTTCTCTTGCGGGCAAGACAGACCTCAGAGAGCTGGTGGAGATCATGAGAAATGCTGTGCTTGTGATCTCCAATGATTCAGGGCCGATGCATATCGCCGCCGGCTTCAGCGTACCGGTTGTGGCGATCTTCGGACCCACGTCCCCGGAAAGGACCGGCCCTTACGGGAAGGGTCATATTATCGTCAAAAGCGACGAGGCCTGTTCTCCCTGTTTTCGCAGGCGGTGCGATGAGCTGAAATGCATGAAGGGGATCACTGTTGCCAAGGTACTGCAGAAAATCGATAATAATATCGGTGAATGACACATGAAACTCGGCATACTGGTCAATACGGACAGGCATTCTGCTCATGTAGTCGGCCTGACTAAGGCCGCGCTCTCAAAGGGCCATGCGGTGATCATCTTTGTCATGGACGCTGGCGTGCGGCTTCTTTTAACTTCCGAGTTTCAGGAGCTATGCAGGACCGCGGGGGTAACGATGAATTTTTGCGGCCTTAACGCCAATCAGATCGGCGCCGTCGGCAGAGGAATTCCACAGGAGATGGTTCCGGGCAGCCAGTATATGAACGCGGAGATGAACCACGACGCCGACAGGGTCATCGTCCTTTGAGGGATGAAAATGATTGCCTTTGTCCTGCTGAAGGTTTTGAGATGAGGGTCTTGCATATCCTCAACGACGGGCCGACGAAGCTGTCGGATGAGATCATACGCGTCCAGTCTGCCGGCCATGAGGTCAAGATAATCGACCTCTCAAGGAATGAGATGTGCTATGAGGATATTGTCGAGGAGATCTTTTTCTCTGACAGGGTCGTCTCCTGGTAGGAGACCGGGGCCGGCGGGGTGAAGATATCTGATGCGGGCAGATAACGGCCGGACCGCCAGGAATCTGCACGTCCTTTTCTTTGCTGTCCTGCTCCTTGCCACTTTCGGGGGCCTTTATCATTGGAGGGCCCTCGACGACAACCGTCTGACGAGTTGGCAGTATGTTTTCGGTTTTGCCGATCCTCGAAAGGTCCTTCTCCTTTTGGAGGCAGGTATTCTGCCGGCCCTCTTTCTTTCAAAGAGTTCCTGGCCCGGCCGTCGTCCCCGTCTTTTCCTTTTCTTTTTTTCCTATGCAGCCGCAGCGCTCTTCTGGCCCGAGCCGGAGGTGATCGTAGATGCCTCACGGTATTTCACCCAGGCAAAAAATCTCGAATTATTCGGGGCGGGCTATTTCCTGAGGGAATGGGGCAGGGCTGTCCCCGCCTGGACTGACATGCCTGCAGTGCCCTTTGTCTACGGGCTTATCTTCAGATCTCTTGGCGAGCACAGACTCTTTATCGAGATGTTCAACACGCTGCTATTTTCACTGACCGTTGTCCTTACTTTTCTGACCGGCAGGGAACTCTGGGGCGATGATGCCGGCTTTCTTGCTGGGATGCTCCTTCTTGGGATACCGTATCTTTTTTCCCAGGTCCCCCTCATGCTTGTCGATATGCCTTGCACTTTTCTTCTGATGCTTTCGGTCTATGCGTTTATCAGGGCGCTCGAAGGGGGAGGACAGATGATACTTCTTGCGGCTGTTGCGGTCTTTATCACTGTCTTCGCAAAGTACTCGACGTGGCTCATGCTCACGGTGCTTCCGGTCATTCTTGCCGTCTACTGTGTCAGGCGGCCCTCTCAGACTGCCGGTCGCTATCTTATGAGGGGTCTCCTTGTCTTCCTTGCGTCAGGGGCCATGATCGGATGTTTTGCCGCCTATAAACATGATGTCATCTCCGCACAGATGAAGCTTCTTGTCGCATACCAGAAACCCGGACTGAGAAGATGGGGGGAAAGCTTCCTGTCCACCTTTGTTTTTCAGACATGGCCGTGGCTTACTGCCGCTGCGGTCTACTCATTATTCAGGGCGACAGGCAAAAGGGACCTGAGGTTTCTCATTGTCCTTTGGTTGCCTCTTCTCATCATCGCTCTGCGGATAGAGAGAATGCGTTACAGCGTGATGGCCTTCCCAATGATCGCCATGGCAGCGGCATCCGGGCTCATCGGCCTGAAAAGGCGGGAGACAGCAATGTTTGCCGTCTATTTGATAGCTGTGTCCTCGATTGTGCTTGCGGCATCGGCCTTTCTCCCTTTTCTCGACCGCATCAGTACGGTGAACATCGAAAAGGCAGGTGCTTTTCTCGACGATCTGGGAGACAGCGGTATCCGTGTATTTACGGTCCCCGAAGAAGACCCTGTCGTCAATCCTGCGGTGGCGGTGCCGCTTCTGGATCTTTTCACGACGAGGAGTATCCACTATGATTATACGCCTTCTTTTGCCGTGTCCCGGGACATTCTGACTTCGCCGCTTCGATTCACCTTCGAATACCGGAATCCCCCATATTACAGAGAAGGCGGAGGCGGAGAATCGGCGGTTGTCGTCATCTCCGGGAAAAAGGGGGAACCGCTTCCTGCCGGCATCGAAGAGAGGGTCAGGGGATTCCATAGGGCGAAGGTCTTCGACACCACGGAAAATGTTTTTGAATATCAGGTTGTTGCGACGATTTATTATTGATTTTTCGAGGCTTACGCCCGCCGGTCGTCGTTGACAAAGGTGTGGTTCTGTGTTATTTTATACAAATTTTTTTGAGGGAGGCAGGCATGGAAACTGCGGCACAAGGAGTATCACTGGGTTTCATTGTTTCAGGTCTGGTGATCGGAGGATTGATAGGCTTCATCCTCCAGCGCGGAAGGTTCTGCATGAATACGGCATTCCGAGATACCATATTCATCAAGGACTTCACGATGTTTCGCGCCTATCTGATCGCCCTGGTCGTGATGATCGTTGGGTCGAACATACTCAACGACATGGGTATTATCCATCTCAAGGCCCAGACGTTTTATCCCCTGGCTAATATCATCGGGGGCTACATCTTCGGCCTTGGTATCGTTCTGGCGGGCGGCTGCGGAAGCGGCATCATTTACAGGGTGGGCGAAGGGCAACTGGCGTCCTGGTTTGCGGTGCTCGGATTTTTCCTTGGCATCGGCATGACATCCCAGGGCATTCTGAAGCCGGTAAATCAGCTGCTCAGGAGCGTTCAGATCGGTCCTTCCGGCATGACCCTTTACGGACTTATCGGCGACTCGCCGGAGATCAAGTGGATCGTCATCGCTGTGCTTAGCGTCATCTTCTTCCTTTTTACGCTCAAGAGCAAACCCTTCTCACTTCGCAAACAGAAGGGCTTCTACTGGTCCGTAACGGCGCTGCTCATCGGACTCATGGGCATAATCACGTTCTGGGCTTCCGAGCACTGGGGTTCACCGGGATTTGCGAGGGGCCTCAACTTCACCACGCCCACGGGCGAGGTCTTTTTCTCTCTGCTTACCGGCGATGCAAAGTCGACCTTTTTCCCTATGTACGACCTTGGGGCTTTCAAGGTCACCTGGGCTGAGTTTTATATTATCGGGGTTCCGATCGGGGCGGCGATCAGCGCAAAGATCCTCAAGGAATTCACCTGGAAGATCGCACCTGCCAGTGAAGTGCTCACGGTTTTCCTTGGGAGCCTCATGATGGGTTTCGGCGCCGTGTGTGCAGGGGGCTGCAACGTAGGACAGGCCCTTACCGGCTTCACCACACTTTCCATCGGCAGCATCGTGGCTACCGTGTCGATCATCCTTGGCAACTGGACGATGGTCTATTTCAAGTTTATAAAGCCGATGAGCGACCTCGAATAAGACGTAGAGAGACCGACAGCCATACTATGCAATTCTTCTGACCCGGGGGTGAGGCCGGGAATCACCTCCGGGTCAATTTGTCTTTGGCTCTGGAAAAATCCTTGTCCGGAATTTTAAACTAACATATGATCGTCGACGCAAGAACCATCGCTTCGAGGGAACTGCTGTTACGGATGAGAGACCTGCTGGCCGATCATTGCGGTCGGGAGGTTTCAGTCGAAGTCTTCCTTGCCGGCGAAGGAGATGCAAAGAGGCTGAGGGCCTTTGTATCGATGTCGGGCTGCAAGACGATCGTAGAGAAGAAAGAGGGGTATTATATCGTACGCATAACGGGGAACGTCTGCTGTGCATGACCTGAGGTCCCTCCGTTTGTCCGCGCGCTTATTCCATGTTTAGCTCCGATGATGAAAGCAGGTTGGCGGTCGTTCTGGGCGGCGGTCTTACGGGACTGGCAGCAGGGTGTGTACTTACCCGTGCCGGCCGTAAAGTGAGTGTTTTCGAAAAAGACCCGGAAGTCGGCGGACTTTCGAAGACTGTCATCAAAGACGGCTTCCGCTTCGACCTTGGCGGCCACAGGTTTTTCACGAAGGACGAGAGGCTCAATGCCTTTGTTCAGGAGTTGATGGGTGATGAGCTGATCACGGTCCGCCGCACAAGCAAGATTTGCATGGGGGGGAAGTATTTCGATTATCCGCTGAGGCCGCTGAACGCGATCTTCGGTCTGGGCATCAGGACAACAGGGAAGATCCTCGGAGATTATGCGCTCGAAAAGGCGAGGGGTCTCCTCAGGAAGGCTGAGCCGGTTTCACTTGAAGACTGGGTAGTGGGCAATTTCGGCCGAACGATGTTCAACATCTACTTCAAAGAATACAGCGAAAAGGTATGGGGACTTGACTGCGGCAGGATCAGTGCGGAATGGGTGGAGCGGCGCATCCAGGGGCTTTCGCTTGCGAAGGCGGTGAAAAACGGCGTCTTCCGCGCAGGCAGCAGGGACGTCCCGACCCTCGTTGACAGCTTCACCTATCCCAGGCTTGGCATCGGCCGCATGTCGGACAGGCTCAAGGAAGAGATCGAAAGAGGGAATGAGGTATTCACCGATACACGGGTGGAGCGTATCAACCGCTCGGGCTATACCGTCAGGAGCGTGGAGGTCAAAAACGAAACGGGGACTGACGTGGTTCGGGGAGGCGAATTCATATCGAGCCTGCCCCTGCCTCATGTGGTGAGGATGCTGAACCCTTCTCCTCCGGCGGAAGTTCTCGAAGCTGCAGTGAAACTGAGATTCAGAGACCTTGTTGTCGCGGCGGTCATGGTTGACAGGGAGAGAGTCACCGATCTCACATGGATCTATGTTCCGGAAAAGCGCATCCCCTTCGGCCGTATCCACGAGCCGACCAACTGGAGCAGGGAAATGGCGCCGGAAGGGAAGACGGCGGTTGTCGCCGAGTATTTCAGCTTCAGGGGCGACAAGATTTGGAACACCGATGACGACAAGCTCATCGACATAACCGCGGAATACCTGGCAGACCTCGGCTTTGTCTCGAAGCGAGGGGTCCTGGGCGGCGCGGTCGTTCGGGTGCGCGGAGCCTATCCGCTTTTCGATCTCGGTTACAAGGAGGCATGCGATGTCGTCTATGACTATCTCGGCCGGTTCAGCAACCTCCACCTTGCCGGAAGAAGCGGGATGTTCAGGTACTACAACATGGACCACGCCCTCGAATCCGGTATCAGGACTGCGGAGAGAATATTAACCGGGGAAAACGGGCCGGAAAGGCAAACAGAAGAGGGCGAAGGCGAGTATGAAGAGATTTGCGGACGGTGAGGTTCTCGGCAGGGGCCTGTTCGTATGAGATGCGCGCTGGTAATACCGTCCTGGGTGCCTGAGGAAATCTTTTCCTCGAAGACAGCGAGCTCTCAGATCAATTACTGGCAGCCCCTTGGCACGCTCTATGTCGCGGCCGTCCTTCAACGGGCAGGACATGAGGTCGCGTTCTTTAACGGCGCGTTCATGACGCATGATGAGGTCCTCTCCGACGTACGAAAGTTCGACCCCGGCTTCGTTGGGATCTATTCGACCACCTTCGGATGGCAGAAGGCAAAGAAGACCGCCTCCGATCTCAAAAAGACGCTCGGCCGGGCGGCGTTCATCTGCGCTGGCGGCCCTTATCCAATAGCGGTTCAGGAGCGGTGCCTCGAAGATGCGGGAGATTGCATCGATGCAGTGGTTACCGGGGAGGGGGAATTCACTGTTCTCGAGATGATAGAGAGAATCCAGGCCGGCATGTCCCTTGACGGTGTCCAGGGCGCCGTATTTCGCCGGGGCGGCAGGATCGTCAAGAATCCCCCGAGGCCTCTCATCACTGACCTCGATTCCCTTCCCTTTCCTGCACGGGAACTCCTTGGCGATGCGAACCGTTATATCCCTCCTCCGGCGACCTACCGGAGAAAGCCCGTTGCGGTCCTGATGACGTCGAGAGGATGTAACAGAAGGTGCATATACTGTTTCCAGATCGACAAGGAACGCAAAAGCGGCATAAGGTACCGGGGGGTGGAGAGCGTTTTGAGCGAGATAGAATACTGTCTCAGTCAGGGATACCGTGAGATTAAATTCATCGACGATACGCTTGCTGCCGATTACAACAGGGCGATGCAGATAGCGAAGGAGATAAAGGCGAGACGCCTCGATTTCACATGGTTTGCCTCTGCCTGCGTAAACCAGGTGGACAAGCCTCTTCTTCAGGCCTTCAGGGAGGCCGGCTGCTGGGCTATACTCTTCGGCGCCGAAAGCGGGGTACAGAAGAACCTCAATACGATCAGGAAAGGTACGACGCCGGAGCAGATCAGGAAGGCGGTGAAGACAGCACAGGAAGTGGGGCTGAGGGTCAGCACGCCCTTTATGTTCGGCATCCCCGGCGAGACATTCGAAGAGGGGCTTCAGACCATAGATTTCGCTGTGGACGTAAACCCCGACATCGCCAACTTTCATGCAATCACGCCCTTTCCCGGGACCTATCTTTATGAGAACCTCGACCGGTTCGGGACGATATCGGAGGACCTCACCGATTTCACGTATCAGGGCGCTGCATTCATCCCCCATACCATGACAAGGGACGAGATCCTGAAACTGAGGCAGATAGCCTTCAGGCGGTTTTACGGCAGGCCCTCATTCATGCTCAAGAGACTCCTGGAACTGCGCACGCCTCATGATTTTGTCGTTGCGTTCAAGAGCCTCAGGAGCCTCCTCTGGATAGCGGCTAAAAGCGATATCTTCAGAAGATCGAGATGACAGCGGAACTGTCCTGTTTCATCGATTTTCAAAAACTCTTTGCGATGGCCAGACCCCAGTAATTTCCGTCAGCGACCGGAGAAACAACGACGCCCTTGTACGGCTTCGTAAAAATGAGGCCTGACGCCGTGCCGATCGCTGCGCCGGCAACGACGTCCCTGACCCAGTGTTCCCTGGTTTCGATTCTTGTCCATCCGACAAAGGCAGCCGCTGTGTAAGCAGCAATGCCGGCGATTCCGCCGTAACGCTTCTCTATGAAAGTCGCAGCTGCAAAACTCGATGCGGCGTGGAAAGAAGGAAAGGAGTGCTCTGAGCCGTCCGGTCTCCTCTCGTGTACGGAGTACTTAAGCCCAAGTGTCACCGCCCCTGCAGTTGCGTAACTCTCGGCAAACTGGATGATGCCTTCCTTGTCCGTCTGGTGTGCCACTGCCATGGCGACCGCGGCGACAGGAATCGCAACAGCAACCGCATCACCGGCGCTGCCGATTGCGTCGGAGGCCGAAGCGGTGGCGGCTTCCGTGAGCATCAGAAATAAGATTGAAAAGACGATCAAAGTCCTCATCATGATACCTCCGGTCAAAATAAAGTCAAAAGGGTTGGTGCAACGCACTATTTTAGCAGAATTTCAGCGCTGGCGGGCAAGTAAGGTAAGGGATCTTTTCCTGTCGGATTCCGGACTTGCAGTCATTATTGACAAATATCTTCCTTCGGAGCAATATAAAGGTCAGATTTTTTTCGGAGGTTGAACAGGATGTTGCAGACGGGCACTACAGCTAAAAACTTTGTATTTCCTGACCTTGCGACCGTGGAGTCGGACCTCTCAGCGACCAGCATGGAGGACAATCCCTCGGAATGGGCGAGACTCATGAATATTAAAGGTGTCATCCTGACGAGCCTTGACAGGTACACAGACGCGGAAGAAGTTTTTAACAGGGTCGTGCCGTCTGCCGATAATGTTCTGAAATGCAAGATATTCATAAACTATTCAAGAAACTGTCTCTTTGCTGGAAAGCGGGATATTGCGCTTCAGCTGATAAACCGGGTCTTCGAAACTGTTAAGGATTGCAGACGTGCGCAGGCGAATACCCTGACCGGCTTTGCACATATGCTGAGGGGGCAGCTCTTCTACCGTTCGAAGAATGACAAGACGGCCCTGACGGAGTTCAAGAAGTCGGAATTCTTCTTTGAGGCAGAGGCGGACCTGAGCGGCGTAGGGCTTTCGTGTATGGAGATAGCCCGTATCCATGTGAATAACAAGAACCTCCCGACCGCCTGGAATTACCTGAAAAAGAGCGAAAACTGTCTCCTGAGGTTCGGCCCTGATGAGAGCCTCGGCGTGTCGGTTTGCAAGGCTGTCGCACTCTTTCACTCTGGCAGGGAAGAAGAGGCACAGGCACTACTGAAAAAGGCCTACGCGGCCTGTAATGAGTTCGGCCTTGCCAAGTACGTGCTTTCCGAAATGCTCGACGCCTACCTGGATATCAGAAACAGGTCGATCCAGTTCCAGACCAAACTCGTCTGAACAGGCCGGGATTACCGGCACTCCGAAAAGCCGATTTCAAACTTGCAGGCTTCGGGTTATTTCAGCAGGATAGTTGGCACGACAGACATCCCCACCCTCAGGGCATGCTCCGGATCTGTATCTTTGTCAAGAACGATCTTAACCGGAATCCTCTGTACGACCTTTACGTAATTGCCCGTCGCATTCTCGGGAGGGAAGAGCGAGAATGCGGCGCCGGACCCCGCCATGATGCTGTCCACCTTTCCCTTGAACTTCTTTCCAGGATAGGTATCAACGCTCATCTCGACACTCTGGCCGGGTTTCACTTTGTCGAGCTGCGTCTCCTTGTAGTTGGCGATGACCCAGACACCGCTCAGCGGGACCAGCGCCATTAGCGGCTGACCGGCCTGGATCTGATTGCCCACCTCGACGGACTTCTTGGTGACGTAACCTTCGACAGGGGAGTAGATCCGCGTATAGCCCTTGTTCAGTTCGGCAGCCTGCAGAGATGCCTCTTTTTGTTTCACGAGTGAGCTCTGGGACTGAGAAGCGGAAACGGCTTGTCTGATCACCGCGTATTGCGTCTCGATCTCGGCCTCGATCTGCTTTGCCTGGTCTTTTGCAGCCTTCACTTCAGCCACATTCACGTCATAGCCGGTCTGGGTTTTTTCGTATCTCTCTTTTGGTATTGTTTCGTTCCTGTAAAGGTTTTCGGCCCTCTTTATATCGAGCTGGGCCTGTCTGAGGTTGGCCTCCTGTACCTCGAGGTTTGCTTTAGCGGCCCTGAGCCTGTACTGCAGCTCCGCGAGCTGTTTTCTGGAAGCGTCGATCCTCGTCCCCGCCTCAACGAGCTTGGACTTCTCCACGTTCAAGGCAGATGACGCTTCGCTCACCTTTACGTCATAGTCGGTCTGGTCTATCTCAACGAGCGTATCGCCGGCCCTTACATGCTGGTTGTCGTTGATCATCACAACCTTCACCGTGCCCGGGACCTTTGAGGCTATCGTATGAATGTCTCCCTCGACAAATGCGTCGTCGGTCGAGATATGACTGCTCTTGTATCCTATGTAGAGGTAGATGCCGATGAGGCCGATGACAGCGATCACGGCAAATACGATCCCTGCATAGACCTTTCTCTTGTGGTTGTTTCCGTTTTGTCTTGCTTCGTCCATTATTGATATACCTCCGATATGTCCCTTCCGGTTGCGTAGAGGACGCCTGCCTCCGCCCGCATCAGATCGTAGAGCGATCTGTAGTAGTTCGTTTCAGCAACGGTGAGCAGCGTGACCGCATCAAGCACGTCGGTTGCCGTGCCGACGCCTTCCGTGTATTTTACCCTGTTGATCCTGAGATTTTCCTCGGCCTGCTCAACCGCATCCCTTGTAGCAGCCACCCGATCCTTTGCGGTCTCGGAATCGAGGATATATCTTTTTACCTCGAGCCTTATCTCATCCGTGAGCTCTTTCTTCTGTTCACGCAGCCTTTCCTTCCCGTATTCGATTTTCGCAATTCCCGCCTTAGTGCTGCCGCCCTTGTAGAGGTTTATGCTCATCCCGAATAGCACTAGGGCATTGCTTTCGTGTATCAGATATCTGTCGTCCGTGTAATCGTATTGCCCTCTGACGAAAAACTGTGGAAAGTAGTCGGCCTTTTTCGCCTTCTCCTCGAAGTCCTGGGCCTTCAGAGTCGCATCTACGATCTGCAGTTCAGGCCTCGACCGTATTGCCTCATCCCATGCCTTTTCGAGATCGAATATGGCACGGGACTCCAAAAGTGAGGGGTCTATGTCCTCCGGCTGCACCGGGGAATTGAGGGGCCTGAGAAGGAAATTGTTTATCTGCGAAGCGTCCACGGCGCTTATATTCTTCGCCGAAATCAGCCTCTGGCGGGAGTCTGCAAGCCTCACCTGAGCCTGGAGTACATCGTTTTTCGTGACAACGCCCTGATCGTATAAGTTCGTGGTATCCTTTAGGTGCGACTCCACCCTCTCGACTTCACTCCTCGCAACATCGACCATCCTGTTGGATTCAAGGAGATCGAAGTAAGCCATCGCAAAACTCAGGCCCACTATGTTCCTTATCCTCCTGGTGTCGGTCCTCTTGATTTCGATCCCTATCTTGCTCGCCTCGTAAAGAGAAGCGTTCTTTTTGAAATCGTATAATGTCTGCTCGACACTCAGACTGTAAGCAGGAAAGGACTGCTCATATTCCGGCGCCTGAAGGCTGTCGAACCTCGCGCCCACCTGATGGGCATAAGAAGTGTAGCCCGCAGATGCGTTCACATCTGGCAGGAGCTTCGACCTCGATATGAGGGCGTCCTGCCTCGCCATCTCCTCCTCACGCTCCGAGATTCTTATGAGCCTGCTGTTAGTCGTTGCGAGCTTGAGCCCCTGGACCAAGGTTAGCACTTCCGCATGAGAAACGGATGCAAAAGCGGCAAGAAAGGCCGAAGCAAAAACCAGAGTCGTGAATCTCATTCTCATGTAGCAGCCTCCGTTATGCTATTCATATCTGAGAGCGTCTATCGGGTTCAGAAGGGACGCCTTGTATGCGGGATAAAACCCGAAGAAGATTCCGACAAGCCCTGAAAAACCGAATGCCATAAGTATCGACAGGGGCGAGACCACCGTTGTCCATCCGGCCACCAGCGCGATTATCTTCGACCCGGATACGCCGAAGATTATGCCTATCACTCCGCCGGTTAGCGAGAGGATCAGCGCCTCGATGATGAACTGAAGCCGTATGTCCCACGTCTTTGCGCCGATCGCCATCCTTATGCCGATCTCCCTCGTTCTCTCCGTAACCGAAACAAGCATGATGTTCATTATACCTATTCCGCCCACAAGAAGGGATACGGATGCTATCGCCCCGAGAAGGAGCGTCATCACCTTCGTGGACTGCTCGGCTGCCTGCATCATCTGCGTGAGGTTCCTCACCGAGAAGTCGCTGTCCTGTTTGGGGCCTATGTGATGCCTCTGTCTGAGCAGCGAGTTGATCTGCTGCTCCGCAGGGCCGAGGTCCTGCTCCGACTTGGCCTTCACCATGATGATCCTTACCATGCCCGGGAAGGCCGTTCCGAACAGCTTCTTCTGCGCCGTCGTGACCGGGATATAGATCGTGTCGTCCTGGTCCTGCCCCATCGCCGACTGTCCCTTTGCTGCGAGCACTCCGACGACGGTAAAGGGTACAGACTTGATCCTGACGATCTGGCCCACGGGGTTTTCGTCCCCGAAGAGATTGTCCACAACCGTCTGGCCGAGCAGGCATACCTTTGTAGCGCTCTTGACGTCCTGATCGGTGAAAGGCCTTCCGGAGGCGACCGGCCAATCTCTCACATCCAACATACTCGGCGTCGTGCCTGTCACGCCAGTCGACCAGTTCTGGTGGCTGTAAACGACCTGCGCCACGCCATTAAGCACAGGCGCCACGTCTGCAACAGCGGGGCATTCCCTGAGAATAGCCTCGGAGTCGTCCATTGTGAGAGTGGGCTGCGTGCCGGCGCCCATCCTCACGCCTCCCGAGGTCGTGGAGCCCGGAAGGATGATTAGCAGGTTGCTTCCCATGCTCGATATCTGGGCCGATATCTGCTCGCTTGCTCCTGTTCCGACTGCAAGCATTGCGATCACGGCGCCGACGCCGATGATGATGCCGAGCATCGTGAGGGCCGAGCGCATCTTGTTTACCCTGAGAGCCCTCAGAGATATTCGTACAGTCGACGGAATATTGATCATGACCTTTGCTCCTGTCGGGTATCGCTGACGATGTGACCGTCGAGAAACCTGATAACCCTCTTGCTGAAAGTGGCTATGTCGGGCTCATGGGTGACAAGAATGATCGTGATATTCGATTCCCTATTCAGTCTCACGAAAAGCTCCATGATCTCAACGCTCGTCTTCGTATCGAGGTTTCCCGTTGGCTCGTCTGCGAGGATGATCGGCGCCCTGTTGACAAGGGCGCGCGCTATTGCAACCCTCTGCTGCTGGCCCCCGGAAAGCTGGTTGGGATGGTGATTTTCCCTCCCCTCCAGTCCCACGCTCTTGAGCGACTCCATCGCCCTGCTGCGCCTCTCCTTTGCCGAAAGGCCATCATAGAGCATGGGGAGTTCCACGTTTTCCAGCGCGGAGGTCCGTGAAAGGAGATTAAACCCCTGGAAGACAAAACCGAGCTTCTTGTTCCTTATGCCCGCGAGTTCGTCCCTGCTGAGGCTGCCCACATCGACATCTTCAAGCAGGTACTTGCCTCCCGTGGGTTTGTCGAGGCAGCCGAGGATATTCATGAACGTCGACTTGCCCGAGCCGGAAGGCCCCATAACAGCCACAAATTCGCCCCTGCCGATGACAGCCGAGACCTTGTCCAGGGCGCGCAGGTCGATATCGCCCAGCCGGTACGTCTTTTCTATCTGACTTGCTTCGATGAGCGCCACGTCAGAACATCCTGGGGCCTCTTGGGCCCTGGTTATCCTGTTTCGTCTTGGCGAGGGATTCTACGATAACCTCCTGTCCCTCTGAAAGATCCCCTGAGACGACCTGGGTATAACTGCCGTCACTGATACCGAGCTTTACCGAGATGCGCCTGGGCTTCTGGTCCTGGACTATCCAGACCCCCGTGCCCTTTTCAACCTTTGTTTTGGCGCGCTCTGCCGGCCTGAACCTGAGCGCCGCGTTCGGTATCTTAAGGACATCCTTTTCCCTGTCCGCTATGACCGATACGTTGGCAGTCATACCCGGCATGAGCTTCAGGTCCTTGTTTCCGACGAAGACGACCACATCGTAGGTGACCACATTCTGGACGGTGATAGGCGCTATCCTTATCTGCCATACCTTCCCCTGAAAGGTCATATCGGGATAGGCGTCGACTGTGAAGTCGACCTCCTGGCCCACCTTCACCCTCCCTATGTCCGCCTCTGCCACGCTCGTGTCTATCTGCATCTTGGTGAGGTCCTGGGCGATGGTGAAGAGCGTGGGGGTCTGGAAACTGGCTGCCACGGTCTGTCCGACGTCGACATTCCTGGATACGACGATGCCGTCCACAGGAGAAACGATCCTGGTGTAGGCCAGATTTGTCTCCGCGGTCTTCAATGCCGCTTCAGCCTGTGATATGGCTGCCTTGGAGGCCGATACCTGCGCCCCGCTGGTCTGATAGTTTGTTTCCGATGTATCGTAGTCACTCTGGGCGATGAGGCTCTTGGCAACGAGCTCCTTGTTTCTCAACATAGTCCTCTTTGCATCCACAAGCGTCTCCTGGGCCTTATCGAGATTGGCCTTCGCTGAGTAGAGATTGGCCCTGGCCTGTCCGACCTGGGCTTCGAACAAAGCGGGATCTATCTGGGCGATGAGCTGTCCCTTTTTAACACGCGAGTTGAAATCGACGTAGATCTTCTCTATCGTGCCCGAAACCTGCGTCCCGACAAGGACGGTCGTTACGGCGTTCACCGTTCCCGTGGCGGTGACGCTCGCAACGATATCGCCCTTCGTCACCTTTTCAGTCCTGTACTTTACTTCATCTCCCCTGTTTCTGAGCAAGACAAAGGCGGCGATGCCAAGTAATGCCATCAGCACGATAACGACCAGTACCTTTTTCATCTGAGCTCCTCTTCTCTTACTTTAAAAGATGCGGCGCTTATTTTGACGTCGCGTGATGTTTGATCTTCATATGCTCAATCCGTGTTCGATCTTCGAAAAGTGCGGCCGGATGCGGATCCATCGTGTATTCTGCCCTGCGCAAGGGTCCCGCGCACAAAGAGACCTACATATTCCCTGATGACCTGTTCGGTATCGGCAGGCATATGCTGTTTGCGCATCATGATCTCCTGGGCGTTGAAATAGGCAAACAGCATCCCTAAAAATGCCCTCGCTCCAAGCTCCGGATGAAACTCCCGGAGTACTCCACTGGCCTGCAGCTCCCTGAAGTAGGAGGCAAGCGTGCTGAACACCTCGTCTATGATGTGGTGGTAGATCTCTTTCACCTTTGCCGGGTAGAGGTGTATCTCGGAGTGCATGATCTTTATAAGATCGGATCTTTCGGAGAGCCTCATGAGGAATGCCCGTCCGATCTCGTACAGTGCGTTTTCATAATCGAGGCCCTTTATCCCCGGCAGGAGGTCCTTCAGCGCGGGAAGGAAAGAGTAGCTCTGGATCATCTCCTCGAAGAGCTTGTCCTTCGAAGAAAAGTGCCGAAACAGAGTAAGCTCGGCAACGCCCGCCTTTTTCGCGATCTCCTTTGTGGTGGCGCCGAGAAACCCCTTTTTTGAAAAGAGCTTCAGCCCCGCATCAAGTATCTTTTCCCGTGTGTCTTTCGTCATGGCTTATGTTAGCACTTACTTACATTATTTACAATAAGCCGCCTGCGGGAATTGTCAACCGGGAGGGGGCCCGGAGTGCCTACTCCTGTGCCGCCGCGGCTTTCTGTCTTGTCCTGATTGCGCGCTCCCTCCAGATGAGATAGATGGCGGGATAAATGGTTAGTTCAAGGATCTCGGAGGTGACGACGCCGCCTACCATGGGGGCAGCAATCCTCTTCATCACGTCTGCGCCTGTGCCGTGACTGAACATGATCGGGACAAGACCGGCGAGTATGACGCCGACGGTCATGAGCTTCGGACGCACCCTCTTGACTGCGCCGTGCATGATCGCGTCCTTGAGGTCCTCGACGGTGTTGAGCCTTCCCTCGTTCTTCCACTGCTCGTAGGCGAGGTCGAGGTAGAGGAGCATGACGACGCCTGTCTCGGCATCGAGCCCGGCCAGCGCGATTATACCGACCCAGACGGCGATGCTGAGGTTGTAATTGAGAAGATACAGGAGCCAGAAGGAGCCCACGAGTGAAAAGGGCACGGCGCAAAGCACGATCACCGTTTTCGTTATCGATTTCGTGTTCAGGAAGATCAGGACAAAGATGATGAACAGGGTGAAGGGTATCACCACCTTGAGCCGCTGACGCGTCTTCATGAGGTATTCGTATTCGCCGCTCCACTCGAGGTGATATCCGGGAGGCATCTTCAGACCGTCCACCTTTTTCTTCAGCCTTTCGACATAGCCCCCGACGTCCTTACCCGAATAATCGATATAGACATAGGATGAAAGAAGCCCCTCCTCGCTCTTTATCATCGTGGGTCCCCTGACGACCCTTATGTCGGTGACCTCGCCAAGAGGCACCTGAAGAGGCACAGGAGACACGCGGCTGCCCAATAAGCCGGAGACATCGGAGGGCCGTTCGACTCCCATCCCCGCCGAAGGAGCCGCATTTTCCATCATCACCGGGACGAGCACGCGCTTTAGTTTTTCGACATCATCGCGCAATTCACGCGCATAGCGCACATTCACCGGGTAGCGCTCGCGGCCCTCGACAGTTGTTGTAAGAGGCATACCCCCGACCGCGGACTGGATTACCCCCTCGACATCATCGACGCCAAGGTTGTACCTTGCTGCGGCTTCGCGGTTGACGGTGATGTCGAGGAAATAACCTGTGGTCACCCTCTCTGCATAAACGCTTCTGGTGTCAGGGGTCCCCTTGATCAGGTTTTCCACTTCGAGTCCGATAGTTTCGATCTCGTTGAGTTTAGGCCCCAGGACCTTTATCCCTACGGGGGTCCGGATGCCTGTTGAGAGCATGTCGATGCGGGCCTTTATCGGCATCGTAAAGGAGTTCGATACTCCGGGGATGGAAAGGAGGTCGTTCATCTGGGTTTTCAGCTTTTCGACATCCATGCCTTTCCTCCACTGAGACTCCGGCTTCAGATTGATCACGGTCTCGAACATCTCAAGCGGCGCAGGGTCTGTAGCGGTCTCGGCGCGGCCTGCCTTGCCGAATACCTGCGAGACCTCCGGCACGGTCTTGAGCAGTTTGTCCTGGAGTTGGAGCAGTTTCGAGGAGACGGAAACCGATGCCCCCGGCACCGTCACAGGCATATAGAGAAGGGAGCCCTCGTAGAGGGGGGGCATGAATTCGGAGCCGAGTCTGCTGTAGGGATAGACCGTGCAGATCAATATCACGAAGGCGACAATGATGACAAACCATTTGTGCCTGAGCGAAAAAAGCACCCGCGGCCTGTAGATCCTGTTGACGCATCTTACTATCGGGTTTTTTTCTTCGAGCGTGACTCTGCCGCGTATGAAAATGGTCATCAGAACCGGCGTAAGCGTAATGGCAAGAAAAGACGAAAAAAGCATCGCAAAAGTCTTCGTGTACGCAAGGGGCTTAAACAGCCTGCCTGCCTGCTCCTGAAGCGTAAAGACGGGGATAAAGCCTGCGGTGATGACAAGGAGGGAGAAGAAAAGCGATGGCCCGACCTCTTTTGCAGCCTCGATGACGACTGTGCTGCGCGGGCAGTGTTTTTCTTCTTCGCACTCCCACTGTTCGAGCTTCTTGTGGGCGTTTTCCACCATCACGATCGAGGCGTCGACCATGGCGCCGATGGCTATCGCTATGCCGCTCAGGCTCATGATGTTCGATGTGACTCCGAGGTAGTACATGCATATGAAAGAGATGAGGATTGCGATCGGGAGGGTGAGGATGACCACGAAGGCGCTCGGCAGATGAAAGAGAAACACGATGCAGACAGCGCTTACCGCAATCGAGAGCTTTATTATCTCCTCCCTCAGCGTGTCGATCGAGCGATAGATAAGGTCCGAACGGTCATAGGTCGTGACGATCTTCATCCCCTCCGGAAGGCTTGGGTTGATGTCGGTTCTGATCTTTTCCTTCACCCTCTCGATGACGTTAAGGACGTTTTCGCCGAAGCGCACGACCACGATGCCGCCTGCCACCTCGCCCTTTCCGTCGAGGTCGGTGATCCCCCTTCGTATCTCAGGCCCAAGCTGAACATTTGCGACGTCCTTCAGATGGACCGGGCTTCCCTCGCCGTTTGTGCCGACAGGGATATCTTCGAGGTCTCGGATGTCCTTTACATATCCCCGGCCCCTCACCATGTATTCGAAGCCTGAAAATTCGAGGACCCTGCCTTCCACGTCTCTGTTGCTCTTCCTCACCGCGTCCATCACTTTAGTGAGCGGGATGTTGTAGGCAAGGAGCCTGTTGGGGTCGAGCGTGATCTGGTATTCCTTCACAAAACCCCCGACGCTTGCCACCTCTGAGACGCCCGGCACGCTTTCGAGCGCAAGCTTGATGTTCCAGTCCTGCGCCGACCGAAGCTGTGCCAGGTTATGGCGGCCTGTTGTGTCAACCACGGCATATTCGAAGCCCCAGCCCACACCCGTGGCGTCAGGGCCGAGCGCAGGACTCACCCCCTCTGGCAGCTTGTTTTTCACGCCCTGGAGGTATTCGAGCACCCTGCTTCGCGCCCAGTAGATGTCGGTTCCTTCGTCGAAGATGACATAGACAAAGGAGCTGCCGAGATAGGAAAAACCTCTTACAGCCTTCACCTTCGGGGCCGCAAGGAGGGTCGAGGTGATGGGATAGGTGACCTGATCTTCGATGAGGTCAGGGCTTCTCCCTGCCCACTGGGTATAGATTATCACCTCGGTGTCGCTGAGGTCCGGTATCGCATCGAGGGGTGTTCTCTTAAGCGCCCAGTATCCCCAGAGCGCAAGCGCGCCAACGAGGAGGAAGACGATGAACTTGTTTCTGGCGCTGAATTCGATGATCCTTGAGATCATAAGTACCCGTGAATAGTGAACTGTGAATAGTGAACTGTGAACGGTAAATGATGAATGCCGGCGAAAGTCTCAGAATGGTCTGCACTCTTAGCTGTCATTCCCGCGAAGGCGGAAATCCAATATCCGCGATTGGATGCCCGACTGAGAATCTCGGGCATGACGTATGTGACTAAAGAAACGGCAAATACTATTATGAGACTGTTAACAAATAATGAATGATAAAATCTTGGCGGAAGTTTCTTACCTTTCACTATTCACCATTCACTTCTCACGTTTCACGGACTTTGGCAGCGGAAGCGGCTTAACCCCCTCGAGCTTCGCCTCCGAATCGATCAGGAAGTTTGCTGCAGAGGCAACCTTGTCGCCGGCCTTCAGGCCGCGGAGGATCTCGACCATCTCCCCGGTCCTGGCTCCGACAAGGACCTCCCGGGGCTCGAAGTAGCCGTCGCCCTTGTCGACGTATACCACCTGCCTTGTGCCTGTGTCGAGAACCGCGTCGGCCGGCACAGCGAGCTTCCTGCCGAGGTCTATCTTTATCTCGACGTCCGTATACATCTGCGGTTTCAGCTTGCCCCCCGGATTCGCGATGGTGAACCTCACCTTCGCGGTCCTGGTCTCACCCGAGATGGCGGGATAGACGTAATCGATCCGGGAGGAAAACTCTCTGCCCGGGAAATAGCTCAGGCCTATTGCGGCGGTCTGGCCGTCCCTTACCAGAGGCAGGTCGTATTCATAGATATCGGCCATGACCCATACCGTCGAGAGGTCGGCGATATCGAAGAGCTTTTCGCCGGGCATCACCTTCATTCCCTGGAGGGCGGTCTTCTGAACAACATAGCCCCTCGATGGGCTGTAGATGGTGAGGGTGCGTATCGGCCTGCCGGTCTCCTCGATTTTCCTGATCTGTGCCTCGGTGATATCCCAGAGCCTCAGCCTCTGCTCGGCCGCAGCGACAAGAGAGTCTGTGTCTCCGGAGAGCATTTTTCCGATCCTCTCATCCTTGAACCCGCCGTCCCGCTTCTTCCACTTCAGAAGATCGAGCAGCTCCTGCTGGGTGGCAAGGAGTTCAGGACTATAGACTTCAGCGAGGGGCTGGCCGCCTTTGACGTACTGGCCAGTAAAGTTGACGTAGAGCCTCTCGATCCAGCCCTCGAATTTGGTGTTTACGGTTGCAAGCCTTTTTTCATCGTATCCTATGATACCGACGGTCCTGATCACCTTCATAAGCGGCTGCACCGAAACGGTGGTGGTCTGGACGCCTATCATTTGCTGTTTTTCAACGGGTATCTCGACCGTCGGGGCCTCTTCCTCATTGGAGGCTTCCTGTGATCCGTTGTTGCCGCCCGCCGATGCCGTCTGAGCCGCAGGGGTCTTTGCAGTCGAAGCAGAGTTGGTCCTTGCGGATTTCGTGGCGCCCCTGCTAAACACCTCCTTAAGCGAAGAACCCGAAAAATAAAAGGCGAGCCCCAGGATTAAAGCGACTGCGGCTGCAACCCCTGTTATCATATTTTTCCTGCTCATCTCTTTTCACCATCTCCCGCAGGACCCAGACCCCCGGTGACTGCTTCCATTTTCGCTATGGCCTTCTCCCTTTCGGCCACCTGATTCCAGTAGAGAAGCTCCGTATCAATAAGGGACCTGAGGGTTGTAATTACCGCGATTGCATCGATCTTTCCGGTGTTATATCCTGATATTGCGGCCTCGAAGTCCTGCATCGCCTTCGGGATCACTCCATCCCTGTAAAGTGACATCAATCTTCCCGCTGCACGGTACATCGAGTAATTGTCCCTGATCGACGCTCCCAGCATCAGCTTTGTCGTGGCCAGTTCATTTTTTGCTTCCGAAAGCAAGGCCTGTGCTTCATAGACCGCCTGCCTCTGTTTGGTCTTGTAATAGAGCGGGATATTCATCGTTGCCGTAAGCGCCCACATGTCAAGAAACTGTCCGCCCTTCTTGTCATACTCGGCTGTGATCGTGAAATCGGGATAGTATTCTTTCTTTGCCATCTTCACCTTTGCCTCGGCGGAGGCGATCATCTCTTCTCTGGCCCTGATCTCAGGAGACTTGTCGTATGCCCTCAGGAGAATTTCCTCCACCGGAAGGATATAATGGTCTTCCGGCGGCCCCGCCGGCCGCCCAAGAGGGGCGTTTATATCCCTGCCGACAGCAGTATTAAGCATCGCCTCAAAGGACTCTATCTTCTGCTTCTGCATCTCCTCCTTTTCGAGGAGCATATACTTTTCGGTCTGGGCCATGAGGACCTCTTGCTGCTGGCCAATGCCGGATGAGTACCGCGCGAGGGCCGCATCCTCAATCCTCGAATAGAGGACGGTGCGGTCCTTCAGGAGATCGATAGTCTTGTAAGCGAGGAACAGGTCATAGTAAATCTCCTTGATTCGCGATACGGTCTTGAGCTTCAGAGAATCATAGGATGCACTCAGACTCTCAGAGTCCTTCCTCGCCATCTCACCCTTGAGCGCACGCTTGCCGGGAAACGGGAACATCTGGGAAGCCGAGAACATCCACTGAGACATCAGCTCCTCCCCGTAGGAGTACTCGTTGAAGCCCTCATTCTGGTACCCAAACATGAACAGCGGGTCGGGCAGGCTCATCGCCTGAGGTATCCGGTACGTGGAAGCTGCGGTCCGGTATTGGGATGCGAGAATCTCTGGGCTATTCTTCAACGCCTCGTCAATAAGGTCCTGAAGGCGCAGGTCACCGACCGCTTGATCGGCGTAACATACCGGGGTAAAGATCGGGGAGAGGGCAATGAAAAGAAAAAGGAGGAAGCAAAAAAGACGAAAGCGGCCGATACTCATCTGACCGCTTTCATGTACTGCTTCCCCTCCGATTTGTCGCATCATCATTTAATGTGCATCAATAGTGAATCTCATCGTTGCTGTTTTTCCTGTCCTGGACACCTTTATCGAAATTCCCCATGAGCCGGCCATGGGAAGGTTCATCTTCGCCTTGTATACGCTGCCGGCCAGAGCCGCATCGGTCTTGTAGTGCATAGCGGGCATTCCCGGCATAGCAGGCATCGAGTAGGCAACCACAACCTTTGCGTCGGTGACCGCCTTGCCTGATGCGTCCCTGACGTCTATCGTCATGTTGTTTTCGCCTGCTATCGGTGGGTTTCTGTCAATTTTTACCGTGACGTCATAGGGCGCCACTTTTTTTGACACCTCGAACTCCTTCGCATAGGCGATGCCTGCGATGAGGAGCAGGACCATTGTAATAACCGCTACTTTCTTCATTCTTCTCTCTCCCTTCTTTAACGTCTGCGGATATCACCCTTTTGCCGCAGGCCGGGGCTCAGGTCCCCTCAGAACAATATCCCGCCCGGATGCGTCATTGTCAACACGTCAACCGGCCGCTGAACGCCGCCTGATTCTGAGCGTCTGTAGTTTATCAGAATAACAGTTTCCATTTATAGGTTAATTTACTATATTTATATGAAGATAGTTTGAAAGAAAGATGAATAAAAATTGAATCATGCCAGGAGACCCGCATCGACAGGCCCTTTCACTGTCCACGGCATCGCCGCTTCTTTGTCTTGTCCTTTTCCGCAAAATCCTATTACATATATATGAGCGCCGATTGCGGTGAAAGTGAGATCAGGAATTATCATTTGAAGTGCTGGAGGAAGATGATGAGCAACAGGATTTTCGCTGCGGTTTTAGTCTTGCTTTTATTTGGTGCCTCTGCGGCCAGCCCTGCCGCACCGACAATCACGGCCCGTGACGGTGCCGAGATGGTGCTCGTGCCGGAAGGCGAATTCATCATGGGACTCCCTCCGGGAGAACCCGGCAGCGACCGCAATCCCCTCAGGAAGGTGCATCTCAGGGCATTTTACATCGACAAATACGAGGTGACGAACGAGCAGTACCATCGATGCGTCGCAGAAGGGGGCTGCAAAGACCCTTCGCTCATTACCGATTATCCTCCCGCTTTTTTTGAAGCCGGAAAGGAATGGTACCGGATTGAGCGCATGAAAGACTACCCTGTGGTAGGAATCACCTGGCGTCAGGCGGGTATCTACTGCGAATGGGCAGGCAAAAGGCTTCCCCTTGGGTCAGAATGGGAGAAGGCAGCAAGGGGCACGGACGGAAGAAGATATCCATGGGGAAATGAATGGGATGCCACAAGGGCCAACTGGGATGATGGCGGAAAAACAGACGGCTACAGAAAGCTCGCGCCCGTCGGGAGTTTCCCGAAAGGGGCTTCCCCTTACGGCGCGATGGACATGGCCGGAAACGTCAGGGAGTGGGTGGATGACGCAGTCGTAAGGGGAGGGTCCTGGTACAGCAATCCGGTGAGTCTGCGTTGCGGCGATCCAGGCCACGACTACATCGTTGAGAGGGACGATGACATGGGTTTCAGATGCGCCATGGATGCAGGACCGGTCTCGGATGCGAAGCCTGCCCGCTGAGAGGTCGTCCTGTGATATACTCAAGCAGGACAACCCTGAATTGAGGTGTTTTCGTGAAATGGACTGAAGACCTTTCGGTCGGAATCGAAGAGATAGACGAGCAGCACAAGGAGCTTATCAGCAGGATTAACGACCTCGTCGATTCCGTCAGGCAGCACGTCTGCAAGTATAAGATAGGGGATGTGATCAAGTTCCTCGATGAATATATTTTTGTCCACTTCGGAGACGAGGAGGGGCTTATGATCAGATACGGCTATCCCGATTATCCTGCGCACAAGGCCCAGCATGAATATTTCATAAGGGAGTTTGCGGACCTCAGGAAGGAGCTTGAGAAGCTCGAAGGCGGGAAAAAACGTGGCTCATACGACCTCTCTGTCGAGACAAACCGCGTCGTCGTGGACTGGATACTCGACCATATTGCGAAGGTCGATAAGAAACTCGGCGCATACCTGAAGACCAGGATGTAGATACCGTATCTTTTTCGCAGGCTCTCCAGTAGTGTATCCTCGGTTTGAGCCAATCAAATGAACACGGCAAACTAAAAATGTGTGCTACCTTCACTAATCGTTACGCCGCCTAACTCTTGACAACAGAACATTGTCCACTTGAAAAGAAAAAAATAGGCAAGTATACTAGTACACCTTTTGGGGCGTTATCTAAACATGACTACCTATCAGGAACAAAAAAAGATACTTACCTGTGAGCAAAGAGCATCAGTGAGGTGTGACTATTCCTCAACCCTGGACTATGCCCTCGCTCAAGGGGAGACCGATTCCCGGAGGGCGATGACCATAAATATCGGTTTCTCAGGGCTTTGCCTTTATCTCTATGAGTCTCTCGCTGTAGGACAGCGGATAATTATCCTCAACAGTGTTTTTCCTCTCCCCCGCAGGGAGGCGGTCGTCAAATGGATTGAAGAAGTGGAAACCGGCTATGGAATCTATAAGGCAGGGGTCGAGTTCTGTTCGTCTTGATCTAATAGATATCATCTTCCAGGAGCCGCAGGACCAGCTCTTTGGCCCCCTTTCTCAGAAGCTGCTCTTTTATCGCCTGTTCTTCCGCTTCGCTCTTCTTCTTGACGGCACATGATCTTTCATCTATCCTTATCTCGGTTTTCAATTCTTTCTTTTTTGTCGAATAGACCTTTGCCGTAATCCCGACGATATAGTCGGTGGCCGCATCCCCTTCACCCATCGGGTCTTTCACCGTTTTGCTGGCGGTATAATCGACATCGTCGAGGATCACTATCCTCATGCCTTCCTTACTGCATTGATCGAGGAATTGATCGAACTCGGCAGTTTGTGCATCCGGAGAGGGGATTTTCAGACCCGTCAGGTTCTTTACCTCGTACATCCTGCTGTCCGTGAGAACCCGCTGCAGCGCACCGTGCATCTCCTCCTGACCAGACCCGCCAGGGACTATTCCGATTCTCAAAGGTTTTTCAAGCAATGCCATCCACTTTTCCTCATCGCTGATCTCCGGAGCTGCCTCGCTCAGCTCGCGAAATTTCCTGAATTTGGCAATGGCCGTGTCTTTCTGAGCTGTGTAGGTGTAGCATGCTGCCAGGTAAAATAAAGTAGAAAGATCGGCCGGATTTAACTTCTCCGCCTTTTCAAAAGAGAACAGGGCCTGATAAAACCTTCTTTTCTCGTACTGGAGTCGTCCCGTGCGATAATACTGTCTGAAAAGTTCGAAGTCGGAGAGTTTTGTCATATTGGCGGACTCGCGAGGGATTTGAACCCCTCCGGCAATTGAGAGTTCCTTCGGGAGGGAGTTGTTAAAATCTTCCGTGATTTTGGCAGCAGCCGAAAATGCCGCCTCATAAGCGGTCTTGTCCGCTTTTTCAAGGATGTTGACATAATTGCCTGCCAGATTGAGTTCCCCGCTTCTGCTTAATCCTGTTGCCGCGTCTTGCCACAGAACTCTCCCGTCCAGATCATAAAGGGTCGTTCTCATCATAATCTTTGCGTCTACACGGCCCGTAACCGTTCCTGCAACGTTCCCATATGCGTAAAGAATGTCCGGTTCAATTACGAAATCGACGTCAGGCCTGTAATTATCATCATACGGAGGCAGTGACTTTACGACGACTACGTCCTCTGAAATCATCGCCGACGTCATCTGTGGCACTATCGCGGCAAGAGAATCACCTATGGGCATCCTGAAAGTCATGCCGAGTACCCGTCTTTGATACTCATATGTTCTGAGATCATCTTTCAGATAAATGCCGACCCTGACCTGCATTTTCTTTGATTCCGGGTATGAGCCGCGTGCTTCCCCGTTCGGTTCAGTAGCGGAAGGGAAATTGAGAGCGCACCCGTAAAGAGTGCTTATCAGAATAAAAAAATAAAGCCATGAAGTAATCCTTCGTTTTGGTGGCATATCTCTCCTATCTCAAAGATCGTCCCTGGAGTGGGGGGGAAAACTTCTCTTTTTAATCTCCGGAGGCGGAATCGCCGCTGTCTTCCCGGTGCTGGTTTTCATTCGCCGGTCAGCGTTCGTTCCCATTTCCTGTGTCTTCTTCTTGCGTGCAACACCCTCAGCAGTCGCTCTGCGGCTCTCATGCCCTTTTGCTTTGCCGGAACTCTCTGGCTTGCGTGTAATCGGCCGGTTCTCCGGAGGTTCAGACGGAAGGTACGGATGTTCTGCGGTCTCTTGCGTCAGCATCGCATTTGGCCTTGGTATCACTTCTTTTTTGGGCTCAGCGACCGGTTTCGGCGGATAGGATTTCAGGAAAAATGGCGTGATCATGAGAAACAGAAGCACCGCGCAGGCAATCAGAAGGTTCATTTTTTTCCTGTCCCTGCCGCCTCCGGTCCGACTGGTTACTACTACGAGAGCCTCAGGCGACCTTTTTCTCTCATCGGAATCTCCATGAACTTCCCGATCAGTTGTCTCCCATGCGGTTTGCATGCCGCGGCCTTCCTGACTTATTTGTTCTTCATATAGTGGCCGGCTATCCTCTGCCTCCTCTTCCCCGACCTCAGCCTTCGCCCCCCCCGCGGCAAGATCTTTGATAAGGTGAAACGTTCCGTCTTCAACTAATCCAATGATACAGAGGGGGTCGTTTTCTTCTCCCGCAGAATTCCAGGGAGAGGTTTCTTTATACATAAAAACATTGATGTAACGCTTTCCCGGTTCTCCGAGCACCTTGTAAAAAATCGCGGCTGACCTGACAATGTGAGGGGAATGAAAGAATATATTCTCAAAAATCGCCATCTCCTCAGCGGAAGGCGCATAATGCCGGTTCCTCAAAAAAAGACGGTCACCCATATAGCCAAGCTTTGTTTTGCCCAGTATTTCCTGTGCCCTGCCCGGTCTCTCACTCTCAAGTGCCTTTGCGGCGGCATCTCTGTTTTCTTCAAGGGCTATATACGGAAACCCGTTGCAGTGGCCGGCAAGCTCATCCGCCGCACGAAAGTCAATTAGTGACTTTTCAACCAAGTCAAGCGTATTATCATCCCAATGTTCGCCCTGTCTTCTGAAGATAATCCGGGCCTTCCCAAAGAAAGCGATTGCCCGCAGAAACCTCAGCGAAACATCGTCCTTCATTGTTTCATGCCGCATTACCTCAGAGGTCAATGCGATGAATTGGTCCGCCTCTTTTTCTGAAAGCTCAGCCAGGTTCGACCAAAAGTCATCACTTGAAGCCACCCGATAATTTCCCCCGGAAAAGGCAAGACTGCAGCTTTTAATAAGGGGGGAGCTTTTTTCGACACCTCCCGGCGAGGGATCTTCCAGGTCTCCTTGTTCACAGCGGGAAGCCCGGTCGGAATCCTCCTCCGCATGTCTTGAAAACATAATCCCTGTTTTATAGAAACGTCCGGTGATGCGATATTCCGTAACCCATCTTACGATGGCCTTCGGACCTTGAACAGGCAGCGGATTGTTGAAAAGAATGATCTGACCCTCACGGAGGCGGTCGGGAGTATACATACACATTCCGGAATCGCTCAGATCGACACAGATCGCACGACATTCCTCGGGTACCTGTGGGCCTAAAGAAAAAAAAGTAACGAACTGTAGGTACGCGTACCTTTGATGCCTTCTGATGTGAGAACCGCGAAAAACCATTTAATTAACCCGTTACATCTGAAAACCGGTTAGAAAAAATAAAGATAATTGTAAATTATATATTAACATGGGTTCTGCATGCCATACCCCCCGGAAAAGCCAGGCGGCGCGCGGTGTTTCGCTTTCCGGGGATGTCGGGGATGTTTCAGGGCGCCGGACCCGCAGAAGAATGAAGGAGAATGATGCCGGATTACTTTTCCAGTCTTTCAATTAGTGACATCTTTCCAATCCCAAATGACCAGTCCTCTTCGTCTGTCATCGTCACATTGATAAACACGTTGGCAGGGCTCAGGTCGATGCTGTCCTTTAGCAATTCAGGTATACGCTTGTAGAACGCGCGTTTCATGTGTATGGTTCTCGGGGAGGTTGTTATCTGAATCACAATCACATCATCGGATCTTCGAACTCCTTCGCCTTC
The DNA here is from genome assembly GCA_033853975.1 of Thermodesulfovibrionales bacterium. GTDB lineage: Bacteria > Nitrospirota > Thermodesulfovibrionia > Thermodesulfovibrionales > UBA6898 > JAWOKY01. Next base: position 74,534 of record JAWOKY010000033.1, read on the forward strand.
CAGGTATGCAATGTGATCAATCTTGAAGTGCTCTGCTTTTTTCTCGTGGAATATCTGAAATCGATCTTTTTCAGGGATTCCCCACGTTTCCATGAGAGCCTGATGGACAGAATCGCCCAATGCCTGAAGATAGGTTTGGGGCTTTCCTTCGAGTAAATAGATATGAACTATGGGCATCTTGCACCTCCTTGGTGTATTGTCACCACTTTTCGACCAGGTGTTGGCTTTATCGGGAGTTTATCTCTTAATCCTTAAATACCTCTAATCATCCGCTATATCAAGTTATAACTTGGAGACAGAAAGTGAGGCTGGACGAAACACGCGGCGGCCACTCATTTCGTCATTAACTTCCTGAAAGACCACTTCTCAAGGCCGTCAATTAGGTGTATGGTATAAACAGCAATCACCGCTGGGGACAAGAGAAAGCAACTTGAACTGATGGCCGGTCTTTGACTCTATGGAAAGACATACCGGAGGGAGGATCAAATGATAGGAGCACTTGTTGCCAAGAAAGCTGTGGCAGACGCTTTCGATGCGCTGAACCGCCATGATGTGCAGAAGTTCATGTCAGTCTGGCATGACGACTGTGTGTTCGTCTTTCCCGGTGAAGTACCTGAAAGCGGCAAGTTTTCGGGCAAGAACGCCGTCGAAGGTTGGTTCCGGCATTTTTGCGAGCAGTTTCCAAAAATCAATTTCGAAATGCAGGACATCTGCGTCCGGAACATCTTTGATCTCATCGGCAATAACGTGATAGCTGCCCACTGGAACTTGAAGCTTACCAACCGAGAGGGCCGAGCCGGCCAAAACAGCGGGGTAACACTGCTGCAAATCAGACATGGCAAGGTTATCTCGGGGCAGGATTTCATCTCCGATCTTGGCGAAAACTTCAGACTCAACTGGGGCGTCAAGCAGCAAGCGCCTGCAGGTTAGTCTGTATACTCGCGGGCCGGCGAATCACGAAGTTCCATACATCTCTTGTAATCACAAATGCTCAGGCAGATAGAGCCGGATAAGAGTTGAGTTTACGTTGACTGCAAACACAGTAAGTTTTCGGGGTATCTTATGCCGCAGCACCCCCGGCAATCAGCTCGTCAGCGGTTATGACGTTTCTAAATAATAGTTAGTCAGTCATCCGTCGGCATCGCGTCCCGCAGTACGTTCATGATGAGAACAGGAGGTGCCGGGTCAACTTCGAGGGAACGGACGTTATGAGCCGGGACTATCACCAGTTTTCCATTGAGTTCCACGCCGACATATTGGGCCTTCAATCCATTTTCCAGGTTGCTTCCCATATTGCGCACCTCGGCAGCTGTACGGTTGACCTTGAATCTTATGGGGTCACCCTGGATCAGGTGGATGGTGACGGTGAATTCCTTTGTCGGTTCATTCATGACGTTCTCCCCTCCTTTTTGTGTACCTTAAACGGATGCTTGCGTTTACTAAGTCGGTATTTGCTTCCCTGTATGCGTTAAGTATTCCGAAATTTCCGCACCCACAACACCGCGCCGATTGTCCGTTGCATTTAAGCCAGCCATTTTCACTCCTTGTCAAAATTATAGCATCCGGTGGTTCGAATGCAATGAATTCCTCTTTCGTGAGTTGAAGGTTGGATTGAGCGAAGTTACAGAGTCCGATAAGACTTTTATATTGGCAGAGGACTTCTGCGACCCGCAGAAGAATCACGAAGAATGATGCAGGACTACCTGCAATTATCAAGAATCGGCTTTACAACATTTGTAAACTCATTTCTCAACTTTTTCCTGTCTCCTCACCAATTTCGATTTTCTGAACCTGTTTCTTTCCGTTCCTACTCCTCATCATGGCGGACGGAAAAGAAAATGCCTCGGTTTACAAAGGATATAATGATACAATTGAAAGTAGCACAACGCTTAACTGTTGCCATAACAGCTGGTTTGGATTATGACAGAGAGTCACAGGTTCAGTCTCAATCGGGTTCAGACGCTATTTGCTGAAACCTTCGGCGTGGGACGTGCAACGACGTTCAGTGTCTTTCTGCTGATAATTGCGATCGCTATCTTTGCGCTCTACTGGTTTTTTCATTCTGCCCCGCCGGACACAATTACAATCACGACCGGTCCCCAGGGGAGCATTTTCAAAGCGAATGCGGAGAAATACGCAAAGATACTGGCCCGGAGCGGGGTTACCCTCAAAATAGTCACTTCCGACGGCTCCCGGGAAAATCTCATGAGACTCGCCGATCCTTCATCTCATGTCGACATCGGATTTGTACAGGGTGGCGTCGCAGAAGGTGTAAATACGGAAAAGCTGGTATCGCTCGGCAGCGTATCCTATGCTCCACTCCTGGTCTTCTATAGAAGTTCCACACCGGTTGAGCTTTTTTCCCAACTCAAGGGTAAGCGGATCGCGATCGGCCCTGAGGGTAGCGGAACTCATTCCCTCGCCCTCACACTCCTTGCTGCCAACGGTGTCGAACCCGGCGGCGCGACAGAACTGCTGGATCTGGATGCGCAGGACGCTGCAAAAGCCCTGCTCAACGGTAAGATCGAAGCAGCGTTCATGATGGGGGAATCCGCATCGATAAAGATCATGCGATCCCTGCTGTTTACGCCGGGGATCCGGCTCTTCGAGTTCACGCAGGCGGACGGATATAGCCGCCGCATCGTCTATTTGAACAAGCTGACACTCCCCGAGGGCTCTATCGACTTCGGAAAAAACATCCCCACGCATGACCTCACCCTTGTGGGACCGACCGTCGAACTCATTGCACGTAGCGGGCTTCATCCCGCACTATCAGATTTGCTGCTGGAAACGGCACGCGAGGTACACGGAAGACCGAACCTCTTTCAGCACAGCGGCGAATTCCCCGCGCCGCTGGAGCATGAATTTCGAATAAGCCCGGAGGCACACCGGTTCTACAAATCAGGGAAGGGCTTCCTTTACCGCTCCCTCCCGTTTCGCCTGGCGAGTCTTGTGAACCGAATCTTGGTCGTCTTTGTTCCTCTCTTAGTCGTAATGATCCCCGGACTCAGACTTATCCCTGTGCTCTACCGGTGGAGAATCGAGTTGCGATTCTATCGCTGGTACCGCGCCCTGCTCGTACTCGAACAGGGTCTCGTGGCAAAGTTGGGGGCTGTGAAGACGGAAGAATTGCTCGCAAACTTGGATAGCATCGAAAAGGCGGTGAACAAAATGAAGGTTCCTGTGTCCTTCGCTGATCAATTCTATGAGCTCCGAGGCCACATCAGGTTCGTCCGAGGTCAGCTCATGGACAGCCAAAGATCCCGCCAGCCGCACGCAACTGCTGGGGTGACAAAGAGCCACATTTGAAAACTGCGAACTCTCTCCTGTACTCCTTATTTAACCACTTTCAGAGCAGTGTTGAATTAGTTGACTTGTTCCTTTTATGAAGGGGGTCAGCCCATTCTCTTAATAATTTCTGTTTGTAAAGGAGAAGCCAGAGGTCGCACTCAGGGAAGGCCTATTTCCCGATCACCGTCTTTGTTCAACAAGTGTACTTCCTGAAGCCCACGCAGTGAGTTCATGGTATAATCCTGCTGTGTACAACTGAAAATTAGCACTCATGAAAAAGATACCTAATATTGGACTGCTCCTAATCTTTACTGCTGTAATCTGTTTTGTCGTCAGTACTGCGGAAGGAAAAGACAAGAAGTCCAGTCTGATTATTGGCGCCCTTGAACATCATCACATTCAGTGGCCAGATTGGGGGCCAAGTTCTTTCCCTGATAAAGAAAAGAAATATAAATTCCAGGTGCGCGTGTTGTTTGAAAAGCGCGGTGCATCATGGGTAGCGTTCAAACACAATCCTTCGACGCAGGAAGAGCTTGCAGAATCAATAAGATATTACCCAAAGGAAATCAATTGGTTTGTCACCTTTAATGGGAAAACGCTGGGACAGTTCAGGAGCACAGCACCCTCAAGCGTTTCATATTATGCTGATGTAGGACTGCACATCCCTGATCCATATGCAAAACTCCCAACTGTGGGAAAATTCACCAAGGAATTTTCAGGATGGCTTGATGAACCTTCCTTTCGTCCACTTGTACTTGTTTCGAAAGACAATCATTTAGACCCCCAGAATTGGCAGCCAACTCGGCCGTCAAAGCTGCTTTTAAAAAAATGTATTAAAGTATTCAGGAAGACTATCGGTCCCGTCACTTTTTGTGATAAGAAATATGGACAAAAGCCAACCAGAGATTACGCCGATACGCTCATTCAGCATGTCAAGAGCTATCACTCCAATGATACCCAATATCTGATAAGCCTTCAATTGGATATGTCACATTACAAATGTGACGACATTTCTTCAGACCAATGGGAGGTTGCTTGGTTTTATGTTGACACAGGAGGCTCAGTTCGATACATAGGAAGTGGTATGACTCTTCTTGACGCTGCAGACTATGACAACGACGGGATCTCTGAAGTGATCTTTTGGCGGGATGGCTATAATGAGAATGGATATGTTCTGTTCTACAATCATTTCAATAGTCACGTCGACTTTACCTGGAATTATCATTAGGGAAACCCGAGACCTTCTTCCTGTACATCTTACTGGTGTGATCTGATATAATGGTGCGTAGTGCCAGTGTAATTATGTCTATGCAGTCTCTGACGGGGATGGGGAGAAAATGGCGATCCACAGAAAGCCAATCTGGTCGAATCAAGATATTTACGACATTTCTTCTGGCTTAGCCAGTGCTTGACTAATTTTATCATGTCTTATTCTAACGCCTTATCTTTTGGCGCCTTAGAGCAATAAAGGGGACACATCCTATTTTTGAGTCAAAAAGAGAATTATAAATTGGGATGTGTCCCCTTTTGTTACTCACAAAAAAACAGTGTCTTTCTCTTGCAAGGAATCAACAGTTTCACCCCTCGGGCTCTACCGATAAGCCAATTTGATCATAACAAGGCATAATTGAGCTAGTCAGCCGCCAGGGCCTCCGACGCGGAGGTTCTTACTGGACTCTGCAACAGTTTCAGATTGACATAACTGTTTTATGCCATTCGTAATCAGCGGGATTGAGGAGATAATAACTTTCACCATTTCACACCTCCCTTGGACGTGGCGAAAGGCGATCATTGCTATAGGCTTAGCCAATTCGTTATAGTAAAATCATAGCTTCTATCTATATAACGAGAAACAAGAGGGCCCAGACCCTTGCAGCAGCACTCAGGGAGGTGCACCATGCTTCTCAGACTTTACTTCAACGACCCGCCTGGCAAGACATGACAAAATATCAGTTCTGTAGTCGCAGAACTCAAGAAGCAATACACATTCGATGTCGAGATAATTAAGAAGACCGACACGGCCGTTGTCCAGAGGCTTTTCGGTCTGAAGTTTCCCTCGGTCGAAGTTGATGGCAAAAAGATCGCCGAGCTGCGCTGTGTCACTCGTGAAGAGCTCGAGACGGCCTTTCGGCAGCAGGGCTGATTACTTAGTGGCCGCGGATCGCCATGACCGTCGCCCGTAACATGATCAAGCACCCTCACCAACTCCACGACAAGAACAGGCCGAATCTCAGGAGATACGGTACTACCGCGCTGTTTTACGACCTGCTCGACCTCCCTTGGGAGATGATCTACCGAAAATGGAGGCCGATACTCGTGGGGGATGTGCGTGGGACCGTGCTGGAGGCGGGGGTAGGCACCGGCAGGAATCTTCGGTACTACCATCGAGACGTGAAACTGACGGCTATGGATCTCAGCCCCGCCATGCTCAGTAAGGCGCGGAAACGGGCTAGCGGCGCGGTCTGCAGCATCGACTTCGTGACAGACGACGCATGCCTCATGACCTCCATCCCCTCAACCAGCTATGACTGGATCATCTCGACCTTCCTCTGCTGCGTCATGCCGGAAGAAGTCCAACCCCTCGCCCTTGAGCAGTTCGCCCGGGTCCTCAAGTCAGGCGGCCGTTTCAGGCTCCTGGAGATTCTCTATTCACATATCCCTTCCATACGTAAAAGGCAGGAACGGCTCGCCCGTTTTGTCGAGAAGGTCTACGGCGCCCGATTTGATCGCAACACGCTTCAACTGGTCGAACGGACACCGGGGCTGCAGGTGACAGGCACCCGGTTTTTGAAAGATGACACCTATCTTCTCATAGAGGGGACAAAACCCGCCGCGGCGATGG
>JAWOKY010000034.1:0-4225 GCA_033853975.1 Thermodesulfovibrionales bacterium
AGTGACAAAAAACGCAGCGCAACGCAGCATAAGGACTTTTTACGAGAATGTCAAAAAAGGAGTCTGGCAATGGTGACAGGAAAGGAAGATCTGCTGCAGTCGCTGATGGAGGCGTTCCTTATGGAAAAAGGGACGCATGAATTCTATGACGATGCCTCGGCCAAGACCATAAGTGCCGATGCTCGAAAGACTTTTGTCGACCTGTCGGAATGGGAAGAAAAGCATATGGAATTTATCCAGTTCCTTTATCTCTCGATCCAGGATGACAGGGACCTCGAAGGGTTCGAGGAGTTCAAGAAAAAGGCGAATGCTCCCATGACCGAGGGGGCGATCCCGGTAAAAGAACTGGAGGAGCGCATCGAAAACTACGAATTCATCGACGACATGGGCGCACTCATAATGGCGCTCGAGATAGAAGGAAAGGCATACAACCTTTACAGGAACCTCTCTGAAAAGGCGGCCGACGGCAACGCCAAGGTCGTGTTCGGTGAGATGATGGGACAGGAGCTGAAGCATATCGATTACCTGAAGGAAATGAGGACCAGGCTTGCTGAAACTTCGTGACGGGATTGTCGAACTCTTCAGGAAAGTGGCCACCTCGCTTCCGCCGGATGTGGAAGATGCGATAAGGTCTGCTCTGCCCGATGCGGCAGAGGGCACTGCCGCACACGCGACGCTCACACTGATGCTCGAAAATATACGTTCCGCAAGAGACACTGCGAGGCCGATCTGCCAGGACACAGGGGTACCGGTATTTTTCCTGAAGGTGCCGGTCGGATTGAGCCATATCGAGCTGAGGAATACAATATGCGAGGCAACGAGGATCGCCACGGAGAAGATCCCCCTGAGGCCGAACGCAGTGGATGTCCTCAGCGAAAAGAATTCAGGCGACAATACAGGCGTGGGGTTCCCTCTCATATATTTTGAAGAGACGCCGGGGAGTACCCTGACTGTCGATCTCATGCTGAAAGGCGGAGGTTCAGAGAACGCCGGGCAGCTCTACAAGCTGCCGATTGAGGGGCTTAAGGCCCAGCGCGATCTCGACGGCGTCAGGAGATGCGTCCTCGATACGGTCGTGCAGGCGCAGGGGAGGGGATGCCCCCCTTACGTTATCGGCGTAGGCATCGGCGCGTCAAAAGACCAGGTGACGAAACTGTCCAAAGTGCAGCTCATGCGAAAACTTAACGACGTTAACGGCATCGGAGAACTCGCTGCCCTCGAAGCAAGACTCCTTGGAGAGATAAACGAACTCGGAATCGGACCGCAGGGTCTTGGAGGCGGGACAACGGCAATGGGCGTCAAGGTCGGCGTGAACCACCGCCATCCGGCGTCTTACTTTGTCGATGTGTCGGTGAGCTGCTGGGCAACGAGAAGAGGAAGACTGATATGGTGATGCCGATGAAGATCACTCTTCCGCTATCGGAGGAACTGGCGCGCAGCCTCAGGTCCGGAGACCTCGTTTCGATGAGCGGCACTATCGTGACGGGTAGGGACAGGGTTCACAAGTATCTGGTGGAGCGGCGACCGGCAAAGAATGACATGCCCTTTAATCTTGCCGGGACCGTCCTTTATCACTGCGGACCGGTAATGAAACGGGTCGATGAAGAATTCTGTGCCGTGGCTGCAGGGCCTACCACAAGCATGCGCGTCGAAATGTACGAGGCAGATGTCATCGGAGAATACGGTCTGAGGGGGGTAATGGGGAAGGGCGGCATGGGTGAAAGGACCCGGAAGGCGTTGCAGCAAAACGGATGTGTTTATCTGCACACTTTCGGAGGGGCTGCCGTTTGTCTTGCCGACAGGATAAAGAAGACGCTGGGCGTCTGGATGCTCGACGAGTTCGGCCCGACAGAGGCGATGTGGTATTTTGAAATCGAAGACTTTCCGGCGATAGTGACCATGGATGCGCACGGGAATGATCTGCACGCCGAAATAGAAAAGAAATCCCGCGCAAGGTTTGCAGAATTAACGGGAATCTGAATCGCTACGTCACTTTGGATGGAGTCGACCATGCTGAAAAACGCCATAGAATCGGCAAATTATTTTTCTTATTCACGTGACCGACGGTCCTGCGTCGCCTGTAATATGGCGGGGTTTGCGGAGATGCCATGGGCTTTGAGGAGCCTCGACTATGGACGTTTTCAGCAAGGCCGGCTCCATTAGACTACTATACTTAGTACAGAAAGGCAGGAGTTAAATATCATAGTGGCGGATGGAGAAGGGACGGCATCCGATAAGCCTTTCGCAGCGATTCCTGATGGCATCGGAAGCCACCTTGAAAATGGGGGCTCGGATGACACTTTCGATGAGCACTATTTTCCCGACGGCATGCCCTGATCAAATTCAATCGCCTTGAAAGGCTGCGGATGCGGTCCCTTCTGCGCGGCGACAGGGCAAGCTGATCTTCGTATGGCGGTAATCAGTGAATTCTTAGGTAAAAGGGGGGCCTCATGATTTTCATTGCCGGTGCTACAGGTTTTGTGGGGGGAAACCTTGTCGATGCGCTTCTTTCGAGGGGAATAAAACTGAAATGTCTTGTCCGGTCCGACAAGGCTGCCGGGCATCTTTCGGCGAGAGGGGTCGAGGTTGTGCGCGGCGACATCACCCAGCCGGAGACGTTCAAAGGCGTTCTGAGCTCCGACGATTTCGTGGTCCACCTCGTCGGCATAATCGAGGAAAAAGAAACGGCGACTTTTCAGTCAATTCATGTCGAGGGGACTGCAAACCTCGTAGCAGAGGCACGGCGTGCCGGCGTCAGGCATTTCTTTTACCAGTCGGCCCTCGGAGCAGACAGAAATTCCTGGTCAGGCTATATGAAGACGAAGGCCGAGGCAGAGGAGATCGTAAAACAAAGCGGGTTGAACTGCACGATCTTCCGGCCATCGCTCATCATAGGCCCATGGGATGGGTTTACGAAGAAGCTCATGGAGATGATCAGGTTGTCGCCGGTGCTCCCGATACCCGGAGAAGGGAAATCAAAGTTTCAGCCGATCTATATCAAGGACTGGATCAAGTGCCTGGAAAGAGTGATGGATGAACCTGAACGGTTCAGGTCTGCCTACGAAATAGGAGGCCCTGAGCACCTTACCTACATAGAAATGGTTGAAACGCTGGCTGCCGCCATGGGCCGGAAAAAGCCTGCCTTCAAGATACCCATGGGGCTCATGAAAATATCTGCCTTGTTGCTTGGAACGGTCCTTTCCTCACCCCCCGTGACATCAGACCAGCTGAGGCTGCTCGAAACGGACAATATAGGCGATCCCGGCGCAGTAGAGAAGAATTTTGGATTCAGGCCGATGAAGTATGAGGACGCCCTGAAGGAGTTCGTCAAACCGTAGGCCTCAGGGTTTCCCGGCTATTGGTCAGTCCTTCACTATCAGTACGCTGCAGTCGGCGTGGTCGATCACTTTTGAGGATACGCTGCCGAGAAGAAATTTTTGTGCCCCATGCCTGCCGTGCGATCCTACCACTATCATGTCGGATTTCATTCTTTCCGCCGCCTTGAGTATTTCGTCCGCGGGACTACCCTGCTTTATAAGCGTCTTAAGGGACCTTATCTTCCCTGAGCGGACCTTTATTCCGGTCATCATCTTTTTAGCGTCGGCTGTGAGGGTATCAAGGATCTTCTCCCGGTCCATATCCATCAGTTCCGTGAGGTAGAGCGAGGGAACAACGGTGATCACTGCGACTGCCGAATTAAACTTTTCGGCGATATCGAGTCCCTTCCTGAGCGCTCTCTCGGATGACTTGGAGCCGTCATGGGCAATAAGAATCCTTTTCATGTTTTCCTCCTTTTAGGAAAGTGTATCAGATAAAAAACCGGTTGTCTTTTATTTTTTCGTCAAAACGGTTAGAATATCAAATTCATTCTCAGAAAGGAGAGAGGCTATGGCAAGAAAGGACTATTTTTTTACATCGGAGTCCGTTACCGAAGGTCATCCCGACAAAATAGCCGACCAGATATCTGACGCGATACTCGACGCGATACTGGCGCAGGACCCTGTCGCGAGAGTGGCATGCGAGACGCTTGTCACGACGGGCCTCGCATTCGTTGCGGGAGAGATATCGACGACATGTTACGTTCACATCCCCGACATTGTGAGGGAAACTATCAAGAACATCGGGTACACCAGAGCGAAGTACGGCTTTGATTACGAGACGTGCTCGGTTATCACTTCCATTGATCAGCAGTCGTCCGATATCGCCATGGGCGTGGATACGGGAG
>JAWOKY010000035.1:0-3097 GCA_033853975.1 Thermodesulfovibrionales bacterium
TTCTGGCTTTCGTACTTGCGTTCTCTCGGGTGGTGCTACCTCGCCGGCGTTTTCATCGCCCTCGGCCTCATCGTCTACGAGCATACGCTCGTAAAGGAAGACGACCTCTCGAAGCTTAATGTCGCGTTCCTCAACATGAACGGCTACATCAGCGTGACGGTCTTCCTGTTTACGCTTCTCGACGTGCTCTTCTAACCGCTCCTGCCATACGGTCCCGTGGTTCTTTTCTAAACATAAGGTTTTAACAAAATGTAAAAGTCAGGCTTTTGATCTGCAATAAAGTGTTTGGTGTACGACGACAAAACTGATATGATGTCACTCGCTGCAGGCCGCATTCATTCCGTAAACAGACCAGCTCGTGAAAGACGCGGAGGAACGTACTTGATCAAGATCCTGATAGCCGACGACGAAAAAAACCTGAGGACAGTTCTCTGCAATGAACTTTCCCGCGAGGGATATTTTGTAGAAGAGGCGGAAACGGGTTTAAAGGCGCTGGAAATCCTGGAACACGGCGGGCATGATGTTCTGCTGCTTGATCTGAACATGCCCGGCCTCGGCGGCATCGATGTGCTGAGAAAGGTAAAGGGCCTTGAGAGCGCTCCTGAAGTCATTATCCTTACGGCCCATGGCACGATATCGGCGGCGGTTGAGGCAATGAAGCTTGGGGCGTATGATTTTCTCACCAAGCCGGTCAAAATCGAAGAACTCGGAGCAGTCATCGAAAAGGCCTTTGAGAAGAAAAAACTCCTGAATGAGAATCTGCTCCTTAAAACCCAGATCAGGCGGCAGGCGATTAACGGCAAGATTGAGACCCGCAGTCCCCGGATGCATGAAATCCTGGAAACCGTCAAGAAGGTTGCCTCATCGGATCTGCCGGTCCTCATTAACGGAGAGAGCGGCGTGGGCAAGGAGCTGGTTGCCAAGGCCGTACATGATGAGTCTGAGAGGGCGGAGGGGCCCTTCATTCCCATCAACTGCAGTGCAATCCCCGACACGATGCTCGAAAGCGAGCTTTTTGGTCACGAAAAAGGCGCCTTTACCGGTGCACATGCAAAAAAACTGGGGTTGCTTGAAATCGCCGACAACGGAACCCTTTTCCTCGACGAAATAGGAGAATTGCCGCAACAACTTCAGGTCAAGCTCCTCCGGGTACTGGAGACGCGCAAGTTCTTCAGGGTCGGCGGGGTAAAGGAAGTGAGCGTCAGTGTGAGGTTCATATCCGCGACGAATAAGGACATCAAAGCGGGGGCAGAGAAGGGCACCTTCAGGGCCGACCTCTACTACCGGATCAGCGCGTTGACCATCCACGTCCCGCCTCTCAGGGAGCGCAGAGAAGACATCCCCCTCATGATCGAGCGCTTCAGGATGAAAAACCCGGCCTTCAGGCAGAAGCAGTTCGGCAGGGGCGCGCTTGACATCCTGTCGCGTTACGCATGGCCGGGGAACGTGCGGGAGCTGCAGAACGTGGTACACAGAACCCTGCTCCTCTCGCATAACGACGTGATCAGGGAAAGCGACCTCCCTGCGGACATAATCGCCGTGCGAAAGGGAAGCAGCAGGCGGCTTGTTGATGTGGAAAAAGAGCACATTCTGTCGGTGCTCAGGGACATGGCAGGACACCGGGGCAAGGCCGCTGAAGTTCTGGGTATCGATCCGAAGACCCTCTACCGGAGGTTGAAGGACTACGGAGTGAAAGAAGAATGACGATCGGCAGAAAATTCGCCCTCTGGATAATATCAATCCTGTCCGCAGTCACCGCGGCAACGGTATTCCTTTTCCATACCCTTGAATACCGGGAAGAGGCGGAGAGGCTCGAGGTGTTCGGCAGAATGGCCGGCCATGTCGTCGAGGAAAGTCTCATCACGTTTATGCAGAAGCGCGACAACGCCGGGCTGAACGCAAAACTGGCGGACGTCAAACAAAGCTCGAAGACCATCGGTGAAATACTGCTGCTGAACAAGGACGGCGTCGTCAAGGCGGGCACGGACCGGCAGTTGATCGACAGGAAATTCTTGCCGCGAGACGCCGGCGGTCGCAGGCGTCATGAAACAGCGCACATGGGTTACCTCTTGCCCGGGGGGAGCATCTATCGCTGGACTGCACCCGTTGAAAACAAACCAGCATGTCAGGCCTGTCACCCGCCCTCGGCAAAGAACAACGGCGTGCTGGTTATCGATTTTTCCATTGATGAGTTTCAGCGCCACGTAGGGGAAGTGATTCTTACGGGACGCATCATACTCATCTCCTCTCTACTTGTCATCACCATCGTCCTCATCGCGTTGTCCCGGGCACTTATAACCCGAAGACTCGACCGAACAAGCGCCGCGATGAAAGCCTTTCAGGACGGCGACCTGGCAGCGCGCACTCCCGTCGAGGGCAGCGATGAAATAACGAAACTGGAGACCGGTTTTAACGAAATGGCGCACGTGATCACGACTCGCGAGCGGGAGAAGAACGAACTTCTGGCCAGGCTGAATGAGGCGAACGATGAACTGCAGCGTGAGATCGCTCATCGGATGCGGTGGGAGCGGATGCAGCAGGAGCAATTGCAGTTTTTCCAACTTCTGATCGACACGATCCCGATACCTGTTTTTTACAAGGATACGGAGGGCGTCTATCAGGGCTGCAACAAGGCATGTGATGCTTACCTCGGACGCCCGAAGGAAAAAATCATCGGGAAGACGGTTTATGACATATTCCCCCGGGAACTTGCCGATAAATATTACAAGATGGATCGTGAGCTGTTTGAAAACAGCGGCATCCAGGTGTACGACTACCCCATCAAGCACGCGGACGGCACGATTCATGAGGTCATCTTCAACAAGGCAACGTATACCGATGCCGAAGGGTCCGTGGCCGGTCTGGTCGGGGCGATGCTCGATATAACGGAACGGAAAAAGGCCGAAGCGGCCTTGCGGGAAAGCGAGACGCGGTTCCGCGAGCTTGCCGATCTGCTTCCCCAGCCGGTCTACGAAGCGGACGTGCAGGGAACGATCATCTTCGGCAACCAAAGCGCCTTTGTCTATTTCGGCTACGGGCCCGAAGATCTCGGAAGCATCAGTTTAATCCAGATGCTCGTTCCCGGTGACCGTGAACG
>JAWOKY010000036.1:0-4259 GCA_033853975.1 Thermodesulfovibrionales bacterium
CATAGGAAGATTGTGCGGCATAATGGTCTCATGCAGATATCCCTTCCTCCTTCCGATGATGATCGCGGCGGCCAGGGCAGAGATACCCGAGGAGATATGCACCACGATACCGCCGGCAAAATCCATAACACCCATATTCTTCAGCCAGCCGCCCGCACCCCACACCCAATGGGCGATTGGGTCGTATGCGATCGTGGACCAGAGGAAAGTAAAAATGAGGAACGCGGAGAACTTCATCCTCTCGGCAAAGGCGCCTGTAATCAACGCGGGCGTGATCATCGCGAACATCGCCTGATAGATCATAAAAGCCACGTGGGGAACAGTGGGGGCATAATCCGCGTTGGGCGCCACCCCCACGCCCCTCAACCCAGCCCAGTCGAGACCGCCGATGATCCCGTGAACATCCGGGCCAAAGGAGAGGCTATAGCCGAAAAGTACCCACTGAACACTGACCACGGCTATGGCGACAAAGCTCTGCATGATGGTGGTGAGAACGTTCTTTCTCCTTACCATTCCGCCGTAAAACAGCGCAAGTCCCGGCGTCATGAGCATCACGAGCGCGGCAGAGAGAAGGACAAAGGCGGTGTCGCCTCCGTCTATCTTGCCGGTCTGTCCGGCATATGCGCTGAAGGGGAAAAAAAGGGCGCACACTAAAGAACCCGAAGCGACGATCTGTTTTTTCATGGCAAGCTCCTTGAATACGATTGTGAAATGCTTGAGCGAGAATCGTGCCAGACCAAAATGACCGTTCTTAAAGGGAAAAAGTGGCATGGGAAGGGGACAATTCCTACAAAAATGTAGGAGTGGATAGATCCAGCGCTAATTTGGCATTATAAAACAATGAGTTAATGTCAGGCTACATTTTTGTAGCTACAACAAAAAGGTGGCTTCGGGAGGAGGGGATTGGCACGGACCAATCCCCCGTGGGAATAAAGGCAGGCTGCGTCACCTTGCACTATTTTCCTTTGCTCCTTTTAGATCGCTGCATCCCCTCGCTCGCCGGTCCTGATCCTGATGACCTCCTCAAGAGGAAGCACGAAGATCTTTCCGTCTCCGATCTTGCCGGTTTTGGCCCTGACCTCAATGGTCGCTGCCACTTTCCCGGCAAGCGCATCCGTCACCACCACCTCCAGTTTCACTTTGGGGATAAAGGCGATGTCGTATTCAGCGCCCCTGTAAAGTTCCACATGTCCCTTCTGCCTTCCAAACCCCTTCACTTCTGTCACGGTCATGCCGTGAACGCCTATCTCGTTCAGGGCATCCTTCACTTCATCAAGCTTGAACGGTTTTATGATCGCTTCTATCTTCTTCATCGTGTCTCCTTTATTAGCTCACAGTTGATAGATCATGGCAAAAAATGAGATCTAAACTATGAACCATGAGCCATGAACTATGAGCCTATATGTTGTATGCCCTTTCACCATGCTGGCTTTCGTCGAGGCCGGTGACTTCCTCTTCGGCATCAACCCTCAGCCCGACAACTATTCTTATCACCATGAATATCACAAAGGTCATAATTCCGCTGTACACCATGGTCACCGCCACAGCGATGATCTGGGTCAGGAGCTGCCCCGCGTTCCCGTGCAGAAGTCCTTTCCCCGCCTCGTTAATTGAAGGATCGGCAAACACTCCCGTGAGAATGGCGCCGATAGTCCCCCCTATCCCGTGAATACCAAAAGCATCAAGGGTGTCGTCATACCCAAACTTCGGCTTCAGCGCCGCAACAGCAAAGAACGGTATGACCCCTGCGGCGATTCCGATAATGAGAGCCCCGCCTATATTCACAAAGCCCGCAGCCGGAGTGATAGCGACCAGGCCGGCCACCGCGCCTGATGCGAGACCCAGAACCGTCGGCTTCTTTGAATGCAGCCATTCAGTGAACATCCACGAAAGAGCCGCAGCCGCCGTCGCCGTATTAGTGTTAAGGAAGGCCGCCCCGGCAAGTCCGTTCGCCGCAACTGCCGAGCCCGCGTTGAACCCGAACCATCCGAACCAGAGGAGACCTGCTCCGGCTACAACGAGCGTGAGGTTTCCCGGCAGAAGGGCTTTTTCCCTTCTCCTTCCGAGAACGAGAGCGCCCACGAGGGCCGCAATACCCGCGTTGATATGGACGACGGTTCCCCCTGCAAAGTCCAGTGCACCAAGCTTTGCGAGGAATCCGTTTCCCCATACCCAGTGGGCGATCGGGACATAGACAAGGGTCATCCAGAGTATCGAAAAGAATACCCATGCCGAGAACTTCATCCTTTCGATATAGGCGCCGCTTGCCAGCGCGACCGTGATGGCGGCAAAGGTGAGCTGGTAGACGATATAGATAAACTCCGGAATCGTCTTGGCAAGGTCAGAAATGCTGTTCACGCCAATGCCTTTGAGGAAGAATTTTTCGGGACTCCCTATGATTCCGCCTATGTCCGTCCCGAAGGAGAAGGTATAGCCGTAGATTACCCAGAGAAAGCTTACGATACAAAACGTCACAAAGGTCATGGCCATAGTATTAAGGGAGTCCTTTCGTTTTGCCAGCCCTCCGTAAAAAAGCGCCAGTCCGGGTATGGACATGAGCATCACGAGAGCCGTGGCAACGATCATCCATGCGGTATCACCCGTGTCGATCTTCAATGGAGCAGGCGCCGCAACAGGTGCCGCAGCGGCCAGCGGGGTCGGCTGCGCCTGTTCCTCCGCGAGCACGAAACCCGCCATACCTATAAAAACCAACAACATGACTACGCTTACCAACCGTTTCATTTCAAACCTCCTTGTTTCCACCGTCTCTATTTACCAAATAATTTTGGCAGATTGATATCAAGCTGTACAGTCCATTTCCACTTGCCATTGATTCCCTGATCATTGAACCAGACAGGACCGGTGAGAAGACTGATGTCTTTGGTGAAGTAATAGTAAACGCCCACTCCTCCGCCGCCGATAGCGTTCTTACCGGACGCGTAGTCGGCAGCAAGAACAAGCTTGTTGTACTCAACATTGCCGTCCCTGTCCTTCACGGGAATAAAACCATGGTCATATGCGATCATAAAACCGCTGTTCTTGGGCTCGCCCTTGCTGGACAGCATGGCCGAGTGGTTGCCGATGTAAGGGCCGGCGGTCACACGCCCCAGATCGCCCGGAAGCGTTTTCCCGATGAGGAAATGCACGACATCCAGATCGGTCCGGGACGATCCACTCGTCTTGGTGCCTACATTGAAGATACCGATTTCAAGGGCGGGCTGCCCTTTAAAAAACGAGTCCTCCGGTGAGCCTATCTTGGCGTTGAAAAGCCACGGGTAATCCACCCCTCCCATGTAATCAAGGCCAACTTCCATCTGTATCTTTTCAAAAGGCAACACTCCTATTTCGGGACCCACATCTGTCGCGAAAGAACGCACGGAACCGCCATGCTTTCCGAGGACCGTAAAATAATTGTCCACACCAAGATGGAGTACTCCATAAGGCTGAATATCCAGCGTCATCGGTGTCCAGTAGGTCGTCGACGGAGTGGCATGCACAATGCCGGCCGTGAAGATTACGGTCGCTGCCAATACCATTAATACTGAAAATTTTGTTTTCACTGTTCTCCTCCTCCTCATGTCTATCTTGTCGGGTTCATGCCTGATGCTCATTCTCACTTTCCTTCCAGCCGTGTGCGTTCCCTTCTTCGCTGCCCCCGCTGCCCTCCTTTCTAATGCCGTATTTCCTGACCTTGTATCCGATCATTCTCTCGGTTATCCCCAGTTGTTTTGCCGCCCTCGCCATTACCCAGTTACAATCCCTGAGGGCATTCACGATCTCTTCCCTCTCCAGTTCCTTCACTTTGTCTCTTAACGTCGCCACCGTCTTTACCCTGCAGAAGGTAAAGCCAAAACCGTGCCAGACCATAACCGTCTGATTTATAAAAAAACCGTGTCCTTGAGATATGCTACATATTTGTAAGCCATCACATTTTTGTTAGTTCACTCTGTCGTCTCTTCCCCATAGGCTATGTCCCTTCGGAAAAAGATAAGGCTGACGTCCGCCATTTTTTTCTTGACAACAAGAAGCCGCTCACGTATAGTTGAACCATGTTTCAGATGAATCCTTCGACCAGCATTCTCGTCAGAAAGGCCTGGCATCGTGATGCCGTGGCGGGAGGGGGATTCTATTAGCTTTTAAGCGAGAATCAGAATAACTCAAAGGCCACGGGATCAACCCCGTGGCCTTTTTTATTTTCGGAGGTGCGCATGAGATGGGATGCAGAAAAGTATGATTCGGTCAGAGCGCCGCAGATCGAT
>JAWOKY010000037.1:0-36967 GCA_033853975.1 Thermodesulfovibrionales bacterium
CTCGACGCCTTCCCAGGTGCCAAAGCTTGTGTACTGCTGTGCCGCTGCGGTCTGCGCCTCAAAAAGGGCAATGCACAGCGCAACGATGAGGAAGCATGAGCGTTTCATCTTCTCCTCCTTCTTTCAAACGACCCCGGATAAAGACCGCAGGCAATTTGGGCTTTGCTCACATTGTAACGCAATACGATGTTGGCTTGAAGTCCTCCTCGTGGTCGCAATGCCCTCGATATGCCGGAGTTCCGGCCGGCTCCGGCCAAAAATGGGGGCGAAAAAAAAAGATTTGTTTTGCTACAATAGTCTGGCGGCAGGCCGGATCGCTTTAGCCATGGACAATAAACGCCAGCTCAACAGACAGTCAATCACAAAGGAAGTGATTATAAACAATCTCCTGACCGGGCGCGCCCTTGACATCAGCCGCGAGGGCATGTTTATCAATGTCCCGGCCGACATAAGACAGAATTCCTCCATAACGTTGAAGTTGCACATTAACGGCCGACCTGTTGTCGTCAAGGCGGTCGTGAGACATTCCCAGCCCGGCGTAGGCATCGGAGTTCAGTTTGTCGACATGAACGAATCCAAAGAAGACCTTATTGACGAGTTCATCGAACAATGCAGGAGGGAGCGCAAAACACTTGAGAAGCAGGGCGGCGAGCAGGTCGTCCTGATGGTCGACGACAGGCCCGAGTCGATCAGGCCGTTTGAGAGGCAGCTGGCCCTTGCGGGGTACAGGATCATCACTGCGCATAACGGTATCGAGGCGGTCAAGAAGCTGGATGAAAACAAGGTCGACCTTGTCATCACGGACCTCCTGATGGATCGGATGAACGGCTTTATGCTTATCAATCTTATCAAGCAGACAAAAAAATTCAGCGGCATTCCGGTCGCAGTCCTTTCGGCTACCAATCGCGGGGATGCCGATATAGAGAGGGCTTCCGCACTGGGAATCGAGCGATTCTTCATGAAACACATTACAAAACCCCAGGCATTTGCGGAGGAAGTCGACAGGATATTGAAAGCGGCCCTTTCGGCCAGTACAGCGCACAAATAACAGACCGGGCGTTTAACCTGCGGCTGCAGAACAGGAACGTGCAAAGTTGACGTTGCCTTTTATCAGAGATAACTTCTGATCAGTTCCAGGTCGAGGTTCCTGATGGCTGCCTTCGTGATCTCACCCTCTTCCCTGCTCTTTAAATACGGGAAGATACCGATGATCGGGACGGGTGATATCTGTCCGAGGAGCCCGGGGTTTGTCTGTTCGGCGAGACTGTTTTCGGGAGGTTGCGTGTAATTTATGACTATTCCGGCCACTGTCAGGCCGGCCTTCATGGCGCAGCTGACCGTGAGCAGGACATGGTTGATCGTGCCGAGGCCCGGCCTGGCGACCACGATCAGCGGCAGTGATAGTTCTCCCGCAAGATCGACGGCGTAATAGTCCTTTGTGATCGGCACCATGAGCCCTCCGATGCCTTCCACTATAAGTGCGTCGTATCTGGCGGAAAGCTTCGAGAATGCAGTGCTGATGAAGGAAAGGTCTATCGCTCTTCCGTCTGCCTCCGCGGCTGCCATGGGCGCAAGCGGGCTTTCGAGGCAGCACGGCGTTATGAGAGCGAGCGGCTCATCCGCATGCGACAACTGCTTCAGAAACATCCCGTCAAAGGGGATGAGGACGTCCCCTTGTCTTCGGCAGCCGCTTTCCACAGGCTTCATCCCGCAGACCTTTTTTCCGAGAAACAGGATTGTTTCGATCAGTGCGCCCGAGATGAGCGTCTTTCCAACACCCGTGTCGGTTCCTGTTATGAAGAATCCCTTTGCCATTAAACCTCCTGAGTCAAGTCTCTCAATGCTCCCGACACTGCTTGCTTTCGGGACCCGGAGTTACAGTATCCGGCTTTCGATACCGAAGACCTGGCCGGTGATGTTCCGCGTCTTAAGAAGATAAAGGACAAAGGCTGCGACCTCGCCGGGTTCTGAGAGATGCCCCAGCAGGCTCTGCGCCTTCGCCTTCTCCATAGCTTTTTCAGCGGCTGTTCCCATCCCGGTTTTCATATACCCCGGAAGTATTGCGTTTACCCTGATGTTATGCTCCGCGAGTTCGGCCGCTGCTGTGCGCGTCAGGCCGAGTAATGCAGCCTTCGACGCGCTGTATGCCGCCTGACCCGCTTTTCCCTTCAGACCCGAATAGGACGATACGTTGACTATATGTCCGCCCCCCGAGCGGGCAATTGAAGGAGAGAGCGTCCTTATGACGTTGAAGCAGCCCTTCAGGTTCGTCCCGATCGTCTCGTCCCATTCCTTCTCGGACTGCCGAAGCAGCAGATTGTCCAGCGTGATTCCTGCGTTGTTTATGATGACGTCGAGTCTGCCGAACCGGCTTTCGATCCGGGCTGCCATCCCCTCAACCTGCGTTGGGTCGCCGACATCCGCCTTTACCAGAAGGGCCTCGGCGCCGGAGATCTCCTCAAGGAGCAAAAGCGCCTCTGTGTCAGCCAAACGGTAGTTTAATGCAACGGCGTACCCTTCAGCCGAGAGGGCCTTTGCCAGCTGGCGTCCGAGTCCGCGGGATGAGCCTGTGACAAGTGCTACCGGCATAATGCCCCGTACAAAAAGACGCACATCAGAAATTCACCGCTTCAGCGATCGGGATCGAATAGTGGCCAGGCGAATCCCTGTATGCCGCAAGAAGACCGAAGACCGGGTTTTCCTCCGCAAAGGATTTCTGGGGCATGAGCTCCATTGTGAGATTCAGCATGTTCCCTTCGATCGTCCCTTTCACCCGGGCGTATATGCTGCTGCCTTCAAGTGAAAAAGAAGTGACCCTGAGCGTCTCGCCGACCAGGGCAAGGGCACCGGTTCCGTGGGAGAAGATGTCGAGCGGGACCCTTATTCCGCCAAACGATGCCGGGAGCAGATGGGCGTCCCTGATCGCAAAGACAATGTCGCCCGAGCCTGCCGCGATGTCCATTCTGCCGGAGATTTTCCCGGTGCCGGAAACGCCTGCCAGGGAGAGAAAGGGCAGCCCTTCGACGCGCGCCTCTTCAATGTTCACCTTTAGCGGCCCCATGCCGTGGATGAGTCCGACTCTTCCCCTTATCCCCCCGCCGGCGATCTCGCCCCTGCAAAGAAGGGCTGGTTTCAGAATGAGCGTTGAGGGAATGTCGAGCCCGCAGGAGAGGTCCTGCACTGTGAGGAGTGTGCGATCGGATTTATTGATCGCCGCCTTTTCTGCCGTGAAATCGTAAAAATACCCCTTCCTGAAGCCCGACAGTTCGACCGCCAGTCCGCTACTGCTGAGGGAATTCCTGATGAGGGGCAGCAGCGTTGAACGGGGAAATACGACAAACCAGCTGCCGGCTATCACGAGAGCGCCAAAGAGCAGCGCGACGGCGAACCTTTTCACTTCGGCTTGACGAGATCGACGGTCATCGTGATATCGAGGAGTGTGGGATTTTCGAAGTTCGTCTTTATGTCAGATTTCCTGACCGACAGCAGGAAGGGCCCGTTTTCGATCCGGTAAAAGATGTTCGCCATCTCGTTCATGGTGACCTTCTCAAGCTTGATCTCCGCCTCTTCCTCGACCGCATATTTCCTGTCCCTCGCCTCTGTCGATTTCAGAGATTTCACCTTCTGGTTCAGACCCATCGACCGGAACAGCTCGTCAGCGGTCTGGACTATCCCCCCGGATTTCGCGGCCGACTTTCTGCCTTCCACCGCGTTGAGCGAGGCATTCAGAGACAGAAACTCGGCCTTAAGCGCAATGATTTCATTCCTTTCCTGAGTCAGAGAGGTATTCTCCTTTTTCAGCGAACGCGAGGCGTTGAAAAGCAAAAAGACGATGACGCACAGAAGCGCGGCACCGGCGATCGCCGTCGATTTTCTGTCGAGCCGTACCTTCATGCCTTCTTCACCTTTGCCGTGATTGTGAAAAGGACCCTGTTTTGTGCCGAGGGCCTTGTGTCTGATATGACGACGTCACCGAATGTCCCGTCGAGGCGGTTTTTGTATCCCTGAACGTCGCTCAGAGAGGCGCACTCGCCCTTGAGAACAACCAGGTCCCTCTCCATTGTCACCTCGTTGAGGGCCAGACCCGGAGTGCCTGCTCCGGAGAGTTCGCGGAGCGTTTCAAGAGGTGAAACTCCGACGAAGGAACTCTCCCTCTCCTTCAATTCTTTCATGTGGGCTCTTAGCTGATAGAGCTCGCTCGATATCTTCGTCTCGCCCGGGAAAAGGTCCAGATAGATACTCCTGATATCTTTCCTGAGCCGGGCATTTTCGCTCCTTACAGAAAAGATGGTCATTGTCGTGTCAGCAAGAAACACGGCAAGGACAAGCGCCGCAAGCACCGCAGCGAGTCTGAGTGATTTGCGGGTCTTTTCAGAATCCACGGTATAGGAGAATTCATCGCGCCTCAGGTTCAGCGCCGGCCTCTCCATCTCCCTGAGGGCGGCTTCAATCCGCTCCTCGGCAGTGATCTGCGGGGGCGACATGAGGAGGTCCGCAATCTCGCCGTTGCCGCCCTTTTCAAGGATCTGGGAAAGCTCCAGACAGGTCACCGAAGCGGGATCGAACCCTTCGGCCTTGAGCGTTTCAAGGACAGACCCGAGCGTCTCTTTCATGACGTATGCTACAAGCACCCTGTAGTTTCCCTCTTTTCGGCCGAGGACGACGACATCGAAGACAACGCTCCCGGAGCCGCCGAGGATGAGTCCGTCGATCGCGAAGGGGACGAGTTCCCGGATCTTCTTTACGTCCGAAAAGGGGAATTCCAGAATCCTGAAATTCAGAAGGCCCAGAGGCAGACTTAAAACAGACTCGTCCGCTCCGAGATTTCCGCCGACGTTGAAGGAAAATCCTGCGCCCACAGCGACAGTCGTTACATCGGGCGAGAAACCCGATTTCCCGTTGTTCCCCGAAAGGTAGACAGAAAGCTTCTCTTCCGTAAGGTCAAGAAAGGCCCTTCTGCTCATCTTCTCCCCCGGTGAACCCTGTTATCGCGGCCCATTGATTATATCTCTTTCCAGTAGAGCACCGTCCCGCTACTGTCGACGACGCTTTCCACGATCCTCTTGAGTTTTCCCTGCTGCGCGGTTGCGATGATGCGGAAGGCGGTCCCCTGTGTGCATATGATCGCCGGGCTCGCTCCCTTCATGTTGGTGAATCCGGTGCTGAGGGAAATGCCGAGGTCGTTGTCGAAACCAATTACCTTCCTGATGTCGGACGGCTGCATGAAAGGTGTTCCCTTCCTGTACCTTATTAAATTTTCCGCCATCCCTTCGTCGATCGACGAGGAAAGGGACAGGAGCACCGGGATGTCCGCACCGTTAATATTCACGGACCCGGTGCCATATATTGTAACATAGGGACGCAGCTGCTCATAACTGACGTCGTTCATCCCGGGCACCAGGAGAAGCTCGTCGACACTGTCGGGGTCCGCCCCTTTCGCGATGTTTTGGGAAGTCTTAAGCCCCGGCTCCAAAAGGGGGTTTATCCAGTAGACGATCCTGTCGGCAAGTTCGGTTTTGAGATGCAGAGCCCGGAGGAGTCGCACAAGGGCGTCGTAGGCGCTTCTGTTCAGGGCTCCGTTTTGCATGACGAGTGTCCTGAGGTTGAATTTTGCGTTTTCATCCTCGATCCTGAGCGTTACGACGCCGTCGAGATCTGCGAAGGGGATCTTCTGGGACGTCTCGAATGAGCCGGGCGTATAGCCGTTCATTGCGATCATCTCGCTGATGAGCCCCGGCCCAAGCCGTGCTGCAGACCTTGCGGCGAGCGAAAGTTTTTGAGAATTCTGCCAGTTATAGAGGCTGCTCGTGCTCACGTAAACGTCGTAGGAAAACTCCACGACCATGGCGGTTATTATGGCAACCGCAAGAAGCGTAAGGACGAGGGCGATGCCCCTTTTATCTCGAACCGAAGGGATTTGGACCACGACTAAAGAGGCCTCCCGATCCTCGGTCGCACAGTCTCATAGAGGGTGAAAGGCCTGCCCTTCAGGGTGAAGGTGACCGTGATGGTGAGTTCCTCGGGCACGGTATTCGTCTCGGCTGCGTCCCATGTCCCCACCGACTTGCCGTTCAGGATCGCCTTCACCGAAAACGACTGGAGGTCTTCGATGAGTTCAACCCCTTTGTCTTCGGGGTTGTCGGCAACGAAGGAGCTGTGGATCTTCTTCATGAGTGTCAGCTTCCCGTCGTTGTCGTCGACATAATATGATACGAGAGAAAGGCCGGGCAGGAGAGGGGAGAAGGTTGTAAAGGAAAGCCTCGACGCCTGCTTTCCGTAGAGGTCCCTGTCTTCGATCCTGAACACCGCCAGTTTGCCCGACTGGCTGTAAAACGCCGAATCCGCTTCCCTGCCGATGGTGTCCAGTGTCATCCTGCACTCCTGGAGTTTCAGTAGCGTATCGTCCACCCCGTCAAGGGCCTTATGGGAGAGGAAAAAGGTGCCGTAGACCGCGGCGAGTATGATAGTGAGTATGGCAACGGCGATCAGCATTTCAAGGAGGGTGAATCCCCCCTCGGCAGCGCACAAACGCCGCCCTGCTGAAGAAGACCCGCTCATGGTTTCTTCCTCACCAGCTCGGATAGTTCCACCTTCTCGCTGCCCATCTCGACTGTGACATCCATCTCGTCAAGACCGGGGAAGGCCGAATCCTTGATCCCGACGGTATAACGGTATGCGGAAAAGGGCTCAGGAAATGAACCTTTCGCCTCCTCCGGGGTCTTCTCGGATTCGGACATCTTGTTTCTTGCAAGAAAAGTGGCGGTGGTGATGAACTCATGTCTTCCTGCTATGCCCAGGTGATAGTTCAGCGAGTAGATGAGGGTGACGAGAAGTCCGCCCACAATCGCAAGGGAGACCATGACTTCCAGCAGGGTAAAACCCTTAGCCCTCACTGATCTTAGCCCTTCCGCTTATCGGACTGAAGGTGACGGTCATGGCGTTTTCATTGTCCTTCAGATGGACCACGATGTTTTCCGCTGCCCCGAGCGGGCCGAAGAATACCGTCACCTCTCCTTCCCTTAATTCACCTTTGGAAGGGAGGTACACGCTCGACAGGGTCTTGAAATCCTCGCGCCTGCTGCCCTCCGGTTCCTTCCAGGACAGCGACGCCTCCCCCAGCCTGAAGGTGAGCGAACAGGTCTCTTTTGTGTATATCGCGGTGTCGTTGAGGTATCTCAGGAGTGAAGCGATCTTCTTTGCGTCCGAGGCGGTCCTCCTGTCTCCGAGGGCAGAAAAAGAGGGGAAGATGAGGGCCGCAGTGAGTGAGATGATGAAGATCACAACAACGAGTTCGACAAGGGTGAAACCGGAGCTACGGGAAAGATGATATTTTTTTCGGGAAGGAGCTGATCCATCCTTCATGATTTCATTGCATGTCCCAGGTCACGATATCGGCATCCTTGCCTTCGCCGCCTTCCTTGCCGTCGCCGCCGTAGCTCATGATGTCGAAGTCGCCGTGAAGGCCCGGAGAAACATAGACATAAGGATTTCCCCACGGATCAAGGGGGATCTTTTTCTGTTCGAGGTACCCGCCCTCCCTGTACTTGTCCGGGATCCTCCCTGTTGTCGGTTTGGTGATCAGGGCATCAAGACCCTGCTGTGTGTCGGGATAAAAGCCGTTGTCGAGCTTGAAGAGCTTCAGTCCGGTCTCGAAGCTTCGTATCTGTATCTTTGCGTCGGCGATCTTTGCATCGTCGGTCCTGCCCATTATCTTGGGAGCGACATAGGCAACCAAAAGACTGATAATGAATACGACGACGATCATCTCGAGGAGGGTAAAACCCTTTTGCCCAAGGCCCGACTTATTTCTTCCGAAATCGCTCATATTGCCTCCGAAAAAAACACTCCTGCCGTTTGTCAAGAAACGACGGATCTGCCGTTACCGCCCCTATCACACGTAGTATACAATATTTCGGCGACTCTACTCATAAAGGCACTGCCGCCCTGAACTCCGTCAAGGCGGGTATTAACCTGAAAATCGTGCTCGTTTTTGCCCGCCCCCGAAGCAGATTGTTCACGATCGCTTATTTCACTAACTGGTTCAGCTGGAATATGGGAAGGAGCACGGCGAGCACTATGAACCCGACCATTACCCCCATCGCAAGGATCATCGAAGGTTCAAGAAGTGAGAGGGCCTTCTGCACCCTTCTTTCGAAATCCTCTTCGTAGGAATCTGCCGCCTTTTCCAGTATCTCCGCGAGACTGCCGCTCTTTTCCCCCGTGGCGATCAACTGGAGGAGCACGGAGGGGAACCCTTCGAGTGAGGCGGAAAGGCGGGCGCCCTCGGCCACCTTCTTGGCAGCCTCGGTCACACGTTCTTCGACGATAACGTTGCCTGTCGAGCTCGCGGCGAGTTCGAGCGACTGGAGCATGGGAAGTCCGCCGCTCAGGAGGAAGCCGAGGGTCCTTGCAAAACGGCCGAAATAGAGGCTCTGCATCACACCGCCGGGGACCCTCAGTTTCATACCGTCGATCCTGCGTCGGTATTTCCCGGCAACCCTTTTCCATCCGAAGCCTGCCGCAGCAGCAAGAAGCGCCAGGAGCCACCAGTAGTGGACGAAGATGTTGCTTATCCAGATCAGCGCAACCGTGATGAAGGGAAGGGCGCTCCTGGTGTTTTCGAATATCTTCACGATCTTGGGGACGACAAAGGTGAACAGAAAGGAAAGGACGATGAATCCTACGGACACCATGAAGAGGGGATAGACCATCGCCGCGCGTATCCTGGATCTGACCGACGCCTGTTTTTCAAGGAAGTCGGCCAGCCGGATCAGCACCCTGTCGAGCGTCCCGCTCTGTTCGCCGGCTGCGACCATGTTCACGTAGAATCCGGGAAATACCTTTCCCTCGGACTCCAGTGCGCGTGAGAGGCTTGCGCCGCCCGATACGCCTTCGCGTATGCGCACGAGCGCGCCCCTCCAGAATCCCTTCTTTTCCTCGGACAGGGACCGCAACGCTTCGAGCAGAGGAACTCCCGATGAAAGGAGAATTGAAAGCTGTCTGGTGATCTGAGGCAGGACCGTGTCATCGTCCGCGCCGCGGGACCATCTCTTGTCCTCGTGTCTGTATTCGCTTATTTTCCTGGGGTAGATCCCTATGGCCTTGACTGCAGCCACCGCGTCCTGAAGGCCGTCGGCCTCTATCGTGCCCGATGCTGAAGAACCGTCGGGCCTGTATCCCTTATAGTGGAATATCGGCATCTTTCCCTTCGCAGCGGCGTACTGCAATACTTTGGCATGGGAGGTCAGGAGGGGCTATGATCAGAGAGTCAGCGGCATCGGTGTTCATATGTCCGTGATGTCCTTCTGTGTCACCCT
Source organism: Thermodesulfovibrionales bacterium (assembly GCA_033853975.1). Lineage (GTDB taxonomy): Bacteria > Nitrospirota > Thermodesulfovibrionia > Thermodesulfovibrionales > UBA6898 > JAWOKY01. Next base: position 9,318 of record JAWOKY010000037.1, read on the forward strand.
GAGGACCTCTTCAACCGTAGTGGTGCCCTTTGCAGCCTTTTCAAAGCCGTCTGTCCTGAGCGTCTTCATGCCCCTCGCTATCGCCGCATTTTTGATGCTCTGGGAATCGGTCCTGTCAGAGATCATCTGTCTGATGTCGTCGCTTACCGGAAGGAACTCGAAGATGCCCGTCCTCCCGATATATCCGGCGCCCTTGCACTTGTCGCAGCCCCTTCCCCTGTAGAGGCGGAATGTTCCCGACGAGGCGAGGTCCGGAAAATATCCGCGCTCTGTCTCCGAAGGCGTGTATTCCTCCACACAGTGAGGACAGATCGTCCTGACAAGCCTCTGCGCGAGAATACCTATCAACGACGATGAGACGAGAAAGGGCTCTATCCCCATGTCGATCAGCCTGACCAGCGCCGAGGGGGCGTCGTTTGTGTGGAGCGTGCTCAGAACGAGATGGCCGGTGAGAGATGCCTGGATCGCGATCTCGGCGGTGTCGACGTCCCTTATCTCGCCGACCATGATAACGTCCGGGTCCTGCCTCAGGATCGAACGGAGTCCGGATGCGAAGGTAAGACCGATCTTCGGGTTCACCTGGATCTGGCCTATCCCCTTCAGCTGGTATTCAACCGGGTCTTCCACGGTGATTATGTTTCTTTCCTCCGTGTGGATCCTGTTGAGCGCAGCATAGAGCGTTGTCGTCTTTCCGCTTCCCGTTGGCCCGGTCACAAGGACGATCCCGTTTGTTCTCATCAGAAGGTCTTCGACTCTTTTTTCATCGTGGCTGTTCAGGCCGACTTCCCAGAGGCCGATGAGCCCCTGCTTTCTGTCGAGGAGCCTCAGCACCGCCCTCTCGCCGTAGGTCGTGGGCACGACAGAGACCCTGATGTCCACATCGCCTCCTCCGATCAGCAGCCGTATGCGGCCGTCCTGGGGAAGCCTTTTTTCGGCGATATCGAGGTTTGCCATGATCTTTACCCTGCTTATGAGCGCGTCCTGGATGATCTTCGGCGGTGTCAGCACACGGTGCAGGATGCCATCTACGCGCATCCGCACGTCGAGTTCCTTCTCGTATGGCTCTATGTGGATGTCGCTTGCCCTCTCCTTCACCGCCTGCTGAAGGATTGCGTTTAGCAGCCTTATGATCGGCGCCTCTTCGGTGAGTTCGAGGATGTCCTTCGGCTTTGCGAATTCGGTCGCGACGGACGAAAGGTCTTCGCCGGTGATGTTGTCCATTACCTCTTCTGCGGAGCCGACCTGGCCGTAGAAGCGGTTTATCGCATCCAGGACCACGCCTGCCGGTGCCGACAGCGCAACGGGAGAGAGGCCGAAATGCACCGAGAGTTCGCGCAGCGCAAGTATGCCCTTTTCGTTTGCAACTGCCGCGATGAGCGTGCCGCCCTCCCTCCGGAGCGGCATCAGCATATTGCCCTTTGCAAAGGAGAGAGGGATTTCCCTGATGAGGGAATGTTCGACGTCTTCTTCGCGGATCGCTTCGATTGATTCCACTGAAGCCTACTTTAGATGTATTGAATAATTCGGTTCGGCAAGCTCCACCTCGGGGAGGGCCAGGAACGCCTCAAGGGCATTCTTCACAGACTGGCCCTTCTTGAGCCGTATGAGATACACGGGCGGGGTGCCGACGACCCTGATGACCGCTGCGCCCTGTTGTGCGATCAGCGCACGGGCCTTCTCTTCCGGGACGCCCTCTTTGAAATTTACGAGGAGTTGGTCCTCGGCATACTGCTCGTTGCTCGCCGCGAACTCCTTCTGCTTGTCCCTTGTGATCTCTGCCAGCCTCTCGGGGCCCTTGATGATATGCGGATTGAGGAAGACGATAAGGTTGGTCTTGTTTTTTGTGACGCTCTTCGTCTTGAAGAACCAGCCGAGGATCGGGATGTCCCCGAGGAGCGGCGTCTTGGTGACTATTTCCTCGTCATTTTCCTGCATCAGTCCGCCGATGACCACGGTCTGGTTGTCCTTCACAACTACCGAGGTCTTTGTCGAACGCTTCGTTATCGTAGGACCGACGCTGACAGTGAGCGTGTCGGACTGGTTTTTTACCGAAGAGATTTCCTCGTAGATATCGAGCTTGACATGATCTCCTTCGGTTATCTGCGGGGTAAGCCTGAGTATGATGCCCACATCCTGCCGCACGATCGAATTGAGGACTCCCGGGATGGCGGTGCCGCTGCTTGAGATGGCGGTTGAGACACTTGTCTGGCTCTGTGTGATGAAGGGAACATTCTCGCCGACAACGATCTCGGCCTCCTTGTTGTCCGAGGTGAGGATCTGTGGCGTCGAAAGGACGTTTACGGTGTCCTTGAAATCGTTCAGGTTGAACAGGGCCGCGTAGCCGGGAACGCTCAGGGTGTTTGTGGTGACCGTGCCGTCGGCGTTGACCGTTGTCAGAGGCACACTGAGGAAATTTCCAAGGCCGCCCAGGCTCGCACCTTGCAGGCCCTGAAGGATGCTCTGAAACGCGGTCTGGTCGATCGTACCGAAGCCCCCTATCGCGACGGGCTTTCCGCCCTTCGTTGCGGTGGCCCTCCACTGTATGCCAAGATCGCGCAGCTTGTCCATGGAGGCCTCTATGATCATCGCCTCGACATATACCTGCCTTCTTCTTTTGTCCAGGCTCTTTATCACCTGGGCAAGGTTCAGGTAATCCGCCGGCGAGGCCACGATCACAAGGGAATTAGAGGCCTTGTCCGGCGTGATCGTTATGCCACCGGCAGCCTCGAAGGGGGTGATCTGTGCTGCCTGCGCCCCTGCCTGCGCGGGCTTTGCTGCCTGTGTACCCTTGATCATCCCTTCGAGCACCTTCGAAAGGTCCGTAGCGTCGGCGTTTTCGAGAAAGTAGACGTTTACCCTTCCCTGGGCCTCGGGCGCCGGGGTGTCTATGAGGCCGATGAGGGTCTTCATCGATTCCCTGTCCGTCTTGTCGCCGAAGAGTATGACTGCGTTAAGCCTCGGATCGGCGACGGCGGCGGCAGTCGGTCCGGCCGTAGCGGACGGTCCGGCAAAGGTCCTTGCTCTTCCCTTGCCCATTCCCTCGGTAAGGATCTTCGCTACGGCGTCTGCGTTTGCGTGCTTCAGGGGGACCACCTCAGGCATTTCCGCCTCCGAAGGCTTGTCGATGAGGTCGATAAGCGAAAGGATCTTGTCGATATTAAGCCCGGAGTCAACAACGAGAAGAAGGTTGCCCGGTCCGAAGACCGAGATAAAGCCGTCTTTCGATACAAGGGGCTGGCAGAATTTCAGCGCATCTTCAGCAGAGACATTCTTCAGGGCGATGAGCCTTGCGATATAGCTTTCATTGACGGGCCGTCCCTCGGTGGTTATCTTCAGCCCCTGTTGTTTCGCGTCCGAAGTGGGGATTATCTTGTAGACATCGACCCCTGCAGGCACGACAGTGAAACCTTTCAGCTGGAGGACCGACGTGAAGAGACTGTAGGCATCCTCAACAGAGAGCTTTGAAGGCGCGATGATCGTGATCTTTCCTTTTACCTTTTCATCGAAGATGAAGTTTTTGCCGGTGACGTCGCTGATGAATTTTGTGACTGTCGGGAGTTCAACGTCGACGAAATTGAAGGTGACCTGAGCCTTCTTCGATTCCGAAGCAGAGACGCCTGAGGCGAGAAAGAGGAAAACAATATATGTCAGGAAAACCAACGATGCGCGAAGGCCTGCGGACAGGGGATTCGGAGTTCGTTTCATGACCTAAGTATATTATTTAAAAATAGCAGGGTAGGTCAACTGGGCATGGAAAAACGTGAAAAGTAAATAGTGAAAAGTTCAGGGTGAAATACAGATCTCTCTGCGCACTCGGCGGTGAATTTCTTCTTGCGGCTTCAGCGGATCTGGTACGTCATGGACATTTTTTCGCCTGAGCGTATGATGTCCAGCTCTGCCCTGTCGATGCTCTTCAGGGCGGTCAGCGCCTGGAGCGCCGCCTCCGGGCTGGATATGTTGAACTGGTTGATCCGCAGGAGGACATCGCCGTTTCTCAGGCCGAGATTTGCATACACGCCGCCTGGCTTGACCTCCGTAAGCACAAATCCCTCCTGTCGTCCGTTGACCATGTTCGGCATGAACCGCGCGTCCGTCATGATCTCATTGGGCTTTGCGATCGCCTGCTGTACGCTCTGCATGTCGATCTGGTAGGGTGAGGTACCGGTCCTTCGTGCGTAGCCTTCGGGCGCGTCGGGCGGGCGGATCTCCCTTATAGTGGCTACATCCGCCAGGGGGATTTCGATCCCGCCTACAAACACCCGGTATTTCTCGACCCTGGCCAGCCTGCCGAGGCCGAAGACGGAATCGCCGACCCTGAAGACATCCTGTTTTCCGTTTTTATCAGCAAAGATCGCGTAGCTTGTCCTTTTCCTGCCGGCCACCGTTCCTATGAGCGTCAGATCGGTCCTCGATAGCGTCTGTCCCTGTGAAACGGAAATGGGCCTCAGGTCCCCGCCGGGGAAGCCGAAGGGATTGTTTCTGAGAATGCCGGAATAGTCCTGGAGCATGTGGGTTTGCGGCGTCAGGGGTTTCTGTCCCGTCAGGGTCGCCTTTTCGTCCGGTGAGAGTGACAGGGAGACGATGTCTCGGACAAGAAAAAGGATGACGGCGCACAGAAGCAGGCCGAGGAAGACGTTGACAAGAGGGAGCGCCTTTCTGATACGGAGATCGTTTCTTCCGGGGATGTTCATCGATATGTTGAACTTAACAAACGGGATAGGATATGTCAATAGATACAGGGACGAGTCAGGAAAGACCTTCCTTGCGCAGGGCCGCAAAGCGTTATAATAATAACTGTTATGAAAGACATGCTTGGAAGGGAAAATGTGGTCACTGGAGCGGATGCCCTCAGGCTTCTTCTTGAAAGCCTTCCCCGGACGAAGCCGCCTGAAAAGATGGCTGCGACAGAAGAGGCCCTGGGCATGATCTGTTCCAGGGACATCTTTTCCCCGGAGGATCTCCCTTCCTTTTCGCGTTCGACTGTCGACGGCTACGCCGTGAAGGCCGAAGACACCTTCGGCGCTACCGAGACGATGCCTGCCTACCTGAGTTTGTCTCAGGAGATCTTCATGGGCGAAAGCCCGGCATTCTCCTTATCAAAGGGGGCGGCGGCAAGGGTTCCGACAGGGGGCATGCTCCCTGCGGGTGCCGACGCGGCGGTCATGTACGAGCATGTCCAGGCGGTCGACGACTCGCTGATCGAGGTGCTTGCCCCTGTTGTACCGGGCGAAAACGTGATCCATGCGGGAGAGGATGTCAAAAGGGGCGAGATCGTGGTGCGTGCAGGCAGGCGGCTGAGGCCGCAGGATATAGGAGCCTGCTCGGGTCTTGGCATGACAGAATTCCCGGTCTTCGAGAGACCCGTTGTTTCAATAATATCTACCGGCGATGAGATCGTGCCGGCCCGTGAAACACCGGCAGCGGGCCAGGTGAGGGATATCAACTCCCACCTTCTTTCGGGGATGGTCCGGAGCGCGGGATGCATCCCGGTCAGGAAAGGGATCTTCAGGGACGACTACGGGGTCATACGGTCGGTGATCGAAAAATCGATGGAGGATTCGGCTGCCATACTCCTCTCCGGGGGGACTTCGGTAGGCACAAAGGACATGGTGGCAAGAATCATAAACGACATCGGAAGGCCCGGGGTGCTTTTCCACGGGGTATCGCTCAAACCCGGCAAACCAATGATCGGAGGCGTCATGGGGGGCGTGCCGGTCTTCGGCCTCCCGGGCCACCCCGCAGCGGTAGGAATCTGCTTCGAGATCTTCGTGGAGCCCGTGCTCGAGGCTCTTTCAGGACTGGGAGAAAGATCCTCCTGGCAGCGCAGGTGCACCGTGAGGGCGAGACTTTCGAGGAACATCTCCTCCCCCCAGGGCAGGGAGGAGCACGTCAGGGTAATGCTCGAAGAAAGACAAGACGGTCTCTGGGCAGTGCCTGTGCTGGGCAAGTCAGGCCTGATTACGACGCTTGTGAAAGCGGACGGGACCTTTGTGGTCCCTTTAAACAGAAACGGGGTGGAAAAGGGCGAAATCGTCGAGGTGAGGCTTACGCGGCGATGAGGATAGCGATCCTTACAAGGACTGGTTTCCATCACACCAGCTTTATCAACAGGCTGCAGGAGCGGTTCGAGATTGCGTGCGTGGTGAGGGAGTCTTATCCGGGCAGAAGAGAAAAACGACTGCTTGAGACTGTTACAGGGCCCCTCGTAAGGGGCGACGGGTTATACGGCGTGCGAGAGGAACTCTTTCTGAAGAGATTCCATGAAAGGTATTCTGCAGGGTTCAGGCGCCACAGGGTAGTTGGGCAGTACCTGCAGGCGAACTTTGAAGAGGTTGAGAAAAAAAACGGGACGGGATATCTCGATGTGAAATGCGGGGAGATCAACAGCGAGGGGTTCGCCTCCCACATCGCATCCCTTCGGCCGGACATCATCGCCGTGCTTGGAAGCAGCGTGATCAAGCCTGCGGTCATCTCTATCCCTTCCGTTGCCATGATCAACCTTCATTCAGGGCTTTCCCCCTATTACCGCGGCGTCTGGAGCTATGGATGGCCGATTGTCAACGGGGAGCCCGAGTGCATCGGTGCCACCGTTCATCACGTGAATGCAGGAATAGACACGGGGGATATCATCTTTCAGACAAGGCCGCGGCTGGACGAATCGGACGACCTCAACACGATCTTTCTGAAGGTCATAGCTGAGGGCACCGAGCTTTTGGCCGATGCGATAGAAAGCATTCAGTCAAACGGCAGGATCGATTCCTACAGGCAGCCTCGGCATGGCGGCCGCATCTACAGGACAGCAGACCTTACCGCTTACGCGGCCCGGCGGTGCCTGCGCAACCTTGAAAAAGGCGCGATCGCACGGTACTGTGCAAACAAGGCAGCTTCTGATGCGCGGTTCGCCCTCTACGGGTACGTTTCTCCCCGAATATTCGTATGAAAAACGTCGTCCTCCTTTTTCATTCCATTGATGACCGCAGACTGCTCTCACTGAATAACCTCGGCAACGTAAGGCCTGAAATGTTTGAAGGGGCTCTGCGCGGTCTAAGAGATGAGTTCGATATTGTCGGTCTGAACGAGCTGCTTGGGAATATCCCGTGCGCTCGGAAAGGGAGGGAGAGGCTTCTTTCGGTGACCTTTGACGATGGCCCGAAATCTTACATCACGAAGGCACTGCCCGTTATGGAATCTCTCGGCATTCCCTCCTCCTGCTTCATCATCACCGATTGCGTGGGGGACAGGAAGATCTACTGGCGCTATCTTTATAACTACAGTATTAATGCCGGACTGGGGAAGGAGCTTGCGGCCCTGGTAGGGGCGCAATACGGTGCGACGGTGCAGGAGACCGAACTCATCAGCTTTACCAGACGGCATTTCAGCCTGAGGAAAAATGAGGCGGTCATGGCCGGAATACTCAGTGACATTGTCTCTGAAGACGCATACAAGGAAAAGGAGCAGGGGCTCTTTCTGTCTCAGGCCGACCTGGAATTACTGAAGCGGCATCCCCTTGTCACCTTCGGCATTCACACGAGGTCGCATCCGGTCATGTCCGGACTGAGCGTTGAAGAGATCAGGGATGAAATCTCCGGGAGCATCGATTTTTATGAACGTGAAATCGGAGGGGGTGTTCCGGCCTTCAGCATTCCCTTCGGGAGACTTTACAGAGATTACGATGAGAGGACTGTAAGTGCCGCACGCGACCTTTCTGTTAAAGTCATACTTTCCGCTTACGGCGGAGAAAATCCCGAGGGACAGCCGCTTTACAATATCAGAAGGATACCCGTCCAGGAGGAGATACTTAGGGAGGGGTTTTCTTCCTTTATGACATATCTGAGAAGCCGATGCGCTGTTGATGATTATCAGGATGCGGAGGCAAGGCTGCGTTTTGCTGTCGGGATGGACGATTCACGCCCGGCGACGCGTGCCTGAATTTCCGGGGTCTTGCCTCGACTCCTTGACAAAGGGGGCGTTATTTAGGTTAAATGAATATCACCCGTTCATGCGAAACAGGCTCGTAGCTCAGGGGGAGAGCGCTACCTTGACACGGTAGAGGTCGGCGGTTCGAAACCGCCCGGGCCTACCATAAAAAACAAAGGGTTACAGTTTAGGTTCATACTGTAGCCCTTTCTTTTTGTGCTAATGATTTTCCCGGTCAGTGTTGTATCAAGGATATCGACTGCACTTGCCAGATGTTCCGTCATTAACTTCCTGTTATTAACAACCATCTCAACGTTCAGACGACTGTGAGGTGCTTTCGATAACTGTTAATCGTTGGGCAAGAGCGGGTAGAATTTAATAGAGGAGGTGATTATGCCGAATACGGGAAGAGTGAGCAATGAGTGTTTGGTTAGGACTATTGCTGCCCGGTAGTCATCGGCTAAACTGGGAGGTATGGATATGAAAATAGTGGCGGTCATGGGCAGCCCCAAGGGAAAGGGTTCAGGTTACAGGATCGTGAAAATGATAGAAGACAGGATGAAAGCGATGGGCGAAGTTGAGTTCACGTACCTCTTTCTGAAAGATGCGGACCTCAAACTCTGCACGGGCTGTTATACGTGCCTGGCAAAGGGCGAGGACAAATGTCCGCTGAAGGACGATCGAGCCGCGATAGAGCAAAAGCTGCTGACAGCCAACGGAGTCATCCTCTCGTCACCGATGTACGTGCTGAACGTTAGCTGGCTCATGAAGAATTTCATCGACCGGTTTGCCTACGCGAATCATCGGCCGCGTTTTCACCGCCAGAAGGTCTTGACCGTGGTCAACATGGGAGGCGACAGCCCGAAGGCAGCACTATCTTTCCTGAGAAATGCACTGGGCGGCTCCCGGATCGTGCACGAACTGGGGATCGCAACACCGCCGTGGCCGCAGACAGAACGCGTGGTCGCCAAGAAGGAGCGCGCGATCAATGCTGCTGCTGGGAAGTTCTACCAGGCCTGTCGGGAGACGTCCCTGCCATCTCCCACGTTTAGAAATCATATTCTCTTTCTCCTCAGGCAAAAAGTGTACGCCATATGCCGTCAAACCTTGACGGCGGACTACGAGTTCTTTTGCGACAAGGCCTATTACTACGAAACTAACATACATCCGCTAAAAGCTGCTGCGGCAAAGGCTGTCGTAGGGATCATGCTGCATTTGAGGAGGGACAAAGGTCCTGGCGACATCCATTGGCCAGTCGCGAAGAAAGAGGAGTACAACACTGACCCCAGAGAGAAAAAGCGTCGTTGAAAAGGCTCTCATACGGCAATCAACTCGCCTCCGTCGTGCGTAGTGCTTTTGGAAATCTTCATTGTTCAATTCTTATTAAGACTAAAAAGTAGTCGGTGTAATCCTCACTCAGGGGCCTTTACTTTAAAGGTTTACTTACGTTAGCAGGTTCTGACCGTCTTCCAAGAAAGGAATACCGGTACCTTTAAGGACTAACTTCCTGTTATTAACGACTGGAAGGTAAAGGTCAGTGATGAGGAGTACTTTTGAAAATCATCTCCTCGTAGGGATTGAACGTGATCGCGAGCCGCCAGAACGCGACCGCGACGGAATGGATGGAATCAGGTGGGAAGCAGGTGCGGGTCTGTAAGAGCGCTCCTCGTGCCTGCCTTCACGATGGTCACCGACGTGATGATGCTCTTCGTGAAAAGGCGCCACATAAAAGTCAGGTCCCCAGTCACCGTAGTCGACACCATAGGGTTCGTAGTAGTCTCCTCCCTCATAGTAGACGCCACCAGTTGCGACGCAGCCGGGCAATAAGACTGTCAACATACAGGCCACGAAGACGAAAGCTAGCAATAAGAATAAAATTTTCACTTCGGTACCTCTTTACTACCAGGGCCCGACCATTCAAGCAATCCGAAGGGTGCCCCCAAAGGGTCAGCGACTACAGCCACCTTGCCCCCTTGGCGATCAATCCGCGGCGAGACCAGCACTCGGCCACCAAGCGCTACGACCTTGGCAGTCATCTTAACCGCATCTTCAACGCGTATGTAATTGAGCCAGTGGGGATGGACGTTAGGCTTATTCGCAGGCAGCGTATTCACACTGACACGAGCATAGTTATCTGACGATAGCAAGAGGTGTTTGGCACCCTCGGTCGCAGGCAACTCGAAGACTTCGTAACCGAACAGTTTCTGGTAAAATGCAGCGGCGGTATTAGGATCTCTTGTGATTAACGAGCTCCAAATCCATTCGCCTGGTTCGGCCAAAACATCAGGCGGATCGCCGCTGCTGGAGGCGAGAACGACAAAGACTGCTCCCTGCGGATCCGAGAATACTGCTTCTCGGCCACGGTCAGGGATGCTATGCGGCTCGAACAGCACCTTCGCGCCATTTTGTACAGCAACTTTTTTTGCCGCGTCGACATCGCCGACTGCGAAGAAGCTAAGCCACGTCGGCTGTCGATGCTCGCCAGCTGGTACATTCTTCTGAATCAGTCCTGCGACGGGACGACCGTCAAGCAATGCCTCGGCGTACTCGATCCCACTGGCCCGGATGTCGCGAAATGTCCAGCCAAACAATCCTGCATAGAACTTTTTGGAAGCAACGAGGTCTGGCGTTACCAATTCAACAAATATAAGTTTGCCGACGTGATGCTCTTGGCTAGTTGGCTCAACAATAGCTGGCAGCTGAATCGAGGCAGCCATGACTGGTACAGTACACGTAAGAGCCAGAAATACGGCCAGCAACCCTTGCCTAAGAAAATGCCCGGCTCTGCCAAGCTGAATCCCTTGTGGATCAATTTGATTCGGTGCTGTGACATCAATCAGATTTGAGCTGTGCCGCGTACGAATTGTGGTCTCCGTTTTCAAATGGACCATTTGTATCACCCGTTTTCATCTTATATCATAAAAAGACTATGTCAAGCTCTCAGGGACAATTGACAGACGATTAGACGCTGAGAGGCATCTCAAACTTCTTCCTGTAACTGCCACCCGCTGATAATGATATAATGGTCTAGAGTAGAAGCAGTAGTCGGAAGCGGGCCGGGAATCAGGGAAAACATACCAGACAGAGGTCGCGAGGAGAAAAGCATAAGAGCGAGACTTATTCGTCGAGCCGCGAGTGCCGGGAGTAAAACAGGAGTCAAGATGAAGGCTATATGCTCACAAGTAGCGGAATGAATTTGGTGTCGATGGGGGCTGTTATGGGTGCTTGGATCGAGCCGATTGATAAAGAGAGCACAAAGGTTACCGTTGTAACGAAGCGAAGAATCGCGACGAATCTGGCCACGACCCTTACTGAAGCCACTTTTCATAAACGTTTTGCACAGGCTGTCGATATTGTGAAGGCCGGGAAGACCTTACCCTCGGCGCCGCCGGAATAAGCTCGCGCCGCCGAAAAGACTGAGTAGTTGACTCTAATAACTGTGGAAAAATCCAAGCATATGTCAGTCCGTATAAAAACCTAATCACAAAGGAGGGGCAATATGAAAGCTATTAAGTCCGTTGCCTCGTTTAATAATGAGGATAATACTGTGAAATATATGGCTCTTAAAGCAGTTTGGTTGCTGCTTTTTATAATTTTTCTTTCCGGATGTGCATCTCAACTGTCTCTTGAAGATCGTGGTAATTACTGGATAGGCAGACCTCTTGCCGAGCTAAAGCAGGAAATGAAAAATCCTGATTCTTATGCCTCAAAGATTGGATGGGCTGAGATTACTTATCCGCTTGCCAGTGGCGATTTTGTCTATGTCCAACCTGTTAGCGCCGATTGTTCTTTACATTGGGAGATAGATCAAGGCGGCATAATTATCGGGTATCAGGCCAAGGGGAATGGTTGTAAGCCGGGGAAAGGTTCTGGTGGTATCATCAGAACTCAAAGCAGGTGATAGTGTAAAATAGATTTCTATGCAAAAGAAAAGATCTCTTCGATTCGCAAGAAGTAAACTCTAAAGAGGCGAGCTGCCTTCTGTAATTCTGCTCTTCTATGCCTGATATAATTGTGCATATTACAACTGGAAATAGAAAGGAATTGTCACTTGCTCCGCTAATCTTGCGGTTATCAATTATATCATCGCATGGATTCCGATGTTGTTAATCGCAATCGCAAATGGCGCCTTTCGCCAGTTAACATTCGGCAAGGCGATGCCCGAACTACACGCCCATCAGCTATCAACCGCGATTGGCTCGGCCTTGCTGACCTCAGTTTGCAAAATAGCGAAGCATTGATATACACAGACTACAACGTGGTGTCCAACACAGAATACTGCTATGAAGCCGGCGGCCATGGAGTTTTGTTCTCTAGTGATGTTTGGAGTAATGTAGTGTGTGTAACTCCTCCTTAACAATTCATGGAGTCGGACAGAGAGAACAAGAGCAACCATCTAAAGTAATGCGTTGAGCGTTCGGCAATAAGTTTGGATCGGAAATTCGCAATAGTTTCGATTCGGGATACGTATCGATTCGTCGGTGTACTCCACATGCCAGTTCTTTCGGGTTATCCGTCGCCCTTCTGATTTTATACTTACTTTTCAAGAACAAAAAGTGAGGAATGGTAAGCCCTGTGCTAATTGTGTGCTAATGGAGGAAGTAAAAGGCGGTAAATGAGGGTAAAAGGACCTGCCCTTTGAGGCGGGAGCCCCGTTGTTTAATAAACAAATTAGAGAATCCAGTAAAAGTCGGTTTACTCCAAGAATTCTTTGACACGGTAGAGGTCGGCGGTTCGAAACCGCCCGCGCCTACCATAAAGGAAATGGCTTACGGATTCCGTAAGCCATTTTTTTGTCCCCCGTTTGTCCCCGAGAAATCAGGATGTGAGCAGGTCATATGTCAACATGTGAGACACGATTCGCGGAACGATGAATCATTAGGACGTGTTGAACTGCGCTAAAGATGCCCGCCCCTTGGGGCGGGGAGCTTCACTTCAAAACGGCATTCCTATTTGAGCGCCGACCCTCCAGTTGTCCAGCCTGGGACCGCCGTCTTTAAATTCCTCTGTCCATTGGTATTTTGCGTTTAAGCCTATAAAGAATGGTAAGTATGGTCCCATTTTGTAATTGATATCCGCAAAAACCTGCCCGCCCCACAGCCAGTCCTCTTCATCGAAGAAAGTAAAGTCATCCTTTTCCGACTTAAGCCTGGCATAGTTATAAGAACCGCCGCCGCCAAAGTCCAGTAGGACGTTTCGCCCTTCAAAGACAAGCTTCAAGTTCAGTTCGATCGGGACATATATTAAAGTCGTGTCAGTGCGAACATTGAAAAGTGTTGCATTACCAGTGTCAAACACATAGCCTGATTCCAGACCGATAGCCAGATGCGGTGCCATCTTTCCATATGCCTCCACGCCCAGATACACCCCCTGGTCCAGATCCAAATCCTTAATGGCGCTCTTTGGAAAGTTGATATAATCCATTTTTATCGCCAGATCTCCGTTTCCGAGAGGAAACATTTGCGCGGCGCTGAGTGAAGTGGTAGCCAAAACAAAGACCGTAATAAGTGAAAATAAACACAACCTCTTCATTCTAATCCTCCTTTGATGACTTGTTAAGGCTTTTGCACCTATGCAGAGGCACCCCTTTTCTATCTGTTGATAAGACTCTTTCCAGAGTTCACCCCCTTGCGCTCGTTGTATCACAACATGAAATTGACGTCAACTCTCTAAAACGCCAACCAGAGGGACCAACTCCTTTTCCGGGATGTTTAGGAGACTTTAAGCCTTATGGCATTTCATATAAATAACCCAAAAAAGCGGTAGTAATGCCTGATATAAAAAAAGGCCCCGAGTTGCCCCGGGGCCTTCTATGATAACGATGCTGTGCTTTATCTTTCGCTTTATTTACATGAAATCCATGGTCGAACGGCAACAGAGCGAAAGCCGGGGGATTTCCCGGCCCTCGCTGACCGATTGCCTGTGTTGCGGATGAAGGAGTATCACGAAATTATGACGTTCTTTTCTAAGCTACCCTTGTCTCCTCGCCGTCATTCGCCGCGACGACAGAGGACCTTAGGTGAAACGGCAGGGAGCGGGGCAATATTGTCCGGCGCGCAGCGGCGGATGCGGCAGGGCCGTGTTCCCCCAACCCCAGGGCCTCCGTATAGACTGAATGGTGACGGAGCAGGCTGCCGACAACAGAGGCGATAACGCAGGCAGGCAGGGCCGCGAGTACGACATGGTAGTTGTGTGTGGTCTCGAAAACCATGATGGCGGACATTGCGGGGGCGTGCGTGGTTGCCGCGAGCAGGCTTCCCATACCGACCAGCATCCAGAGCGTCTGGGAATGGTCGGCCCACGGTATCAGCATTGTGTGACCGATGAGCAATCCCAGGGAGGCGCCGGTCACCAGGGTCGGGGTGAGCACGCCGCCGGGGATGCCCGCGGCGCTGGCAAAGGTGACGGCGATCAGTCTCAGCACGAATACGGCCGCCACCGCGCTCAGTTCCCAGTGGGTTGACAGGAAGGACTGCATCACGCTGAAACCGTTGCCCCAGACCTCGGGCCGCACAACCGACAGGAGCCCGATGGCAAGCCCGGCCACGCCCATGCGAATGGGCAAAGAGGTGAACAGCGCCTGGTAGCGGCGGTTTGACGTCTGGAGCAGCCAAAGAAACACGGGACCGAACAAGCCCGCCACCAAGCCTACGAGGGCTGCATCAAAGAGGTCGTTAAACCCTACCGGGGGCACTGCGCGCGCAATGTAGAGCGGACCGGGATGGAAGAACGCCTGCGCTGTAAGCTCGGCGATCACCGCTGCAACCAGGACGGCGCTTACTTCCCGGAGCGCCAGGCCGCCCAGAATGATTTCCGCCACGAAGAGGGTGCCTGCGATTGGGGCATGATACGCGGCTGCAAAACCGGCTGCCGCGCCGCAGGCAACGATCAGCCTGCGGTGAGATTCATCGGCATGGAAGATCCGTCCGAGGAGCGAGGAGGCCACGGACGCAAACTGGATCATGGTCCCCTCGCGGCCGATCGTAATGCCGCCGCTCACACCGATGAGCGAGGAACCTGTCCGAACGAGATTCGGTCCGAGCGGCAGCACTCCGTCGCCCACTTGCACCGCCTCCATGTATTCCGGTCCTCGCGGCCGCCTGATCCAGCGATGGCCTGCCCACATGACAAGTCCGCTCGCGAAGCCGGCGATTGCCGGGACCTCAACGCGCATCGCCAAGGGCAAGGCGCGCGCAGCTGCGACCAGATGTTCCTGAGAGGAATAGAAGCGGACGATCGTGTACATCGCCGTGCGGAACAGTTCAACGGCAAGGGAACCGATGAAGCCCACCGCTGCCGCGACGAGAAGCATCGGGACCATTGGATCAAGACCCGGACTGAAGGGGGTTTCGGGGTGCTCCAGCCGGGGAAACTTTTTTGAGATCTTAGAAAACATAGCTTTTCCTCAGCCCGCGGGCCGAAAGCGACTCCTCCCGCGGAATTCTCCTTTTATCTTGCGATTAGTGTTTTTGGTTGAAAGATCAGCGTGTAATTTAGCATTTAATTGTGAATACAATTTGAATTTGCAGGGCCGCACAATAAATTTGACGGCCGTCAGAATCTGTGATTCCTTGCCGTCTGGAAATTCGCTGCCCCTTTTCTCTGGGATCATCCCTCAAATTGCATTTTTTTGAAAAAAGATGTTGACTTTCCTTCCACGACCACGAAGAGTCTTTTCCCTTGAATTTCAATAGGTTTTGCTGCTCATTTTTTAGGCAATCCCGATAAGTCCCTTATCTGAAAAGGTATCTGAATTTTTTCCTCAGCCTTATCAACAATTTCTGTTGGGCACCGTATGGGGATGAAGTAAAATTACTCATGACCTCAGGGAAGAAAAAACAGCATCATCCGCTTCGATGGGTTGTCGATCCGATCATGGAGGAGCCGAGCTACGTTGAGCGGGCATGGTTTGGGTGCCGCGCGGTTTATCTTCATGGCAGGCTGATGCTTGTTCTTTGTTCGGGAGAGGAGCCGTGGAACGGGCTGCTGATCGCCACGGAAAAGGAATTCCGTAAGGAGATCCTTCGGGAGTTCGAGACTGTCGTTGGGCACCCTGTCCTTAAGAAGTGGCTTTACCTTCCTGAAAATTCGGAAGACTTTGAGACCATAGCCTCGGCGATTGTTGAGGCGGCAAGGGTCGGAGACCAGAGGTTTGGGGTCGAGCCGAAGGAGAGGAAGAGAAAGAAAGAAGGATGACAGCTCGATAAGGTGGCAGCCTCCGGCGTGCTAAATACATGAACTGACAACGGGCACGTCGGCTTCGGCAAGCACCTCGGCCTTGCAGTCTAAACGCCAGAGACAAGTCGTCTGGTTGCAATCATTCACGCGCATCGTCGCAAAACAATCGGAATTTCCTTCCGCTTTTTGTATGGCCCTGATCAGTTCCGTTCTGCTCATGGTGCCGGGAGTCACGCCCTTCTTCTTTGCTATTTCCCTGATCACCTTCATCTGCATGACACGCCTCCTGAGAATTGACAAAAAACGTCTTTTCTAACCACATTGTATCATGGAAAAAAGGGGCCGGCTATTTGCGGAATCTCGAACGTCGTGTATTTATGCCTCCGGCATCAGTCCGATGAATGCATCGACGATCTCGGGATCAAACTGCGTCCCCGCATGGCTCATGAGCTCACTCCTGGCCTCATTGATCGAAAGAGGATCCCTGTAGGGTCTCTTTGAGAGCATCGCATCCCAGGCGTCCGCTACACACAGGATCCTCGCCTTGAAAGGGATCTCCGCGCTCTTTAGCCCCAGAGGATATCCAGAGCCGTCGAACCGCTCATGGTGGTGTCGTATTGCCGGCAGGACCGGTTTCAGGAAATGGATCGGTTCGAGGATATGCACGCCCCGTTCAGGATGGGACTGCATTTCATCCTTCTCGGGCGCGGCAAGATCCCCCTTTTTCCTCAGAAGGCTCAAGCTGATGCCTATCTTACCCACATCGTGCAGCATTGCCGCCAACCGGAGGTGTTCCTTCTCCCGTTTGCTGAGACCCAGGGCATCAGCCGCTTCCATGCAGAGTTCGGCAACCCGTTCGCTATGCCCTCTCGTGTAGGGATCCTTTGCCTCAAGCGCATTTGAAATCGCCATGACCGTCTGGAAATATGAGGTCTCTACGTCATTGAACAGCCTGCTGTTTAATATGCCGGACGAGATGACCTCGGAGAGGAACTGAAAGAAAGAGATCTCTTCGGCGGCATAATGGTGCAAAGTATCCGATGCGAGGTAGAGGATGCCGGTAATCTGTTCTTTGACCCTCAGCGGCATGACGATCTCGGTTACCGGATCCACAGGGATATTGAATGGGTTTTCCTTCGAGTAATGCACCGACGTCCGGCCTGTCAGAAGCGCCTCGTGCAGGGTGCGGCTCTCTATTTTAAGCCTTTCCCCCATCTCAAGACCCGTAAAACCCGCGGCCATCCTCGGTATCAGCGCAACCTCGGCAAAGACTGAGCACCTGCTGCATGCAAGGAACTTTTTTGCATGGTCAGAGACAGGGGAGGCGCAGGTGTTGTTGCTTTCTCCGAACCCCCCGGGGACCGGATCGCCGGGACAGGAAGATCCCTCGACGCCGCAAAGCGTGCCGGAGAGCCTCCAGCAGTGTATGTCCGACCGGCCGGCGGGGCAGGTCTGGGCCTTGCAATTGAGGACCTCGTGGCATCTCCTGACGGCATCTTCTTCAAGAAGAAGTATTGCCCCGGCCTTCAGGCGTGTGATATCAAGGATTATCCTGAGTGTTGAAGACAATGTCTGCTCGAGTTCGAGGGTGGACGTTGTGAGTCTTGATGCCTCAAGGAGGGTGGCAAGCCTTGCGTTGCTCCGCACGAGTTCCCTGTTGAGGTCCTCGATCTCGCCGATATGCTGCACCCTGTCTTCTTCGTGTTTCTTCAGGGTCGCGCTCATGAGGTTGAAGTTGTCATTGAGTTGCGTGATCTCATCCCCTCTGCATTTCTTGTACACCCTGCATTTCAGGCAGGTTCCTTTTTCGAGCGCAAATGTGCCTGTCGGCTCACCGGTGCAGAGTGTGCCTGTCTGAAGCCAGCAGGGCACCGAAGAATCCCCGTAGGACGGACACTCTGTCCTTTTGCAACCCAGTATCTCGTGGCAACGGGATGTCCTCGGCCTGTAGAGGACGAAATTTCTCCGTGCTATCTGGTTTGTCGCCTCGGTCAGCCCCTTTATGGGCGAAAGGAGCATTTTCCTGCTGAACACGGTCAGCACCACCGAAAGGACCAGGGATGCGAATACTGCAAACCCCGACATCCTCCGGACGAGGTCCGCGATATCCCTGTCGATATCGACCGACGACATGCCGACGACCACAAAGCCGCGTATCGGATCTTTGGCGAAATGGCATGACCTGCAGCCGGGCTCGTTCATAAGAGGCGTTACAAAGTACCGTGAACCGTTGATCGAGAGGACCCGTTCTTCGCCATGTTTGAGGCTCTCAAGCATGGCGGCGGTGACAACGACTTCAGGGACCGGCATTCCGAAGGCGCGGCTTCCATCGGCCTTCAGGACGGCAAGTTCATTCACCCCTTCGACATCCCTGAGGGCTGTGATGAGCCTTCGGGTCTCTTCGGCATGGCCCATCATCATGTTGTCCCTGATGGCCTTGTCTATTGCTGCGGTAACGATATGTGCGTTCTTCCCGTGGTCTTTTTGAAGAAGCATCGTCTCGCGTCTGACAATAAGCAGGGTCAGCACCGTGATCGCTCCGACTACCGCGGAGATGATAATGAGGTGAAACTTTTGTTCAAGGCTCAGCTTGCGGATCATTTGTCTCCTGCGGCAACTACCCTGTTTCTGCCTGTTTTTTTCGCCTGGTAAAGCGCCACATCGGCGGCCTCTATTAACGTCTCGGCGTCTGCTCCGTCGTCGGGGTAACCGCTTACCCCCACACTTACTGTGATCTTCCCTCCGGGCTGGGTCTCTTCCTTTGGGAATTTGCACCATTCGACCATATGCCTCAGCCTCTCCGCCACATCGACAGCCTGTCTCTTGGTCGTTTCGAGCATCAGCACCGCAAATTCCTCTCCCCCGTACCGTGCGACGATGTCCGTGTCTTTCAGGTTCTCCCGTATGAGTTCGGCCAGCTTCTTAAGGAGTACGTCACCCTGCGGGTGGCCGTGCGTGTCGTTGTAGCTTTTGAAATAATCCACATCGAGCATCATCATTCCAAGCCCTCTCTGGTATCTCTTTGCCCTCAGGCATTCGGCCCCGAAAGCCTCCTTGAATTCCCTGTGGTTCTTCAGACCGGTAAGTCCGTCGATCTTCGAAAGACCGAGCGTCTTTTCATAAAGAAGCGCGTTCGATACCGCAAGTCCGGCTGCGTCCAGAAGACGCATGCAGGCGTCCATATCGACCTTCTCAAAGGGCGTGTATTCCCCCGCAAGGTTCAGGACGTAGAGGCCGACCGGCGTAAACAGCTCGCAGGAAAGACAACCGTCGAGTTTCTCTATGTTGTTCCTGAATATCCTGCCTCTGCAGTGGGAACCGGAGCCCTGCCAGCATTTCCCCGCCTCCTTGCCATAAGCCGAGCATTTTGTGTCGCTGCACTGGAAATACTTGTAACAGGGACTGAGCGAAGCGGCAAGGACCGGCAGCAGCAGAACCTTTCTGGCCCCGATCAGGTCCAGGGCCTCCTTCTCGTAGTCGGACGCTATGGTTCTGTAATCCACGGCCATTGGAGCGCCTTTCAAGAGCGACTCGGTAAAGCTGTTTCGATCGAGCAGGGGGATATTCAACTCCTTTTCAGGGGAGGAGACGGTGAGGATCCGTCTGGTCCTGTCGAGGGGCATGTAGCAGCTCTTGCTGATCCCCGTAAATCCGCAGAGTTCCCTTTCGATAATCGAAATGACCTCGCCTATCCGTATTGACGAGCGCAGCCGCTCCGAAAGCGCGTAGAGCCTCCGTATCTCCTCATTCTTGTCGTGGAGTCTCCGGCTTAGATATGTCACGAAATAGGCGGTCAGGAAAATGGTTGTGATGAAGGCAGTGCCGTAAGAGCCAACTACTGTGAGATCGGTAAATATCATCGGTTCGTTCTTGAATATGCCGTAGTGGGGCAATATCCCGTAATGTTTGAGTCCCATGACCGTAAACGGGAAGAAGACAGCAAGCACTGCGAAGACAAGGGTGTATCCCCACGGCAGAAGGATGCCGCTTATGACGATATGAAAAATGAAGAAGTAGATGAAGGGACTGTCGCAGCCGCCGGAAAAATATATGGCAAGCGCCAGGGTGACCTGATCGAGAAATATCTGGGCCACCGCGATCTTCTTTGTTTCATGGCCCGGAAACCTGAGGGTCCAGCCGAAAAAGAGATTGTAAAGCGAGGCGACCCCGAGTATCGCATAGACCGGGATCATCGAAAACGAAAGCGAATTCAGCTCCCTCACCACGTGCGTGGCAACGAACACGCCTAGGATGCCTATCCATCTGAGACCCACGATCCATCGCAGTCTTTCTCTCAGATCCTGGTTGTCTACTCCCGCTCCCAATTGCGCTCGGCTCCTGTCGGCCTCATGTGGTTTGACTGGCCACTCGGCCTCTTGACCGGGACAAGAAAAGTCTCTTTTTTTGCCAATACCTTCAAGTCGTTGTCAACGGTAGCTTATTTGCGCAGGAAGTGTCAAGGACTCTTTTGCGGGCAGGTCTGTCTTCTTTGCTCGAATGGCGTGACCTTTGAAGGTCGCCTCTGCGCAGGATCAGGAGGGCGGTCTTCTTATGCCGAGTCTCGTCCTGACTGTTCGGGCAGCACCATCGTCTGATGATAGATGCCGGCCCCGAAACAAAGCTCGCTCTTTGGGATCCATCCCGCCTTTATCAGGGCATTCACCTGGTTTTGCAGGTCCTCTATATAAGATGAATAGAGAATCCTGTACTCGACTATTTTTTCCATAATATTTCCCCTTTCCCTGTTTTCCCCCGTTTGCCGATGAAAGCCAGGCACAATAAGCGACTCGACGTCCTGCCGGGCTGTTTCATACGACCCATTGTATCTAACCGGGTACGGATGTCAAGCAAGCCCCGCATGACGTATGATCTGTGCCGTGTCGCCCCTTGCTTCGACAGGGGGTTACGGCCGGACCGTGCGAATATCTTTGCAAAATGGTGTATTGAAATAGGGAAAAGCTATCAGGTATGATATCCTTTATTCATATTCATGACTGCTATTTCCGGAGGTAAAAGGATATTAAGCTCAGGACCGAAGACGGAAGAGAAATCGAAGCCGACGATATCACCGAGATAGAAAAACAGCTCAAGAAAGCAAAGGCAATAGCAGTAAAGATCAACGGCCGTATATCAGACCTCGCCTCTGTTGGATCAGCGAAGCAGGATGACGTAATCGAACCGGTCTCCTTCGATTCCGAAGAGGGCAGGGAACTCTACCGCCACAGCACCTCCCATGTCATGGCCCACGCCGTGAAAAATCTCTTTCCTGATGTGAAGGTCGCGATAGGCCCCGCCATTCAGGAGGGCTTCTACTATGACTTCGACATAGACAGGACATTCACTCCCGAGGACATTGCGGCGATCGAAAAGGAGATGGAGCAGATCATCCGGAAGAACTCTCCCTTTGTCAGGAAGGAGATATCGAAGGAGGAGGCTGTTGCGCTCTTTGAAAAAATGGGCGAGACCTACAAGGTCGAACTCATAAGGGACATTCCCGATGAAAAGGTATCGATCTATGAAGAGGGCGGTTTTACCGACCTCTGCCGGGGGCCGCACCTCGCCTCGACCGGCAGGATCGCCGCCTTCAAGCTCCTGAGCGTTGCCGGTGCATACTGGCGGGGCAGCGAAAAGAACAAGATGCTCCAGAGGATCTACGGGACGTCCTTCAGCGAAAGGAAAGACCTCAAACAATATCTCGACTATCTCGAAGAGGTGAAAAAGAGGGACCACCGGAAACTCGGCAAGGAACTCGACCTGTTCAGTATCAGCGACGAGGTGGGCTCCGGTCTCATCCTGTGGCACCCAAACGGGGCGATGATCCGCAAGACGATCGAGGACTTCTGGAGAAATGAGCACTTCAAATCGGACTACAAGATTCTCTATACCCCCCACATTGCAAAGCTGGACCTCTGGAAGACGAGCGGCCATTTTGATTTCTACCGTGAGAATATGTATTCACCGATGGAGATCGAAGGCGTCGACTACGAGATCAAGCCGATGAACTGCCCCTTCCATATCCATGTGTATAAGAGCGCGCTGAGGAGTTACCGCGATCTGCCGATGCGATATGCCGAACTGGGCACGGTATACCGTTACGAGCGCTCCGGCGTGCTTCACGGACTCATGCGCGTGAGGGGCTTTACGCAGGACGATGCGCACATATTCTGCCGTGAAGACCAGATAGAGGACGAAATACTGAAGACTCTCGACTTCACCCTTTTCATCCTTTCGACCTTCGGGTTCGACAAGTATGACGTATATCTTTCGACAAGACCGGGAAAATACGTCGGCACTGAGGAGATATGGGAGCGCTCGACAAGGGCACTGAAGCTCGCGCTGCAGGCGAAGGGACTTTCCTATCAGGTGGACGAGGGCGGCGGCGCTTTCTACGGCCCCAAGATAGACATAAAGATAAAGGACTCGCTGAACCGGTCATGGCAATGCAGCACTCTCCAGGTCGACTTCAATCTTCCGGAGAGGTTCGATGTCTCTTACCGCGGAGCGGATGGCAGGGAGCACAGGCCGATAATGGTGCACAGGGCGCTGATGGGGTCACTGGAGAGGTTCTTCGGCATCCTGATCGAGCATTACGCCGGCGCCTTCCCGCTCTGGCTTGCGCCGGTGCAGCTGTCTGTCCTGACGATTGCGGAACGGCATGACGAATACGCCCGGAAGCTCGCCTCGGAACTCAGGAAGGACGGGGTTCGCGTCGAGCTCGACCTTGACAACGAGAAGATAGGTTCTAAAATAAGGAAGAGCAGTATAAGAAAGATCCCCTATTCGATTATAATAGGTGATAAGGAGGTCGCCGAAGAAAAGGTGGCTCTGCGAAGGCGAAATGGGGAGAGTACCGCCCCATTCGGTTTGAATGAATTGATGTCTCTTCTGAAGGAAGAGATAAACCAGCGGAGGTGAAAACATAAGCAGCAGAGAGGTCGGTAAGAATATCAGGGTGAACGAGCAGATCAGGGCGAGGGAGGTAAGGGTCATCGGCAGCGACGGTCAACAGCTTGGAGTGATGACGGTCCGCGAGGCACTCGGCAGAGCGGCCGACGGGGAACTTGACCTTGTCGAGGTCTCCCCGACAGCGGTTCCCCCGGTCTGCAAGATAATGGACTTCGGCAAGTATAAGTATCAGCTCAACAAGAAACATGCCCAGAGAAAGACGATCGATGTTAAAGAGGTGAAGGTGCGGCCGCAGATAAACGAGCACGACCTCGACCTGAAGATCAGGAATATCAACCGGTTTATCGACGGCGGCGACAAGGCCAAAATCGTCATGTACTTCAGGGGACGAGAGATTGTAAGGCCGGAACTGGGCATGAAGGTCTTCGAGAAGATCTCCCAGAATCTCACGGGTAAATTCCAGATAGAGCAGCAGGCAAGGCTTGAGGGCAACCATATAACCATGGTGGTCGCTCCAAAGTCTTAGTCAGCGCCGGACAGATAACCACCGACTGAAAAAGAAATCCTTTGCGTTTCTCGCCGGGGGACCGGAGGGTGACAAAAAGTCTTCTTTTTTGTATAATAACAGGTCTGATTTTTTAAAACGGGAAACAAAGCTATGTTTTCCCTGTGAATGTGATTGGAGGAAGAGATGCCGAAGATGAAGACCCACAGAGGGGCGGCAAAGAGGTTCAAGGTGACCGGTACGGGTGAGATCAAGAGGTGGAAGGGCTATAAGAGCCACCTGCTGACGGGCAAGCCTGCCAAAAGGACGAGGGGCCTGAGGACCGCCGCTCTTGTTGCCGAGACCGAACGTCTCAACATCAAAAAGCTGTTACCCTATTTATAGAAAAAGTTTGCAGGGCAGGGATCCGTTGCGGATTGGTTCCGCGGCCGTGTTTTATCCTTTGCCCTTCTGAAGGAGGAGAAGATGCCGAGGGCAAAAGGTGGTTTCAAATCGAGAAGGAGAAGAAAGAAGATCCTTGATCGGGCGAAGGGCTATTATGGCGCCAAGAGCCGTCTCTATAGATCAGCGACCGAGACGGTCGACAAGGCGCTTCAATACGCATACCGCGACAGGAAGGCGAAGAAACGCGAGTTCAGGTCCCTCTGGATCACGAGGATAAGTGCTGCGGTCCGCGCGATGGGGCTCAATTACAGTCAGTTCATGTCGGGCCTCAAGAAGGCGAATATCCTGCTTGACAGGAAGGCGCTTGCCGATCTTGCCTATCAGGACCCGAAGGCATTCAGTCAGATCGCAGAGACGGTAAAGACGAAGCTCGCGTCGTAAGAGACCCTGTGGATGAGCATCTCTCTTTAGAGGACCTCTCAGTTTCTTTAAAGCAGGTGGGGGAGACGTTCCTGACGGAACTGGCAGGGGTATCGGCGCTGCCGGAGCTTCAGCAGATCAGGTCCAGGTATACAGGCAAGAAGGGCCTGGTCACGGAGAAGCTGAAGGTACTATCCTCGCTGTCAGACGCCGAAGTAAAGAGGGGTTACGGCAAGGCGGTCAACGAGCTTAAGGCCTTTATAGAAAAGGGGCTCAGGGAGAAAGAGCAGCTCCTGAAAGAGGGCGAAAAAGAACGTCGTCTCCTCACCGAAGGGATCGACGTGACCCTGCCCGGGAAATTCACCGCATTCGGAAGAAACCACCCGATAAACAGGATCCTCTCCGAGGTCAAGGAAATTTTCACGTCGATGGGCTTCGGGATCGAAGACGGCCCGGAGATAGAACTCGACTACTACAACTTCGAGGCCCTCAATATTCCAAGGGACCATCCTGCAAGGGACATGCAGGATACGTTCTACATATCTGACGACGTCGTGCTCAGGACCCACACCTCGCCTGTTCAGGTGCGGGTGATGGAGAAGCGGAAACCACCCCTCAGGATAATCGTTCCGGGCAAGGTATACCGTTGCGACGCGGACGTCTCCCACACAGCGATGTTCCATCAGGTCGAGGGACTTATGGTCGACACCGATATCTCCTTCAGCGACCTCAAGGGGGTCCTCGAACTCTTCCTGCACGGCTTTTTCGGAAAGGAAACGCCGGTACGCTTCCGGCCGAGTTATTTCCCCTTCACCGAACCGAGCGCGGAAGTCGACATAGGCTGCATCTTCTGCGGGGGGAAGGGCTGCAGGGTATGCAAGATGACAGGATGGATCGAAATCCTCGGCTCAGGCCTAGTAAACCCCAAGGTCTTCGAGATGGCGGGGTATGATCCCGGGAAATACTCCGGATTTGCATTCGGCATGGGAGTCGAGAGGCTGACGATGCTGAAGTATGCCATCGACGACATACGGCTCTTTTACGAAAACGACGTGAGGTTCCTGAGCCAGTTCTAAATGGAAAAAGCTCTGTTACTAAAATTGCCACAAGAGAAGCTCATAGTCTGTCATTCCCGCAAGCGGTGCGCGTCGGGAATCATTCTTTTTCGGAAAGATTCCGGACAAACCGGAATGACATATAAATCTACAAAGGATAGGCCATGAGGGTCTCCTTTGAGTGGCTGAAGGATTTCGTTGATATCACTGCTTCGCCGCAGGAAGTGGCCGACAGGCTGACGATGGCGGGCCTGGAGATAGAGGGGATTGAAACCATCGATGGCGATCCCGTCTTCGAGGTGAACGTGACTCCGAACAGGCCGGATTGCCTCAGCATCCTCGGCGTGGCCAGGGAGGTGGCAGCATCTTTCAGGCTGCCTTTGAAGATCCCTTTCAGCACGATTTCCGATGAGGTTTCCTCCAGGGACTTCAAAGTCGAAATTCTCGACCCAGCCCTCTGTAACAGATACACCGGCAGACTGATCACAGGCGTGACGATCGGCGACTCCCCGCAGTGGCTGAAGGACCGTCTCGAAAAATGCGGCATACGCTCGCTCGGCAATAATGTCGTGGATATTACGAATTACATGCTCCTTGAATTCGGCCATCCTCTTCACGCCTTTGATGCCGACAGGCTCAGTGATCGGACGCTTCGCGTTTCGAAGGCCGGGAAGCCGCGCGTTATCACCACCCTTGACGGAATCGAAAGGAACGTCCCCGAAGAGGCGCTCCTTATCTGGGATGCGAAGGAGCCTGTGGCGGTGGCAGGGATCATGGGCGGCGAGGAATCGAGCGTCACCACAGACACGAAAAACATCTTCCTCGAAAGCGCATGGTTTGAGCCGACCTCCATAAGAAGGACATCGAAGGCGCTGGGGCTTCGATCAGAATCCTCCTACCGTTTCGAGCGGGGAACGGATATAGAGTTCCTTGTGAAGGCCCTCGACAGGGCTGTGCTTCTTATGAAGGAGACCGGTGGGGGCAGCATCCACGGCATCGTCGACTCCTACCCTGTGCGGTACGAGCCTCCTGTGATCGAGGTGAGCTACGAAAGGGTGAACTCCCTTCTCGGCACGTCGATTAAAAAGGCTGAGATGCTTGGTATCCTTTCGGGGATTGAGATGAAGACGAATGACAGAGGCGATGTTTTCACGCTTTCCCCTCCGGCATACCGGAGGGACGTGAGAGAGCCTATCGATGTGGTGGAGGAGGTGGCGAGGCTCTACGGATACACAAACATCCCGGTGAAGCTTCCCAAGCCCCCTCTCTCTGCCGGCACGCCGAGCAGGAAAGAGGCAGCGATACGGACGGTGCACGAATCAATGCGCAAGGCCGGATTTACGGGTGTGGTCAATTACAGTTTCATGAATCCCTCGCAGCTCGATATGCTCGGGATAGCGGCTGATGACGAAAGGAGAAGGCATCTGAGCGTACGAAACCCCTTGCGCCGGGAAGACTCCCTGATGAGGACGACCCTTGTCCCTTCGCTTCTGAATAACTTCATCTATAACCTTTCGCGCGGCATCAGGGAGATAAGGTTTTTTGAGGTTTCGCGGGTCTTTATCGACAAAGGAGAGAGACTCCCCTCGGAGAGACTGCGACTTGGGGGCATCTTCTACCGCGAAAATGCGCCCTCCCTCTGGAAGGAAGACGCAGCGGCGTTTTTCGTCGCTAAAGGGGCGCTTCAGTCTCTCTTTGAGGAACTGAAGGTAAGGGGAATTTCCTATGCCCCGTCCTCTGAGGTTTTTCTGCACAGGGGAAAATCGGCCGACATCAGCGCAGGCGGCAAGGGTCTTGGCTTTATCGGGGAGATCGGCCCGTCCGTGGTCGAACATCTTGATCTGAAGGTGAGCAGGCCGGAGATCATAGTGTTCGAGATCGACCTCGATGAGTTCATCCCGCTTGTGCCCGAAAAGACCGTCTACTCCCCGATCCCGAAGTATCCGGCGATCGAAAGGGACGTTGCGATCATCCTCGACGAAGCAATTCCATCCTCGCAGGTGATGGAATACATAAAGGGCTACAGGTCTGAATTACTCGAGAGCGCCGACATCTTCGACCATTACAGGGGAAAGAACATAGAAAAGGGCAGGAAGAGTCTCGCCTTCAGGATCGTCTACCGGGGGGCCGAAAGAACGCTCACCGACGCTGAGGTTGAGTCGGTCCACCAGGGGCTTGTCGAACATCTCCTGAAAGCGACCGGCGGCGAACTGAGGGGGCCGGCGTAAATCCTTGGCGGATGCCGGATATGCCGGCATCCTGAAACATCAGCTCTTTATCTTGTA